>NZ_CP162006.1:2548612-2867189 GCF_040822085.1 Rhodoferax sp. WC2427 | reverse complement strand
CGCCCGAGGGCAACGTCTCGCTGGCGCCGTACCCCCGGATACGCGCTTGGCTGGCCCGCATCGAGGCCCTGCCGGGCTTTGTGCCCATGGTGCGCAGCCGCATTGGGTTACTGGCATGAACACCCCTGTTCCCGCTGCCTTCCACGCGGGGGAGGTCGCCCTGCAGCAGCGCGCAGGCGTGGCCCAGCGCATGGCCGAGGTGGGGCCGCGCGTGATCCGCAGCTACATGCCCGAACAGCACCGCGACTTTTTCGGCCAGTTGCCCTTTGTGGTGCTGGGCAGCGTGGACGCGCAGGGCCAACCCTGGGCCTCGGTGCTGGCGGGGCCGCCGGGCTTCATCCGCTCACCCGATGCCGCCCGGCTGCGGGTGCAGGCCATGCCCGCCGCGGTTGACCCGCTGGCGCGTAATTTGGCCGAGGGCGCGCCCATCGGCATGCTGGGCATCGAGCCCCACACCCGGCGGCGCAACCGGGTGAATGGCCGCGTCACCGCGCTGTACGGCGGCGGCTTTGGCCTGGCGGTAGAGCAAAGCTTTGGCAACTGCCCCAAGTACATCCAGGCCCGCGAGCCGGTGCTTGCCGAGCGGGTGGAGGCCCCGGCCACCCGGGGCACACAGCTGGATGCCGCCGCCCTGCGCCTGGTGCAGGGGGCCGATACCTTCTTCATCGCCAGCGCCCATCCTGGCGCGGGGCTAGCGGGAGACCATGGTGTGGATGTGTCCCACCGCGGCGGCAAACCCGGCTTTGTGCGGGTGGACTTGGACGCCGCAGGCCAACAGTGGCTGACCGTTCCCGACCTGGTGGGCAACTACTTTTTCAACACCCTGGGCAACCTGCTGCTGCAGCCGCAGGCGGGCCTGCTGTTCATTGACTTTGACAACGGCGACCTGCTGCACCTGGCCGTGCGCGCCGAGATCGTCTGGGACGGCCCCGAACTGGCCCGCTACCCCGGCGCCCAGCGGCTGCTGCGCTTGCAGGTCCAGCAGGTGCTGCGGCGGGCGGCAGCGCTGGCGCTGCGCTGGAGTGCGGCAACGCTCTCGCCCGCCCTGGACGGCACGGGCGGGTGGGTTCAGGCCGGGGCGTAGGCCCGCTGCGCCAGGGCCTGGGCCAACACCCGGGCCGGGTTGAACAGCGGCAGCTCGGCAGTCTGGGCCAGGCCGTCCAGCGCCAGCGGAATCTCGGTGCAGCCCAGCACCAGGGCCGCACCGCCGTGGCGTTGCGCCAGGGCCAGGGCCACTTCGCTGAAGCAACGTTGCGCCAGCGCCATATTGCCCGCTTTCACGCCGTCGTAAATGCCTTGCATGATGCGCGCGCGCTCGGCGGGCGTGGGCAGGTGGCAGGGCACGCCGACGCGGGCCAGGGCCTGCGTGTAGACCCCGCTGCGGTAGGTGCCCTCGGTGGCCATCAGGGCCGCGGCGGATACCTGGCGGGCGGCCAGCGTGCGGGCCATTTCGTCGGCGATGTGCAGCACATCCAGCTGCGGAAACCGGTCTTGCAAACGGCCGTGCCAGGCATGGGCCGTGTTGCAGGGCATGGCCACGCTACGCGCGCCCAGTGCCGCCAGGCGGCCCAGGGCCTGCAGCATGGGCTCCAGCGGCTGCTGCGCTCCGAGCGCGTCGCTAGCCAGTGCCTGGGTGCGGTCGGGTACCGGCACCTGGGCCAGCCAGTGCTCGGGGAAGCGCTGGTCGCTGACCGTGATACCGATGGCCTGCATATGTTCCACGCAGGACTGCACGAACAGGCGCACAAAGTCTGCCCCGGCGGCGGGCCCCATGCCACCCAGAATGCCGACGACCTGCATGCTCAGATAGCCGGTTTGTCGCTGAGGGCCTTGATGTTGTCGCGCAGCTCCTTGCCCATGGGCAGGTTCAGGTTCTGGCCCTTGGGGGGAATGGGCGACATGAACCACTTGTTGTAGAGCTTTTCAAACTGGCCGGACTTCATCATGCCGCCAATGACCCCGTTGACCAGCTGCTGGAACTGCGGGTCGTCCTTGCGCAGCATGCAGGCATAAGGCTCGACCTGCAGCGAGTCGCCCACCACCTCCCATTCGGCGGGGTTCTTGGCGTTGCCGATCAGGCCGAACAGCAAAATGTCGTCCATGGCGAACGCCACCGCCCGGCCACTGTCCACCAGCAGCATCGCATCGTCGTGGTCCTTGCCGAGCTGGATCTCCATGCCCAGGTTTTTCTCGATGTTGTACTTGCGGATCACCTGCGCATTGGTGGTGCCGGAGGTGCTGGCCACGGTTTTCTTGGCCAGGTCGGCGTAGTTCTTGATGGCCGATGTCTTCTTCACCAGCAGCCGCGTGCCGGTATAGAAGTGGTTGATGGCGAACTGCACATCCTTGCCGCGCACTGTGTTGTTGGTGGTGGAGCCGCACTCCAGGTCGATGGTGCCGTTTTGCAGCAGTGGGATGCGGTTTTGCGAGGTCACGGCCTGCAGCGTCACTTTCAGGTCGGGTTTCTTCAGCTGTTTCTTCACCGCGTCGGCCACTGCGTTGGCAATGTCCACCGCAAAGCCTTCGGGGGTGTTACCGCCCGCCAGGTAGCTGAACGGCACCGACGACTCGCGGTAGGCCAGGGTGATCTGGCCCGACTCGGTAATTTTTTGCAGGGTGTCGGCACCCACCGGCAGGGTGGCGGCCAGGCCGACGGCCAAAACCAGGGTGGACAAAGGGGAAGTTGCGTGCATGGGGATCCTTGGTGCGGAGGTGGTGGGGAGTAGGCTGGGGGCAGTTTAGGAGCAGCTGCCCACCAGGGACAGTGCCGTTTTCGGGGCAGGGTATGACCGAAAGTTATGGGTGGCCGGGCATAACTTTTGCTGATGGATGCAGGGGCGTTTGGCATTGGCCGGATCCAGTGCGTTTGCCTACAGTCGATGCAAGATCAACCAGGGTGAATGCAGATGCATGTATGTGTTTTAGGGGCCGGTATCGTCGGGTTGGCCACGGCCTATGTGCTGCGCCAGCAGGGGCTGGAGGTGACCGTGGTAGACCGCGCCACGCCCGGTGCCGGTGCCAGCGGCGGCAACGGCGCCCAGCTCAGCTACAGCTATGTGCAGCCGCTGGCCGACCCCGGCATCTGGCGGCAACTGCCCAAGCTTTTGCTGTCGGCCGACTCGCCGCTGAAGCTGCAGCCCCAGTGGGATGTGCAGCAGTGGCGCTGGGGTCTGGCGTTTTTGCGGGCCTGCAATGCCCGCACCTCGGCCCGCAGCACGGCCCAACTGCTGCAACTGGCGGCACGCAGCCGGGTGGGTTTTGAGGCCATGCTGCAAGACCTGGCGCTGGACTGCGATTTCAGCCGCACCGGCAAGCTGGTGGTGTACCGCAGCGCAGCGGCCCTGGCGGCAGCGGGTCAGCAAGTGGCACTACAGCAGGGCCTGGGCAGCGTGCAGGAAGTCGTGTCGCCGCAGCGCTGTGTGGAACTGGAGCCCGCGCTGCAGCACGACCAGGCCCGCATGGTCGGCGCGGTCTACACCCCGGACGAATGCGCCACCGACTGCCTAAAGGTCTGCGTGGGCCTGCATGCCGCGCTGCAGCAGCGCGGGGTGAAATTTGTGCTGGGTGCCGAAGTGCAGGGCGTGGTGCGCCAGGGGGCCCGCATCCGCAGCGTGCAGACAACCGCAGGCACGGTGCAGGCCGACCAGTTTGTGCTGGCCCTGGGCAGCGCCAGCCCGGTACTGGCCCGCCAGGTGGGCCTGCAGGTGCCGGTGTATCCGCTCAAGGGCTACAGCATCACCCTGGATATTGGCGATGCGCCCCACAGCGCTCCGCGCGTCAGCGTGACAGACGCGGCGCGCAAGGTGGTGTTCGCCCGCATCGGCCACCGCCTGCGCGTGGCGGGCATGGCCGAGCTGGTGGGGCAGGACGGCCGCATCCCGCCCGAGCGGATACGGAGCCTGCTGGACAGCACCCGGGCGCTGTTCCCGCACTGCGTGGCGGGTGCCGATGTGCAGCCCTGGACCGGCATGCGCCCGGCCACGCCCACCGGTCTGCCGCTGGTGGGGTGGCAGGCGCGGGGGCCGGAGAACCTGCTGCTCAACACCGGGCACGGGGCGTTGGGCTTGACACTGGCGTTTGGCACGGCCCAGGTGCTGGCCGAGGAATTGCTGGGCCAGGATGCCGTCAGTGCAAGGCCGTTTCGACCACCTTCTGCACACACTGCGTCATCGCGCTGGCCAGCAGCGAGCTTGGGCGGTTCACCGCGCGCAAGGCCTTGATGGGCACCACGATCTGCGGCTCCAGCGCCAGCACGTCGACCTTGGTGCTGTCGGCCGACAGGGCGGTGCAACTGTCCACCAGGGCCACGGCCAGGCCGTGGTGGGCCAGCGCCAGGGCTGCATGGTAGGTTTGCACCGTGACGGCCGATACCAGGCCCACACCGGCCTCGCGGCAGGCGTGGCTGAGGGTTGAGCCTACGGGGTCGCGCACATCGATATTCACCACCGGCGTGCGGGCCAGGTCGGTAAGGTGCACCATGCCTTGCTCGACCTGCTGGGCGCTGAACACGCCCTTGGGGGCTACGCAGACCATGCGGCCGTCGGCCAGATGCCGCTGCTCCAGCGAGGGGTGGGCGATGGCACTGAAGACAAAGCCCACATCGGCCTCCTGCAGCACCAGCGACGAGATGATCTGCGGCGAGTGCAGCGCGTCCATGGTGACCACCACGTTCGGGTGCTGCTGGCGGAACAGCCGCAGCGCCCGGGGCAGCACCTCGTAGCTCAGTGCCAGTACGGTGAGGATGTGCAGTTCGCCGTCCTGGTGGCCGCGCTTGAGGCTGTTGGCCAGGCGTTGGACGTCGTCCAGTTGGGCAAACAGGCGCTCGATGTGCGGATACAGGGTTTGCGCCTCGTTGGTCGGCGTAAGCCTTCCCTTGCTGCGCTGGAACAGCGGAAAACCCAGCTGCAGCTCGGCATGCGCCAGCACCCGGCTGACGGCGGGTTGGGTCACGTTGATCAGCCGCGCGGCAGCGCTGACGCTGCCGGTCAGCATGATGGCGTTGAAGACTTCGATGTGGCGCAGGCGCATGGGGGGTCCTAGTTTTTCAGGGCAAGGTTGCCAGCACCACACCCAGCAGCGCGATGGCAAATGCCAGCCACTGCACCGGCCCCAGGGTTTCGCCCAGCACCAGCACGCCGGTGAGTGCGGTGAAGATCGGTAGCAGCACGCTGTACACGCCGGCCTGGGCGGCGGGCACTACGCGCAGGCCGGTCATCCACAGCCAGACGGTGCCAATGCTGGCGGCCATGGCGTAGTACACCAGCAGCAGCCAGGTGCCGGGGTGCACACTGGCAAACGGGAACGACAGTGCCAGGTACAGGCCCATGGGCGTCATCAGCGCCAGGCCCCACAGGTTGATCAGCGCGCTGATGCGTTTGGGCCCCAGGCTGCCGGTGAGCTTTTTGCCGATCACCGCATAGGCCGCCTCGCACAGCACCGCGCCGACGATCAGCAGATTGCCCCACACCTGGTTTTTAGATGCCAAATCGGCCTCTTGCGCAGACAGCATAGGCGTAAGGTGCTCTGATTTTGTGAGCGCCAGCAAGGCAATGCCCAGCACCCCGCAGGCGATGGCGGCCCCGGTGCGCAGCGTGATGCGTTCACCCAGCAGCGGCCAGCTCAGCAGCGCCACCGAGGCCGGAATGGCCGCCAGAATCACCCCGGCCGACACCGCGCTGGTCAGCCCCATGCCGTACAGCATGCAGATTGAAAACAGGAAGTTGCCCAAAAACGACTCCAGAAACACCAGCCAGCGGGTGTGCGCCGACAGGGGGCCTTCTGAGGCGGGCTTCTTCAGCCAGGGCAGCATGGCGATGGCTGCAATGCCAAAGCGCAGCCAGGCCAGCAAAAACACCGGCAGCGCGGCCACCAGCGGCTTGCTTAAGCCCACATACACGCCGACCAGGGCCATGCCAGCGGCCAGGCAGAGCCGGGCGGTGAAGGGGGAGGGGTGGTACATAAACTATAGTTTTGATAGCTGCTCACGCTCTATCCATAAGCGCTGGAAGGCTAAAAAGCGTATAAATCAAAGGGTCAAAAAAGCCGCCAACCCGTCCAACATCTGCTGCACGTTGGCCTGCGTGGTGGCGGGCGACACCAGCAGCATGGTGTGGAAAGGGGTGAGCAGCACGCCCCGGTTCAGCAAAAACAGGTGCAACAAGGCATCCAGCGCGGGCTGGCTGGTGGCGTGCACTTCGGCGGCGTTGCGCGGCGGCTGGGCGGTGAATTGCAGCTCCATGCGGGCACCGAGCTGGGTGACGGTCCAGCCCAGGCCATGGGCGGCAATCTGGGCCCGCAAGCCCGCCGCCAGCGTGTCGGCCAGCGCCAGCATGGGGGCGTAGGTGGCGGGCGTGTGCAGGTGGGTCAGGGCGGCGTGCAGGGCGGCCAGCGTGAGCGCATTGCCCGCCAGCGTGGTGCCAATGCCGCTGTGGCCCTCGGGCGCGGCCTGTTTGGCGTCTCGCATGCGCTGGGCCAGGGCGTCGGTGAAGCCATACACCGCGCAGGGCAGACCGCCCGCCACGGCCTTGCCGATGACCAGCAGGTCGGGGGCCAGGCCGTGCACTTTGGCGTAGCCGCCGCAGCCGGTGGACAAGGTGTGGGTTTCGTCCAGCGCCAGCAGGGTGCCATAGCGCTGGCACAGGGCCTGGGCAGCTTGCCAAAACCCCGGGTCTGGCAGCACCAGACCGCAGTTGGTCAGCGCGGGCTCGGCCAGCAGGCAGGCCACCTGGCGGTCGGCCAGGGCGGCTTCCAGCGCGGCCAGGTCGTTGAAGGGCACGATGCGGGTGAAGGCGGCGTGGTTGTGCACATTGCCCAGCACCGAGGGGCGGGGCACGGTGGTTTTGCCGTCTTGGCCTTGCAGGTCTACCAGTGTGTCGTCCACCGCGCCGTGGTAGCAGCCGTCAAACACCAGCAACTGGGGGCGCTGCGTCACGGCCCGCGCCCAGCGCAGCACAAAGCGGTTGGCGTCGCTGGCGGTCAGGGCCATTTGCCACTGCGGCAGGCCAAAGGTGGCGGCCAGCAGCGCACCCACCTCGGCGGTTTGTACCGAGGGCAGCATGCTGGTCAGCCCGCGCGCCGCCTGCTGGGCGATGGCCTGGGCCACCGGCGCCGGGCTGTGGCCAAACATGGCGCCGGTGTCGCCCAGGCAGAAGTCGCTGTAGACATGGCCGTCGGCGCAGGTGAGTTGCGCGCCCTGGGCGTGCTGCACGCACAGGCTGGCCGGGCTGGGCCAGTCGCGCATCCAGTGCAGCGGCACCCCAAACAGGAAATGCTGCGCGGCCTGGGTGGCCAGGGCGATGGAGCGCGGGTGGATGGCGGTGAAGCGCTGGGTTTCGGTGGCGAAGCGTGAGGCCAGCGCGGACGGGGTCAGGGCGGGATGGGTCGTCATGGGGCTTATTGTTACAGCGCCAGGCGGGCAGGGTGCTCCACAGCAGTGCAAGAACGGCCAAAGTCTTTTTCCCCCAAATGGGGGATGACCACGGCCAGCGTGCTCCGGGCCGCGTCTACCGTGCGTTGATACTCATTCCACAGCAACGCAAGGAGATGCCATGACGACATACCAAAGCCATTGCAGCTGCGATGCCCCCGCCGCAGGCCGCGTGCGCGCCCGGTGGAGTGACTTTTGCGCCGTCGCCCCCAGCCCCGAGCTCAAGGCCCGTCTCAAGGCCGAACTGGCCAAGGCGCGCGGCAGCGTCAGCGCCGAGCTGGCCAGCGCGCTGACGCTGGCGCGCAGCCCCACGCGGCTGGGTTTCAACGATGGTGTGATTTTCCCGCCCGACCAGTTTCCCGAGGGCACGCCCAAGTCGGCCATCCGCAATGCCGCCGCCGACCGGGCCCCCCTGCGCGGCCCGCTGCGGGTCATCGTGGTGCTGGCCCAGTTCAGCGACAAGGCCATGGTGCAGACGGCGCAGCACTACCGTGACCTGTTCTTCTCCAGCGGCGTGCTGCCCCACGGTAGCGTGAAAGAGTATTACCAGGAGGTCACCGGCGGCCTGGTAGACATCGTGGGCGAGGTGGTGGGCCCCTACACCCTGCCGCAGACCCTGGCCTGGTACGCCAACCACAACTTCGGCATCAGCCGGGGTGGCGGCGCGTTCCGGGCCAACATCATGGCCAAGGATGCGGCCGTGGCGGCCAACCCGGCGGTCAACTTTGGCCTGTATGACAACGACGGCAATGGCTTTGTGGATGCCTTCATCGTGGTGCACGCCGGGCGCGGCGGCGAGCAAACCGGTAATGCCGGCGACATCTGGTCGCACAAGCACGTGCTGCCTGCGGCCATGCCCGCCGACGGCAAGCAGATCTACGCCTACCTCACCGTGCCCGAAGATGCCCGGCTGGGCGTGTGTGCGCATGAGCTGGGGCATTTGCTGTTTGGCTTTCCCGACCTGTACGACACCGACGGCACCTCCGAGGGCATTGGCGACTGGTGCCTGATGTCGGGCGGCTCGTGGAATGGCGGCGGCGACATTCCGGCCCACCCCTCGGCCTGGTGCAAGGTCAACCAGGGCTGGGTGGGCACCACCAACGTCACCACCAGCGGCACGGTGTCGCTGCCCGATGTCAAAACCAGCCACACCGTGCACCGCCTGTGGAAGAACGGCGCGGGCGGCAGCGAGTATTTTTTGCTGGAGAACCGCCAGCGCAGCGGCTTTGATGCGCAACTGCCCGGCGCCGGCCTGCTGGTCTGGCACATCGATGAAACCCAGTCTGGCAACAGCGACGAGAGCCACTACAAGGTGGCCCTGGTCCAGGCCGACGGCCTGCGCGAGCTGGATGCCAGCCACCCGGCCGGCAGCTTTGGCGACCAGGGCGATAGCGGCGACCCGTTCCCCGGGGCTGCGGCCAAAACCGCCTTCAGCGCCACCACCACGCCCAATTCCAGGTCGTATGCGGGGGTGAATACCTGCGTGTCGGTCACCGCTATTTCCGCCTCCGGCCCCACCATGGCGGCCACGCTGGGCGTGCGCTGCAGCGCCAAGTCGCTGGTCAAAGACCGCAAAGACCTGCGCAAGGAGGGCAAGGAGCTGGCCAAGGAAACCGCCAAGGAGGGCAAGGAAATCCAGAAGGACATAGCCAAAGAAACCGCCAAGGAAACCGCCAAAGAGGTGGCCAAGGAAATCGTCAAAGACCGCAAGGACATGCTGGAGCACCGCGTTGTGCGCGCCGCCCCGGTGGCCGACCCCAGCCACCTGGACGTGGTGCTGTCTGACTTGGAAGCCCGGCTGCAGATGCTGGAGGCCATGGTGGGTGCGCGGGCGTTTGCCGCGAGCCCGTCCGGTGGTGTTGCCGATGGTGGCGAAGCCCGGGGCATGGCCCAGCCCTTCATCGACGCCAGCCTGCGCCCGGACCTGGTGGGTGGCCCGGCCTACGACGACGGCAGCGACCTGCAACAACGCATGGCCGCCGGGGACCGCGACGCGAAACGGGCCTTTGACGCGCCCGTGCCCCGATGAATACCTTGATGAACCCACCGCGTGAGCTCCCCGGCACCGGGGAGGCCCCTGGCGTCATCCTGGTACTGGCCCATGCCAGCGATGCCGGTGCAGCCTCGGTGGCCGCCTCGGTGCGCAGCCTGCTCGCCGGGGCCCCGGTGGAGGTATGGACGGTGCGCCCTGAAAGCCTGGGGCTGGCCGCGTGGTCTCACACCGTGGATGCGCACGGCGTGGCCCGCACCCGCCTGGTGCTGCCGGGCCGCCCGGCGCTGCACAGCACGCAGATCCGCGCCGTGTTCAACCGCATCCAGCACCTGCCCCTGCCGCAGTTCAGCCAGGCCCCCCCCAAAGACCGCGACTACGCCGCCATGGAGCTGCAAGCCCTGGTACTGAGCTGGCTGGCCGCCTGTGGCGGCTGCGTGGTGCAGCCGTTGCGCGGCCAGCCCTGGCTGACCCCGCAGCTGCCCCTGCTGCACTGGGCCAGTGCAGCCGCCCGCTGCGGCCTGCCATTGGCGGAGCAAAGTGCCTTGGCGGTCCCCCCGTCCTGGGACGCCACCGTGCTGGTGGCCGGCACGCTGACCACCGGCGTCCTGGCCAGGCGGCTGGGCGTGGCCTGCGTGGCCACTGCGCAAAACCTGGGCTTCAAGCTGCTGGAGTTCCGCTTCCAGCGCGGTGCGGCGGGGGCCGTGCTGGTCGATGTCAGCCCGCACCCCGCACTCAGCGACCTGGAAGACATTGACGCGGTGGCTCGCTGCCTTGCGGACCTGGCCGAACGCACCCTGGTCGAAGAAGCCGCATGATCCTCGTCTACGGCCAGGGCGATGACCCGCCCATCGAGCACCTGGTGGCCGCGCTGCACCGCGCGGGCGCAAGCTTTCAACTGCTGGACATTGCCCGGCTGCACCAGTCCCATTTGGACATCCAGGTGGGGCCGCAGGGCCTGGCGGGCGAGCTGGTACTGGACGGCGTGTGCACCGCGCTGGCCGACATCCGCGCTGTCTATGCCCGCCCGCTGGAGCCCGCCGTGGACAGCCTGCCCGAGCCCGCGCAAAAGCAGGCCCTGCAACTGCACCGGCACCTGGTGGAGTGGCTGGACGTGGCCCCGGCCTGCGTCGTCAGCCGCCCGGCCGCCATGCAGGCCAATGCGTCCAAGCCGCTGCAGGCCCAGTGGATCGGAGAAGCCGGATTTCTGGTGCCGCCCACGCTGGTAACCTCTGACGCGGCCGAGGTGCGTGCATTCCACAAAATCCATGGCCGGGTGGTGTTCAAGTCGGTCAGCGGCATCCGCTCCATCGTGACCGAGCTGGACGACACCTGGCTCTCGCGCATGCACCGCCTGGCCCAGCTGCCCACCCAGTTCCAGGCCCATGTGCCGGGGGTGGATGTGCGGGTGCATGTGGTGGGCCAGCAGGCCCTGGCCGCCGAGATCACCAGCACCGCCACCGACTACCGGTACGCCCACCGCAGCGGCGCGGCCGCCCAGGTGGTTGCCACCACGCTCCCCCCCACGGTTGCCGCCCGTTGCATTGCCATGTCCCACGCCATGGGCCTGCCCCTGAGTGGTATTGACCTGCGCCTGCGCCCCGACGGCGAGTACGTGTGCTTCGAGGTCAACCCCATGCCGGCCTTCAGCTACTTTGAGGTGGAGAGCGGGCTGCCGATCGCGGCCGCGCTGGCGGAGTTGTTGATGGGGGCTTGAGCGAAATGGGCTGTTGGCGCCGATCAAACAAGCGTAGGCAGCTCTATAAACCATAGCAAATGCGGTGTTGCAGGTCCTGGCCCTGGACCGCGCCGGGGGCCACCCCATCCATGGCACCACACACCCCAGCCTGGGCTTGCCCACGCGGCGGGCGGTGATCGAATCCGGCTGCCGGGTTTTTAGGCAGTTGCATGGACTTCCGCGCAAGTTGGCGTAAAGTAACAAAATTAAACAATTGCTTTCAACTCAGTAACATGAGGCGCGCCCAACGGCAAATGCAGCGGCGGTCGCCGCGCTACCGACCAGAAGCCAGGCCAGCCGATCGCGTTGAAAGTCGCAATATATTCAAATGGGTTTGGAGTTTGGTGCGTTGCCTCGATTTTGTTTTTGGTGGGGTCTTGCAGGCGGTGGGTTGATTTCAATTGGGCTATTTCAATTTTTGAATATATTGAATGAAATATAGGTATGCGTAATACAGTCAAGATTTTTTTGTTGTTACGTAATTTTCTCGACCTGTTTATCCCGACGGATTGGCCTGAAAATGAGCAAAGAAACCAGGCCAGAAATGTGGTGGCTGCGCTGGTTGCCTATATTTTGGTTGCGCCACTCTTTATTTTGGAATATTACCTTCAGAATAATATATTCTTGGCCCAGATTGTGTGCGGCAACGTGGCCGTTGCGTTGGTGGCATCGACGCTGATCCGGCGCTTTGGTGCCCTGAAACTGGCCCGATGGGCCGCCGCCGGTAATGTGTATTTCTGCTTTACCCTCACCATCTGGACCTTTGGCGGAAGGGTAGACCACGCCAATGCCGTGTGGATGGCGATCTTCCCTCTGGTATCCATTTTTGTGTTCGGGGTGAATGGTGGGGTTATTTCGATCGCGCTGGCATTGGGTACCACGGTTTTGTTTTATCTGGCCGGCACCTACCACTGGGTTGCATTTCCGCCCTTTGCCCCGCGCGACAGCTATTGGCTGGCGCTGGCCGCCAACCTGGGGATTACCCTGGTCTGCGGCATATTGGCCATTCTGTTTCAATTCGCAAAATCGATCAGCGACCTGGCTCTGGAAGAGTCCCGTGCCGAGGCCCTCAAGCTGAGCGAGATCAAAAGCCAGTTTCTGGCCAATATGAGCCATGAAATCAGAACGCCCATGAATGCCATCATTGGGCTGTCTGGTTTGGCATTGAAAAATGAGCTGGACCTGCGCACGCGCGATTATTTAACCAAGATCAATAAATCGGGCGAGCATCTTCTGGGTATTATCAATGATATTCTGGATTTTTCTAAAATAGAATCTGGCAAGCTGGAAATAGAGGCCGTGCCATTCAGCCTGGAGCCGGTGATTGAAAATCTGGTCAATCTGTTGAGCCAAAGGGTGGAAGAAAAAGAGCTGGAACTGCTGTGCGACTTCGATCCCCATCTGCCCAAAATGCTGCTGGGCGACCCGCTGCGCATTGGCCAGATTTTGATCAACTACGCCAACAATGCGCTGAAGTTCACCGTCAAAGGTGAAATCAAACTGTCGATCACCCTGCAGGAATGCACGGCCACCGAGGCCGTGGTGGTTTTTTCGGTGTCCGACACCGGCATTGGTTTGACCGAGGAGCAAATAGGCCGCTTGTTCAAGAGCTTTGAGCAGGCCGATTCCTCGATCACCCGGCAATACGGCGGCACCGGGCTGGGTTTGGCCATCAGCAAAAGTCTGGCGCAGGCCATGGGCGGCGACGTGGGGGTGCGCAGCGTGTACGGGCAGGGTTCCACCTTTTGGTTCAGTGCGCGCCTGGGCATTGCCGATGCAGAAAAAGTGGTGGCCCAACCGCCCAGCGAACTGTATGGCCGCAAGGTTTTGGTGGTGGACGATAACGAATCGGCCGCCATGGTGCTGGCAGAGATGATGCAGGCCATTGGTTTCTCGGTGCGCTGTGTGCATTCCGGGGAGGCCGCGCTGCACGCGTTGCGCCACGCCACGGCAGAACCCTTCGACTTTGTGCTGATGGACTGGCTGATGCCCATCATGAACGGATTGGAAGCTGTGTCGGCCATACAGGCCATGGCGCTGCCCAGGCCGCCCCACCTGATCATGGTGACCGCGCACCGCCGCCAGGAGCTGGTGCAGCGCGCGCAGTCCTTGGGGGTGGACTACGTGCTGAGCAAGCCCATCAATTGCTCTTTGCTGGTCAACACCATGATGCAGGTCATGGGCTACACGGCGCAGCCGTCTGACACAAGCCCGCAGTTGCGCGACAACGATGCCTTGCTGCTCGAGATGGTTCGCATCCAGGGCGCGCGCATTCTGCTGGTGGAAGACAACGAAATCAACCAGCAAGTGGCCTGCGAAATTTTGCAGGGGGCTGGGTTCGAGGTCGAAGTGGCCGAAAACGGCCAGGTGGCCGTGGCTAAGGTCCATGCCCGCACTGCCGAGGGCCTGCCGTACGACATCGTGCTGATGGATATGCAGATGCCCGTGATGGACGGCCCCAGCGCCACGCGCAGCATTCGCCAGAGCCACTCTGCCCAGGCGCTGCCGATTGTGGCAATGACCGCCAACGCCATGAAGGCCGACCGCGACCTGTGCATGGCCGCAGGTATGAACGATGTGGTGACCAAGCCCATCAACCAAAGCGAGCTCTGGAAAGCGCTTCTGGTGTGGGTCCAATCCCGGCCCGGGCTGGGGCCGGTTGCAAAACCCGCCATCGCCCTGGCGCCTGGCTTCCCGCCAGCCGGTACCGCACCGCCCGACGCCAGCACCGATGCGCTGATGCAGGCGCTGCGCACCGTTGACGGGCTGGATGTCGATGTGGGGCTGCGCCGCACCTCCGGCAAACCCACGTTCTATGCCACCATGCTGCGCAAGTTTGTAGCCAGCCAGGCCGACGCCGTGCAACGGGCCCAAGAGGCACTCAACGCTGGCGACCCTGGCACGGCCGAACGCATTGCCCACACCCTGCGCAGTGTGGCCGCCAATGTGGGCGCATTGCGTCTGGCCGCACTGGCCGAGCAGGTAGAGAACCGGGTGCGCCAACCGCAGGCGCCGCAAGATGGCGACCTGGCGTCCGCACTGGCGCAGGCCGATGCCTGTCTGGCATCACTCATCCAGGCGCTGCAGGCCAGCCCGGGTTTCGCGCAAACGGACGACGCCCACCCACCGCTGCCAGAGGGCCACGGCGCAGACCCCGAGAGGGTGAAGGAGGTCGTGGAGGAACTCAAAAGCCTGCTCGGGCAAGACGACAGTGCCGCCGTCGACCTGTGGAACACGCACCGCAGTCTGCTGCAGCAGCAGTTCCCCGCAGCGCCGCAGATTGAACAGGCGCTGAATGATTTCGACTTCAACGTGGCGTTGCACTATTTGTCCTGAAGCAGGCGCCGCGGCGCGCTATCAAAAACGGCCGAAATTCCCTGCATAAAATGAGCCTTTCGTGCTGATAAAACAAGCGCAAGTAGCTCCCAAATAAATAGCAAATATTGCAAATTTGCACCGCGGTGGCGTCCAGGCACCACCGGCGTGCCTGCCGCCGCGCGGATGCGGTGCATGGGCAGGCCCACTGTCCGAGCCGCCAAGCCCCATTTCCCTCTGAAGACACCCATTTCCCAACGCCTGGCATTGAATTTGCATGCACCCTCAGCGCGGGGGCAGCCACACTGGATTGCTTCTACAAATGACCGCTAGGGTTCCGGCTGCTTGATCTTCAGGTGGTGTCTGGTCCGAGAGCAGTCGGCCAGCAGCGGCCCATACCACTGCAGGCTCCACGGCGGGACAAAAGCCCGGGAGGTTCACTTCGTGATCGAGGTGGTCTCCCGCATTTGTCCCTCAACCTGGAGTCTTGCCATGTCTTGTTCTACCTCTTCCCGTTTCTTTTCGATTTCCCGTGCTTTCAAACGCAACGTCGTCGGCGCTTTGCTGGTGGGTGTGGCGGCGGCTGGCATCACCACGCCCGCTGCCGCCGAAATCAAAGTGGGTGTGTCCGACTGGCCGGGCTGGGTGGCCTGGTATGTGGCCGAGCAAAAGGGCTTCTTCAAGAAGAACGGGGCCGATGTGAAGCTGGTCTGGTTTGCCAACTACACCGACTCCATCGGCGCGCTGTCTTCGGGCCAGCTGGATGCCAACTCGCAAACCTGGTCCGACACCCTGGGCCCGCTGGCCAAGGGCCTGCCGCTGAAGGCCATTCTGGTCAATGACAACTCCGCCGGCAACGACGCGCTGATGGTCGGCCCCAAGATCACTTCTTTCGCCCAGCTCAAGGGCAAGAAGGTGGCTTTGGAGCAGTTCAGCATTTCGCACTTTGTGCTGGCCACGGCGCTGGCCAAGAACGGCATGCAACTGGCCGACGTGAAGATCGTCAACCTGTCCGCAGGCGATGCCGCCGCCGCCTTCATCAGCGGCAAGGTGGACGCGGCGGTGCTGTGGAACCCCTGGGTGAACCAGATCGAGAAGAGCGGCATGGGCAAAGCTTTGTTCACCTCCAAGGACATGCCCGGCCTGGTGCCCGACCTGCTGGTGGCGCAAGACAAGGCTATCCAGACCAAGCGCAAGGAGCTGGTCGGCATGCTCAAGGCCTGGTTCGAGACCGAGAAGTTCATCCGCGAGCAGCCCGCCGAGGCGGCCAAGATCATGTCCAAGGTGGTCAGCATGTCGCCCGAGGAATACACCGTGTTCCTGCCCGGCACCAAGTTCTTTGACGCGGCCGCCAACACCCAGGCGTTTGATGCCAAAAGTGCCCTGTCGCTGGCCAGCACCGCACCCACCATCGCGGCCTTTTTGACCAAGTACAAGCTGATCGAAGGCAAGCCCGATGCCGCCAAGGGGCTGGACGGCACGCTGGTGCAGGACGCGCTGAAGTAAGGCGCTGGCCATGTGGACCAAGCTGTGGTTTATCCGGCTGGCGATCCCGCGTCGCAGCTACGGGGTACTGGCGCTCATTGGCCTGGTGGTTCCGCTGCTGGGCTGGGCGCTGCTGAGTGCGTTTGCCGGGGTGAACCCGGTATTTCTGCCCGGCCCGCAAAAGGTGGTGGAGCGGGTGCTCACCTGGGCGGTGGAAGACGACCTGCTGGGAGACGCCGCCATCAGCACCCTGCGGGTGGTCACCGGCTGGGCGCTGTCGGCTCTGCTGGCGCTGCCGCTGGGCTTGTTCATCGGCAGCTGGCGTGCAGTGCAGGCGCTGCTGGAGCCGCTGACCGACTTCATCCGCTACATGCCCGCGGTGGCCTTCATCCCGTTGGTGATGCTGTGGGTGGGTATCGACGAGGGGGCCAAGGTGGCCATCATCTTCATCGGTACGTTTTTCCAGATGGTGCTGATGGTGGCCGAGGACGTGCGCCGCGTGCCCATGGCACAGATCGAGGCCGCGCAGACCATGGGCGCCACCCGGCGCGAGGTGCTGGAGAAGGTGATCTTGCCGTCGGCCAAACCCGCGCTGCTCGACACCTTGCGCATCACCATGGGCTGGGCCTGGACCTACCTGGTCGTAGCCGAGCTGGTGGCCGCCAACTCGGGCCTGGGCTTTGCCATTTTGAAGGCCCAGCGCTTTTTGCAGACCGACAAGATCTTTGCCGGGATTTTGTTGATTGGCTGCATCGGCCTGGCCATCGACCAGCTGTTTCGCCTGCTGCACCGCAAGGCGTTTCCCTGGATGCACGGAAGGTGATGCCATGAAAATCGAATGCAAAAACGTCTGGAAATACTTCGGCCAGACCACGGCGCTGAACGACGTGAACTTGGGCATTGCCGACAACGAGTTTGTCACCCTGGTCGGCGCGTCCGGTTGCGGTAAGTCCACGCTGCTGCGCACCCTGGCGGGGCTGGAAACGCATAGCAAGGGCGACGTGTTGGTCAACGGCAGCGCCATCACCGGGCCGGGGCAAGACCGGGCCATGGTGTTCCAGCACTACAGCCTGTACCCCTGGCTGCGGGTGTCGGAAAACATCCGCTTTTGCCGCCAGCTCGGCTCCCACACCCAGAACCGCAGCAGCGCCGACGTAGAGGCCGCCTCGGGCCGGGCCGACGCGCTGTTGCAGCTCATGGGGCTGACGGCCTCGGCCAGCGCCTACCCGAACCAGCTCTCGGGTGGCATGCAGCAGCGCGTGGCGATTGCCCGTGCCCTCATGGGCAAGCCGCAGATTCTGCTGATGGACGAGCCCTTTGGCGCGCTGGACGCGCAAACCCGCGAGGTGATGCACGACCTGATCCTGCACGTGCACCGCCTGGAGCGCACCACCATCGTCTTCGTGACCCACGACGTGGAAGAGGCCATCTACCTCGGCCACCGCGTGGTGCTGATGGCCCCGCGCCCGGGCCGCATCGACTCGATCTACGAGGTGCCTCTGCCTGCCAAGCGCGAACAGGACATGAAGCTCGCCCCCGAGTTTGTGCGCCTCAAACGCCAGTTACTGGACCGCATCCGCGAAACCTCCGGCATGAAAACCGACCTGGACCAACTGCAAAAACTCACGCAAATGGCCGAAGAAAGGACCCCTGTATGACCCCCATCCTTGCCAACACATTGCTCTGGGAGGAACACCTCCCCGGCGGCAACCACTGGTCTGGCCGCCTGCGCCGTGGCACGGCCCTGCGCCTCACCGACTTAACAGGCGGCGCGAACGTCTCCGCGCTGTTCTTCAACGCCGAGCAGCCGCTGGAGCGCTACAACATGCCCGACACCTTGAAGTCGCAGCACACCGCCTTCCTCACCGCAGGCTTTGTCTGCCAGTCGGACATGGGCCGGGTGCTCTGCTCCATCACCGCCGACAGCCTGGGCTGGCACGACACCTGGTGCGGCGTGAGCGACGCGGCCATGGTGTTGGCGAAGTACGGCGACAAGCGCTACCAGCAGCACCGCAACGCCATGCACCGCAATGGCCGCGACAACCTGCTGATTGAGCTGGCCAAGTGGGGCCTGGGCGCGCGTGACATGGTGCCCTGCGTCAACTTCTTCAGCAAGGTGGTGCCCGATGCCGACGGCGCACTCAGCCACGTGTGCGGCCACAGCCTGGCGGGCAGCTCTGTCGATTTGCGCTTTGAAATGGACACCCTGGTGGTGCTCAGCAGCGCGCCGCACCCGCTGGATGCGAACCCGGTTTACGCCCCCGCTGACGTGCAGTTGGGTGCTTACCGTGCCGACCCGGTCGCCGCAGACGATGCCTGCCGTACGCAGTGCCCGCAAAACGGCCGCGCCTTTACTAACACCGAACGCTATGTGGGAGTAACCCCAGCTTCTGCAGTTGACCGCTTGTGATCGTCAGGAAAATCGTATGAACACCAACATTCGCCATCGCCAACACCCGTCCTTCTCGCAGCATCAGCGCTACACACCCGATTGCACCACTGGAGCCGCGTCCGAGGTCGTTGCTCCGCCTTGCGGGCATGAGCCCGCTGCGTTGTCGCGCCTACTCGGCCACACCCCCAGCGGCCCACTCGGGCGCGTCCAACTACAGAAGCTGGGGTTCGCATGACCAAACTACTGGAAAGCACCCTCAATCCCGCCACCGCCGTGCTCGACCAAACCTGTCTGGCAGGCGATCCCTGGATGGCCACCGTCTACGCCGGGCAGACCCTGCGCATCCTCGATCTGGAAGGCAACCAGGCGGTGGACACACTGTTTTACAGCGCCGCCCATGCCGAGGAGCGCTACAGCGCCGCCGACACCATCGCCCGCAACGGCCAGCTCTACCTGGGCCTGGGCTCCAAGCTGTATTCCAGCGCAGGCCGGGTCATGCTAACCATCACCGCAGACACCTGTGGCCGCCACGACACACTGGGCGGGGCCTGCTCCAGCGAGAGCAACACCGTGCGTTATGCGTTGGACAAGCGCCCCATGCACAGTTGCCGCGACAGCTTCATGCACGCCCTGTGCCACTGCCACCAGGCGGGTGCCTTGTCCTTAAGCAAGCGCGACATTGCGCCCAACATCAACTTCTTCATGAACGTGCCCGTCACGCCCGAAGGCCACCTGAGTTTTGAAGACGGCATCTCCGGTGCAGGCAAGTACGTGGAGCTGCGGGCCGAGATGGACGTGGTGGTGCTGATCTCCAACTGCCCGCAGTTGAACAACCCCTGCAATGGCTACAACCCCACGCCCATCCGCCTATTGGTGTGGAACTGACCTGCTATTGAATTCGTAGCTTCTCGTGCTTATTCAATGGGCACGGGAGACCGATTTCTTTTAAATCCTGGCATTTGCCCACGGGACGGCTCGTGGTGCGCTTTTGACCCGGCGGGACGACCCGCCCCCTCAGGACATCCTTATGTTCGATACCGTTTTGATCGCCAACCGCGGGGCCATCGCCTGCCGCGTGATCCGCAGCCTCAAGGCCCTGGGCCTGCGCTCGGTGGCCGTGTACTCCGAGGCCGATGCCGATTCGCTGCATGTGGCCCTGGCCGATGCCAGCGTCTGCATCGGCCCGGCACCGGCTGCGCAAAGCTACCTGGACCCGCAGCGCATCCTCGATGCCGCCCGGGCCACGGGGGCGGGGGCCATCCACCCCGGCTACGGCTTTTTGTCGGAAAACCCCGACTTCGCCCAGGCCTGTGAGGACGCAGGCATCGCCTTCATCGGCCCCACACCGGCGCAGATGCGCGCCTTTGGCCTGAAGCACACCGCCCGCGCGCTGGCCGAGGCCCAGGGCGTGCCCCTGCTGCCCGGCAGCGGCCTGCTGGTCGACCTGGCGCAGGCGCAGAGCGAGGCGGCACGCATTGGCTACCCGGTCATGCTCAAAAGCACGGCGGGTGGCGGCGGCATCGGCATGCGGCTGATCCGCAGCGACGCCGAGATGGCCCCGGCCTTCGAGGCCGTGCAGCGCCTGGCCCAGGCCAACTTCAAGGACGCGGGCCTGTTTCTGGAAAAGTTTGTCGAGCGCGCCCGCCACATCGAGGTGCAGCTCTTCGGCGACGGCAAAGGCCAGGTGGTGGCCCTGGGCGAGCGCGACTGCTCGGCCCAGCGCCGCAACCAGAAGGTGATCGAAGAAACCCCTGCGCCCGGTTTGTCCGAAGCCACCCGCACCGCCCTGCAGCAAACCGCCGTGCGCCTGGCCGAAGCCGTGAATTACCGCAGCGCCGGTACCGTGGAATACGTGCTGGATGCCGACACCGGGGCCTTCTACTTCCTGGAGGTCAATACCCGCCTGCAGGTAGAGCACGGCGTGACCGAGCAGGTCACCGGCATCGACCTGGTGGCCTGGATGCTGCGCTTGTCGCGGGGCGACGACTTTGCGCTGACCGTGCCCGCGCCCACCGGCGCGTCCATCCAGGTTCGCCTCTACGCCGAAGACCCGGCGCGCAACTTCCAGCCTTGCGCGGGCGGTTTAACGGAAGTCGTGTTCCCCACGGATGCACGCATCGAAACCTGGGTGGCCACCGGCAGCGAAGTACCACCCAACTACGACCCGATGATCGCCAAGCTCATCGTCACCGGTATCGACCGAGCTGATGCAGTCGCCAAGCTGCAGGCCGCCCTGGCCGCCACCCGCCTGGCGGGGATCGAGACGAATCTACGCTACCTGCGCACCGTGGTGGCCGACCCCGTGTTTGTCGATGGCTTGATGGTTACCCGCAGCCTGGCCGATCTGCACTACCAGCCGCAGGCGCTGGAGGTGCTGGATGCCGGTGTGCAGACCACCGTGCAAGACCACCCGGGTCGCGTGGGCTACTGGGCCGTGGGCGTGCCACCGAGCGGGCCCATGGACGACCTGGCCATGCGCCTGGCCAATCGCCTGGTCGGCAACGCCCCGGAGGCGGCGGCGCTCGAATGCACCCTCAGCGGTCCCAGCCTGCGTTTCCATGCCGATACGGTGATAGCGGTCTGCGGCGCAGTCATGGCCGTTAGCGTGGACGGCGTGGCGCTAGGCCTGTGGCAGTCGCACCTAGTCAAGGCGGGCAGCGTGCTGCGGCTTGGTGCGGTACAGGGCGCAGGCGCGCGCAGCTACCTGGCGCTGCGCGGCGGGCTGGACGTGCCGCTGTACCTGGGCAGCCGCGCCACCTTCACCCTGGGCCAGTTCGGCGGCCACGCGGGCCGCACGCTGCGGGTGGGCGACATGTTGCACATCGGGGCCGATGCGGTCGATGCACCGCTGGCCGCCTTGCCCGCCGAGGTGGTGCCGGTGTACCAGCACCACTGGGACATCGCCGTGCTCTACGGCCCGCACGGCGCGCCCGACTTTTTCACCGACTTTGATGTGCAAATGTTCTTCGGCACCGACTGGCAGGTGCACTACAACTCCAGCCGTACCGGTGTGCGCCTCATCGGCCCCAAGCCCCAATGGGCGCGGCGCGACGGCGGCGAGGCGGGGTTGCACCCGTCCAACATCCACGACAACGCCTACGCCATCGGGGCCATCGACTTCACCGGCGACATGCCCGTCATCCTGGGCCCCGACGGCCCCAGCCTGGGCGGCTTCGTCTGCCCGGCCGTGGTGCTGGCCAGCGAGCGCTGGAAGATGGGCCAGTTGCGCCCGGGTGATACGGTGCGCTTTCGCTGCGTCACCGCCCCCGAAGCCCTGGCCCTGCACGCCGCGCAAGAGCGCCGCATTGCCGACCTGGCATGGAGCCCGCCTGCGATTCCGTTGCGCAGCGAAGCGGTAGGTTCGCCCATTCTGGCCCGCCGCGACGCGCAAGGCGAACGCCCGGCCCTGGTGCTGCGCCAGGCGGGGGACCGTTACGTGCTGGTGGAGCTGGGCGATGCGGTGCTGGACATCGCGCTGCGCCTGCGCGTGCACGGCCTGATGCAGGCGCTGCAGGCGCAGGGCCTGCCGGGCATCGTCGATCTGACGCCGGGCATCCGCTCGCTTCAGATACATTTTGAACCGTTAGCGCTCACCACATCGGCACTGATAGCTGCGATTTTTGTAGCAGATGATGCCTTGGGCGATACCGATGATCTGGTGGTGCCCTCGCGCACCGTCTACCTGCCGCTGAGCTGGGACGACAGCGCCACCCGGCTGGCGATCGAAAAATACATGCAGTCGGTGCGGCCCGACGCGCCCTGGTGCCCCAGCAACATCGAGTTCATCCGCCGCATCAACGGGCTGGACAGCATCGCCGAGGTGCAGCGCACCGTGTTCGACGCCCGCTACCTGGTACTGGGCCTGGGTGACGTGTACCTGGGCGCACCCGTGGCCACGCCGCTGGACCCACGCCACCGCCTGGTCACCACCAAGTACAACCCGGCGCGCACCTGGACACCCGAGAACGCGGTGGGCATTGGCGGCGCCTACATGTGCGTTTACGGCATGGAAGGCCCGGGCGGCTACCAGTTTGTGGGCCGCACGCTGCAGATGTGGAACCGCTGGCGCGATGCATCGAGTGGAGCGCCGTCCTTCGAACCCGGCAAGCCCTGGCTGCTGCGCTTCTTCGACCAGATCCGTTTCTACCCGGTGGGCGAAGAAGAGCTGCTGCAGATCCGCCGCGACTTTCCCGCCGGGCGCTACCCGCTGCGGGTGGAGGAGGGCACGTTCAGCCTGCACGACTACAGAGGTTTTTTGGCCGACAACGCCAATGACATCGCTGCTTTCCGCGCCCTGCAGGGCCAGGCCTTCGAGGAAGAGCGCGAGCGCTGGCGCGTGGCAGGCCAGGCCGAATACGTGGGCGAACCCGAGGTGCTAGAGCGCACCGTGTCGCCAGACGACTTGCCCACCGGCGCGCGCAGCGTGGCCACCGCGGTTCCCGGCAGCGTGTGGAAGCTGCTGGTGGCCGAGGGCGATACCGTGGCCGAGGGCGATGCCCTGCTGGTCATCGAGTCGATGAAGATGGAGTTCACGGTAGCCGCACCCTGCGCCGGGTTGGTGTGGCGCATGGCCTGCCGCGAGGGTGGGGCCGTGGCGGCGGGGCAAAACGTGGTGGTCATCCAGGAAGCACAAGCATGAACAAGACAACTATTTCCCTCAGCCTGGGCGCGTTGCAACAGGCTTACCGCGATGGCGGCCTGACCCCGTTGCAGGTGGTGGACCACGTGGCAAACGCCATAGGTGACGACCCGCACACCGCCTGGATCCACCGCATCGACACAGCCACCTTGCGCGCACGTGCCCAGGCATTGATGGACCACGGCCCCGAGGGCCTACCGCTGTGGGGCGTGCCCTTTGCCATCAAGGACAACATCGACCTGGCCGGGGTGCCCACCACCGCCGGTTGCCCGGCCTATGCCTACACGCCTGCGAATAGCGCCTTCGTGGTGCAGCGCCTGCTGGACGCGGGGGCCATCGCCATCGGCAAGACCAACCTGGACCAGTTCGCCACCGGCCTGAACGGCACGCGTTCACCCTATGGGGCCTGCCACAACGCCTTCGATGCGGACTACGTGTCGGGCGGCTCCAGCGCGGGCTCGGCGGTGTCGGTGGCGTTGGGCCATGTGAGTTTTTCGCTGGGCACCGACACCGCCGGTTCGGGCCGTGTGCCCGCTGGCTTCAACCACCTGGTGGGCCTGAAACCCAGCCTGGGCCTGCTGTCCACCAGCGGCGTGGTGCCCGCCTGCCGCTCGCTGGATGCGGTGTCCATCTTCGCCTTGACGGCCGATGACGCGCAGCAGGTGTTCGCCGTGGCCCAGGGCTATGACGCGCAGGACGCCTATGCCCGCCCGGCCCAGCCGCACGGCTTCGACTTTGGCCGCGCCAAACATCCACGCCTGGGCGTTCCGCGCGCCGACCAGCTGCAGTTTCTGGGCGACAGCGGCTATGCGCAATGTTTTGAGGCCGCCCGCGCCCATGCTTTGGCCCTGGGCGCGGAGTTGGTGGAGATCGACTTTGAACCCTTTTTCGAGACTGCCCGTTTGCTGTACGAGGGACCCTGGGTGGCAGAGCGTTACCAGGCCATCCGCGCCTTCATAGACGCACGGCCCGAGGCTCTGTTCCCGGTGACCCGCGAGATCACCCTGGGCGGGGCCAAGCCGCTGGCCGCCGATGCCTTCGCCGCCCAGTACCGCCTGCGCGCCCTGGCGCAACGTTGCGCCGCCGTGTGGGCCAGCATCGACTGCATGCTGCTGCCTACCTCGCCCACGATCCACCGCATAGACACCATGTTGGCCGAGCCGATTGCCCGCAACAGCGACTTCGGCCTGTACACCAACTTCGTGAATCTGCTGGACTACGCCGCCATCGCCGTGCCCGCTGGCTTTCGGGCCTACGGCCTGCTTGACGGTCTACCTTTTGGCATCACCTTCGTCGCCCCTGCCCACCAGGACCAGCCGCTGCTGCACCTGGCCCAGCGCTGGCAGCACAGCCTGCAGGGCAGGGCGGCCACGCTGGGGGCCACCGGCCACACGGCAGTGCCGTTCGAAGCTTTGGGTGCCGTGCCGTCCGGCCAGATCCGCGTGGCCGTCTGCGGAGCGCACCTGCAAGGCCAGCCGCTGAACCACCAGCTCACCAGCCGGGGTGCCCGCCGCGTGCAGTGCACCACCACCGCGCCCGTCTACCGCCTCTACGCTTTGCCCGACGGCAAACGCCCCGGCCTGGTCCGCGTGGCCGAGGGCGAAGATAGTGGTAGGGCGATCGAGGTGGAGGTGTGGGAGCTGCCCGGCGCGCAGTTCGGCAGCTTTGTGGACGGCATCCCCGCGCCCCTAGGGATCGGCCGCACGCTGCTGGCCGATGGCAGCACGGTGGCGGGCTTTATCTGCGAGCCTTCAGGATTGGAAGGCGCGCAGGACGTTACGTTGTTTGGGGGCTGGCGGGCGTACAAAGCGGCGGTCTGAGCGGTCCGCTAGAACCGCTGCAGGCCACCCTCAGTTGGCTGTGATCTTGCGGTCGCGCACGATGGCACCCCACTTGGCATCTTCTTTCCGCATGAAGTCGGTGAGCTCGGCGCGGGTGGTGGGCTGCGGGGTCAGGCCGTGTTTGTCCAGGGCCTGCTTCACGCCGGGGTCGGCCAGTACCTTGACGATGGCCTGGTTCCAGCGCTCCAGAATCGCTACGGGCGTTTTGCCGGGTGCCACAAAGGCGTACCAGTTCAAGGCCTCGAAGCCGGGATAACCCGACTCGGCCACCGTGGGGATGGTGGGCATGTAGGCCGGGCGGGCCAGGCCGGTGGTAGCCAGGGGGATGAGCTTGCCCGCTTCAACGTGCGGCAGCGCGGTGGGCGGTGCCGAAAAATACGAGGCGATGCGTTCGCCCAGCAGGTCCTGCAGGGCCGGTGCGCCGCCTTTGTAGGGCACGTGCACCATGTCGATGCCCGCGCGCTGGCTAAACAGCTCCCCGGCCAGGTGCGAGGCCGATCCAGCCCCGGTCGAGGCGAAGTCGATGCTGCCGGGCTTCTTCTTGGCCAAGGCCACAAACTCGGCCAGGGTCTTCACACCCAGGCCCTTGTGCACCACCAGCACATTCGGAAAGTTCACCCCGCCCGAGATGGCGGCCAGGTCCTTGAACGGGTCGTAGCTGACTTTCATCACGTGCGGTGCGATGGTCAGCGGGCCGATGGAGCCAAACAGCAGCATCGAGCCGTCGGCTGGCCCGTTGGCCACCTGCTGGTGCGCGATGTTGCCCCCGGCACCGGCCTTGTTGTCGATGATGACGGTCTGGCCGATGTCCTCGCCGAGTTTGCGGGCGATCAGGCGCGCAGCCGCATCGGCCGCGCCCCCGGCGGCGAAGCCGACCACCAGGGTGACGGGCTTCTTGGGCGGGAAGTCCTGGGCCCGTGCCGGGGTCGCCAGGCAGAGGGCGGCGGCGCACGTGGCCGTGGCGCGCAGAAGGTGTCGTTGGTTCATTTTGGGGGTCTCCGTGGGATTATTGGGGTTCAGTCGGCACCCAGGCCGATGGGGTTGGGCAGGCGCTTTTCCACGGCATGGCGCAGCAGCGCGGCGCTGCGAAAAATGCCATGGCCGAACTTGCCGTAGGGCAGGGTGGCAAACAAGGCCATCACAGCGCCCAGGTGCAGGCACAGCAGCAGGGCCAGGGCGGGGGTGCCGCTGCCCAGCCACAGGGCCAGGCCGCTGGCGCTGGTGAGGAACAGCAGGGCGATGAAGCCCAGGTCCATCGGCTTTTGCTTTGCGTCGCCGTGCAGCGGATGGCGCTGGCGGTTCAGCCGCCACAGCCCGGCGGTGCCCAGCACCAGGCTGATGCCACCGGCCACACCCAGCAGCTTGGGCAGGCTGGGCAGGGCGTAGGGCGCGGCCCAGCCGAAAGCGTAGTGGTAGACCGTGGCCACGCTGGTGGCGGCAAAGCACAGCAGGAAACCGTAGAAGGTAAGGTGGTGGAAGCGCCGACGGGCCAGCGTGTACGCATCGTCTGCGTTGTGGCAGCCATCGCCATGGCCGCCGTCGAGGTACTTGAGGCGCAGCACCGCGTCGGCGGCTTCGGCGGCGGCCGGCGCGTTCAGTGGCGCGCCGCTGGTGGCGGGCGTGATCTCGCGCCAGAAGCGCCGCACGCCCATGGCCAGCGCCAAGGTGGAGAACAGGAACACGGGTGCGAACAGGCCCACCAGCAGATTGTGCGGAAACACGCTGTAGAAGTTGTCGCCGGGCGCTGCGCCCCACAGGCTGCCCTTCATCGCCGCCGCCAACACCAGGAACAGCGCCAGCGCCGCCGCCAGGGCCAACGACAGCGTGAGGCCGTTTCGCTGGTAGAGCACGCCCAGCGCGGGCGGCCAGGCGTAGTCCACATAGGTTTGGCCACGCACCTCGGCCATGGCCTGCGGCACGTTCACGGCAAACTCGTGCGGCGGCGCGTACTGGCAGGCATGCAGGCAGGCACCGCAGTTGTGGCACAGGTTGGCCAGAAAGTGGATGTCGGCCTTGCCAAATTCGAGCCGCCGGGTCATGGCCGGGAACACGGCGCAAAAGCCCTCGCAGTAGCGGCAGGCGTTGCAGATTTGCATCTGCCGACCGACCTCGGCCTCGGCGCCGGAGAGGATGGGAATGACGCGGTGTGGGCCTTCCCGTGGGCCTTGTGCGAGCGATACGGCCTCGCGTGCCAGGGCTTCAAGCGTTTGCATGGAGGGTCTCTTTCTGTTGCTGGGCGGCGGCTGCCGCCTGGGTGCCTGCGATGCGGCCGAAGGCGGTGCCTATGCTCATGCCCACACCGGCGGTGTAGCCCTTGCCGAGCACGTTGCCGGCCATCATTTCCCCGGCCACGAACAGGTTGGGACTGGGCCGGTTGCCAAAGCGCACGGCGGTGGTGTCGTCCACCTTCAGGCCCAGGTAGGTGAAGGTGATGCCGGGGCGCAGTGGGTAGGCGTAGAAGGGCGCGGTGTCGATGGGCCGGGCCCAGTGGGTCTTGGCGGGTGCCAGGCCTTCGGTGCGGCAGTCGTCCAGCGCGGTGTGGTCGAACTGGCCCACCCGGCAGGCGGCGTTGTAGTCGGCAATCGTGCGCAGGAAAACCGCCTCGTCCAGCCCGAGCTGCTGCGCCAGCCCTTGCAGCGTGTCGGCGATGGTGCCGGGGAACACCGGCGGCATGAAGCGGCCCACGGCCTTCTGGTCGATGATGGAGTAGGCCACCTGGCCCGGCTGTTGCGCCACCAGCCGCCCCCAGATGGCGTAGCGCTTGGGCCAGAAGTCCTCGCCCTCGTCGTAGAAGCGCCGGGCCTCGCGGTTGACCACCACGCCCAGCGACACGCAGTCGATGCGGGTGCAGATACCGCCATCAAACAGCGGGGCCCGGGCATCGATGGCCACCATGTGGCCCTGCGACGGGTCGCCAATGGTGTCGGCTCCGGCATCGATCAGCTGCTTGAGCAGCACGCCCTGGTTGAAGCGGGTGCCGCGCACCAGGAAGTTGTCGGCCGGCCATTCGCCGCGTTCGTTCTGGCCCCAGGCCTCGCGCAGCCAGGCGCGGTTGGACTCGAAGCCACCGGCGGCCAGCACGCAGCTGCGGGCGGCGATGCGTTCGCCCGCTTCGGTGCGGACGGCGGTGAAGCGCTCGCCGTCGCGCTCGACCGAGGCCACAGGTGTTTCGTAGCGGATCTGCACGCCCAGGCGTTCGGCGCTGCGGTAGTAGGCGTTGACCAGCGCCTTGCCGCCGCCCATGAAGAAGGCATTGGTACGCGCCACGTGCAGCGCGCCCGACAGCGGCGGCTGGAAGTGCACGCCGTGGCGGCGCATCCAGTCGCGGCAGTTCGACGAGGCGCGTATCACCAGCCGGGCCAGGTGCTCGTCGGTCAGGCCGCCGGTCACCTTGAGCAGGTCCTGCCAGTATTCTTCTTCGGGGTAGGCCTCGACCAACACGTCTTGCGGTGCGTCGTGCATGCAGCGCAGGTTGCGGGTGTGCTGCGAATTGCCGCCGCGCCAGGCTTTGGGAGCGGCTTCGAGCAGCAGCACGCTGGCCCCGGCCTCGCGCGCCATCAGCGCGGCGCAGAGGGCGGCATTGCCGCCGCCTACGACCAATACATCTACCTGTTCATCACGCACTTTGGATCTCCTTGGGGGTCAGGAGACTGTAGGCAGACGGCCCCTGCGGCGAAAGGCCGGATCGGGCAACAGGTGTTCAGTTATCGAGAAGACTTGCGCCGAGCCAGCGCCCCTCGCGCACCAGGGTGCGCGCGGTGTCGGCCATCACCACCCGGGTGGCCAGCGCAGCAGGCGACAGTTCGTCGTCCGACAGGCTGACCAGCAGGTTGCGCCGCCCCACATGGGCATCGGTGATCTGGCTGCTGTGCACCCCTTCGGCGGGTTGCCGGGCGATGGCGGCACCGGGCTGGATGGTGGCACCCAGCCCGGCGCGCACCGCGTCCATCAGCAGCGCCAGGCCGTCGATTTCGGCCACCACGTGGGGCACGATGTGCGCACGGGCAAACGCGGTGGTCAGGGTGGCGCGCAGGCCGTGGTCGGCGCTGGGCATGATCAGCGGCAGGCCCGCGAGCTGGGCCAGCCGCACTTTCACGCCCGTGGGCCGCTGGGCCAGATCGGTGGCGGCCAGCACAAACAGCTTTTCGTCCAGCAGGGGTTCGATGCTCCAGCGGCGCGGCGTGGTGGTTTCGAACAGCACGGCCAGGTCGAGCTGGCGCGCCTGCAGCATGCTGGCCAGGTTGCCCGACAGCGACTCCACCAGGTGCAGCCGCACGTCCGGGTACCGCGCCCGCATGGCCAGCATCAGCGGCAGGCCGAGCACCGAGGCGGTGGTGGGCGCCAGGCCCACGCTCACGTGGCCGGACAGGCGTGCCTGCTGCGCCGCGCGCACCGCCTCGTCCGCATGGCGCAGCGTGAGCTGGGCCTGCTGCAAAAAGGCCACGCCCGCGTCGGTGGGGGTGACACCGGTGCTGGCGCGCTGCAGCAGCCGGGTGCTGAGTTCGCCCTCCAACCGGCTGATCTGCTGGCTCAGCGCCGAGGTCACCACGCCCAGCTCTACCGCAGCGCGGCCCATGCTGCGCAACTCGCAGACCTTGACGAAATAACGGAGCTGGCGGAGTTCCATGGCGGCGGTGGTGTGGGTGGGGGTAAATGCCTATCGTAAGGCCAGGGCAGGCCGCAGAACGAACCGCAGTGTATTTGTAAATAATGAAAAAAAAGGCTGCTAGCGCTTATTCCATAAGCGCAACCAGCTATGAAATTTGATGAAAAGGGGTGGGTGGGCCATCCGGGCTATGCTCCCCCCATGCCCAACCCCACCGATCCCCGCCGCCAGTCTTTGCGCCGCATGCAGTGGTTTGCCATCGCGCTGCTGCTGGCTTCGCTGGGTGGCCTGCTGCTCAGCCACGGGATGGGCGGGCAGGGCGGTTGGGGCTGGCTGCGGGCGTTTTGCGAGGCGTCTGCCGTGGGCGCGCTGGCGGACTGGTTTGCGGTGGTGGCGCTGTTTCGGCATCCGCTGGGCATTCCGCTGCCGCATACGGCCATCATCCCGCAAAGCAAGGAGCGCATTGCCGACAGCCTGGCCGACTTTGTGCGCGACCATTTTCTGGACCCGGCCACGCTGCTGGCCAAGCTGGCGGTGCTGGACCCCGCGCAGCGCCTGGGCGTGTGGCTGCGGGATCCGGCGCGCATGGCCTTGTGGGCACAGCAGGCCCAGGGTGTGGCGTTGGGCTTGCTGAATGTGTTTGACGACGCGCGTATGCAGCGCGCCACGCTCGAACTGGTGGTGGCCCAGGCGTGGCGCTGGGACGCAGCCGCCACGGCGGGCGAGGTGCTGGGCCTGCTGACGCAGGACGGGCGGCACAACGAACTGCTGGATGCCGGGCTGGTCAAGCTGGGCGAATACCTGGCGCAGGACGAGGTCAAGGCGGCGGTGTCGCAGTTGCTGCAGAAGCATGTGCGCAAGGAATGGCCCAAGGTGGTGGGCCTGGTGGACGCGGTGGCTTCCACCGCCAAGCTGGCCGACAGCATGGCCGAGAAGCTCAGCGCCTCGGCCCTGGACGAGCTGCGCGAGGTGCTGGCCCAGCCTGCGCACCCGGCGCGCCTGCGCTACGAGGCCTGGCTGGCCGACTACATCACCCGCCTGCGCGACGACCCGGCCCTGCGCCAGGCCTGCGACGACTTGAAAGAGCGGGCGCTGACCGACCCGGCGGTGCGCCAGTTTGTGGCCTCGCTGTGGACCGACATCCGGCAGCTGCTGCAAGCCGACCTGTCCGACCCGCAGTCGGCCATTGCCCGCAACCTGCAGGCGGCGCTGGGCGCGGTGGGCGAGCGCCTGGCTAGCGACACCAGCCTGCGCGAGGCCATCAACGAACATGTGATGGCCGCAGCGGGACAGTTGGCGCTGAGCCTGCGTACCGGCGTGACCACCCATATTGCGCAGACCATCAAGGCCTGGGACGACCGCCAATTGGTGCAGGAGCTGGAGCTGAGCGTGGGACGCGACCTGCAGTTCATCCGCATCAACGGGACGCTGGTGGGCGGGCTGGCCGGTCTGGGCCTGCACGCGCTGGTGGTGTGGCTGGCGTGAAAAAAAGTCCTGGCTGCTGCGCTGTGCGCCGACTATTTTCCTTTGCCCTTACCTCCCGAACCGCCAGAGCTCCCTGAGCCACCCGAGCTGCCGGAGCTACCCGAACTTCCGGAGCTGCCAGAACTGCCGGAGCTACCCGAACTTCCGGAAGAACCTGAACTGCCACTGCCACTGCCACTGCCACTGCCGCTGGTGCTGGTGCTGGTGCTGGTGCTGGTGCTGCCACTGGTACTGCCACTCGTACTGGTACCGCTTTTGCTGTCATCCCCCGTTTCGGTTTTGCCCGAGGTTTGCGAGCCCGAGCTGCCGCTGGAGTCGTCAGAGCTGCCACTGCTGGTGCTGCCCGCTTTTTTGCCGCTTTGGGCGCTGCTGCGCTTGGCTTCGCTGTGGCGCACCTCGATGTGTTGCACCGTCACGCGGTCTTGGCTGTCGCGCAGACCGGTAATCCGGACCCGTTGTTCCCTGTCGCCACTCAGCGCAGCCCGCTCGGCCCCGGGCAAGGTGCTGGCCAGTGCCATGCGGCCCTGGCCAATGTCCAGGCTGTCCCGCGAGGCCGATCGGACATAGCCTTCCATGACGACGCGCGCCACCTGCCCCAATGCACTGCGTGTGGGCTCTGCCTGCAGGGCGGTGGCTACCAGCATATGCCCGTCCCAGGTGCCACGGATCTGGATTTCCTGTCCGCTTCTTGCGGCGCGCCAGGCCCGCAGGCCGTCGATGAAGCCGAGTTGGTCGGTGTGCACCGTGGTGCCACCGACCCGGATGCTGCCAGGGGTGCCTTGTTCTGCAGGGCCCGTGAGCAGCGCCTGCGCCTGGGGCGGCACAGCCTGCAGGTTCGACATGTCGATGCTGCCGTCGCTGAGCCGCATGCCGCTGATGCGCAGCCATTGTCCCGTTTGCAGGCCTGCCAGCTGTGCGGCGTCTCCGCTCCAGTGCACGGTTTGCCCCAGTACTTCCAGCTCGCCGCGGGCAAGGTTCACAGAAGCCACCGGTCCGATGGCCAGGTGCTGCAGCGCAATCTGCCGCGCTTGCAGTTCGTCTGCTTCGCCCAGGGCCGTCACCACGACCACCTGACCCACCGACAGCGTGCTGGCCTGGGCGGGCAGGCCGTTGTCGTGGATCGGGGTGGTCTTGTCGTAGTGCACTTCCATGCCGTTGACGCAGATGCTGGCGAAACCGGTGATCACGCCCACGATGCCGGTACCCCCAATGCCGCCGTTGTCATTGTGCCTGGCAGCGTCGATACCGGTGCCGCCAAGGCCCGGTTTGGCGGCTACATCACCGGTACCACCGAGGCCCGGGCGCAGCGCAGTGTCGCCCGTGCCGCCGATGCCCGGCGCAACGGCCTGGGGGTTGATCGGCGAGTCGCTTGTGCCGCAGACGTTGGCGGCAAAGGCGTGTGGCGCGCTGAGCAGGGCGGCCAGCAGCGCCGCGGCGGGAAGACCCAGCCAGCGGGGGCTCATGGCGTCGCTCCCGGGGGCCGGGTGAGGGAGGCATCGGCGTCGGCATCCGCCGCCACCGGTTCGGCGTAAAAGTACACGCCGAAGGTCATGCGGTGGCGGGGCGTGCTGTGTGCGGCGTCCGCCTGTTCCAGGGACAGGGCGTTTTTATTGACGGCCAGCAGGGCTTTCATGGCGGCGTCCGTGCTTTGCCGGGCCAGCAGGGCAATGGAGGCTTCGCTGAGTGCGTCGTACTGCACGCTGCGCTCCAGAAACGGCGGCTTGCCTCCCAGCAGGTTGCTGGCGGCTGCGGCCGCATGGTCATGCAGGTTGTGGCCGAAGTAATAGGCTTTTTCGTCAAAACCTTCGCTGGGCACAAAGGCTTCGGCATTCAAGCACACCCGGTTGGCCGCGTCGATGTGCACCACGCCCAGGCGCAGCCACTCGTCCAACACCACACGGGGGCGGATGTCGCTGTTCACGCCCGCCACCAGGCTTTCAAACGACTGCTCGCCGCCGTCGCTGGCAAAGCGCGCCAAGGGGAGGGGGCTGCCGTCTTCCTGCAGGTAGCGCGCCGTGCCCAGCCAGACAGCCACCAGCGCGGCGCCGAGGGACACGACGTCTGGCACCGCGTCCGTCGTCCGTTGGAGCTCGGACCGCAGGCGGCTCACGTCTTTTCGGTGCACCCCCGTCATGAGGCTGACGCGGCTGTCGGTAGGCGGCTTGTTGTCCAGGCGGAATTCACTTTCGGCCACGTCGACGAACAGATTTTTCAACAGTTCTGCGAGGTAGGGATAGGTAATGCCTTGCGACAACATGACCCGCACCACCGGGCGCAGAACTTTGCGCAGGGCGCGGACGAGAGAAGGCGGGGGTCCCGCGGGCGAGGTGCTAGAGCTATCCATGGCCTCAATATAACGCGTTCGTGGGAAAAAATTACACAAAAACATTGCAGTGGGAAAATTTCCCGCATATAGTGGCGTCGTGTGTGGGAAAAATTCACACACAAGCCGCCTCTAAACCCTCTTTTTAAGGAACCACACCATGTACACACTTCGCACGGCCTTGGTGGCCACCGTTGCCAGCCTGCTCCTCGCACTGGCCTGCGCTCCGGCCATGGCAGGCAAGGGAGGCAGCTCTGGCAGCTCGGGCTCTTCGGGCTCTTCCGGCAAATCGTCGTCCAGTGCGTCCTCCGCCGGTTCGTCGTCTGCCTCTGCTGCATCGCCATCGCATTCGGCATCCGGCGACGATGCCAGCGCGGGCCGCGCAGGCCGTGGAGCCGATGACGCGGCAGGCCATGTGCGCCAGGCGCGCGGTGCCGACGATGCGCCAGGCCATGTGCGCCAAGGACGTGGAACAGACGACACGGCGCCCACCGGCACGCCCTAACCGCCACACCGCACCCACCAGGCCGGCACAGCGATGTGCCGGCTTTTTGTGGTTGGCTATCTGGCGGGGCTTGCAATTCATGCGTATCGGCGGCACGCTTACAGGGGGCCTGGCGCGGCATGGTGGTATATGTTTTGCTGCTGGCAAGAACGTGCCCGCGTTCCAAGGTAAGGAGGTCGCAAAATGTTCCTCAGTCTGGAAGACAACCGCAACAGCCTGACCGACCGGCAGCGTGTGGCGGATTTGATGGCTTTGCTGCCGACCGATGTGCAGACCGCGCTGGACATCGGTGCCCGCGATGGTTTCCTGGCCCGGCACCTGGCCGACCGCTATGCCCAGGTGACCGCCCTGGACCTGGCCCAGCCCGAACTGGACGACCCCCGTGTGCGGTGCGTGCAGGGCGACGCGGCGGCGCTGCAATTCCACAATGGTGCGTTCGACCTGCTGTTGTGCGCCGAAGTGCTGGAACACATTCCCCCGCCGCAACTTCCCCGGGTGTGCGCCGAGCTGGCGCGGGTGGCGGCGCGCTACATCGTGGTGGGCGTGCCCTACCGGCAAGATATCCGCCATGGCCGCAGCACCTGCCAGCGCTGCGGTGGCCGCAACCCGCCTTGGGGCCATGTGAACCGGTTTGACGAAGCGCGGCTGCGGTCGCTGTTTCCTGCATACGGGGTACAGCGGCAAACCCTGGTGGGGGTTGCCGAGCCAGGCACCAATGCGGTGTCGGCCTGGCTCATGGACTTGGCGGGCAACCCGTATGGCACCTACATCCAGGACGAGCCGTGCATCCACTGCGGGGCCGCCTTGCAGCCGCCACCGGCCCGCACCCTGCCGCAAAAGGTCTACACCCGGCTGGCGGTGCAGTTGCAAAAAGCCCAGGCCGCCTGCACACCCCGGCATGCCAATTGGATGCATGCGCTGCTGGCTAAAAAGCCTGTCAAAATTTAGCGTCCGCATATGCTGAACAAAAGACAAACTTGCTGGTTGGGATGGCTGCTGGTGCTGGCCTGTCTGGCACCATTGCGCGCGGCTGCCTGGGGCCACCAGGGGCACATGCTGGTGGGTGCCATTGCCGACCAGTTGCTGACCCCGCAGGCCCGGGCCGGGCTACAGCGCGACATGGGGCTGACCTTGGCCCAGGCGGCGCCCTGGGCCGATTGCGCCAAGGGGGTGGGCCTGGGCACGCGGGGTTTTGAATATGCGGCGGACGAGCGCTGGCCGTCGCCCGCTTGCACCCGTTTTGAGACCGCCGAGGGCGTGCAGGCCATGCAAAGCTACGCGTCGCGCAACTGGAACACCTGCGGCCAGTTGCGCGACTGCCACAAAACCTACCACTACGCCGATGTGGCCTACCAGCACGGCCGCTACAGAATGGGCTACGTAGGCACCAATGACCACGACCTGGTGCATGCCATCAACGCCGCCATTGCCCAATTGCAGGGCCAGCCGGTGCCGCCGCCGTTCAGCATCACCAGCCGGGGCGAGGCCCTGCGGCTGCTGGCGCATTTCATCGGCGACCTGCACCAGCCACTGCATGTGGGCGCGCTGTACCTGGATGAGGCTGGCAATACGGTAGATCCCGACGCGCCGGGAGGGCCTGAACCGCTGGAAACCCGTGGTGGCAACAGCCTCGACATGGGCCATGGCGACAACCTGCACGCGCTGTGGGACGATCTGCCCGACGGCCTGCGCGCCGATGCCGTGCCCGCCAGCATGGTCCAAGCCGCGCGGGCGCTGCGCAAGAGCCGGGCGGCTGCGGGTCGCCTGGCGCAGACCTGGGCCAGCGACACTGTGGCGGTGTCGGGGGCGGCGTTCGCGGGCGTCACGGTAGGCCCGTCCAGGCTGGACAGGGGGAGGGTGTGGCCCGCCACGCTGGCCGAACCGGCCGACTACCGCGCCCGGCAGGATGCCCTGCAGACCCGGCAGCTGACCAAGGCCGGAGCGCGGTTGGCGCAATTGGTCAACGTCTTGTACGCGACACCCCGGTGAAATCCATGATTACCAGCATCAAATCTGCCTCTTGTGCTTATTCCATCGGCACAAGCAGCTACAAAAAATAGAGTGTTGTGATCGGCGAAAGTGCGGCGCGTGGGTTACAGTGAAGTGGATTACGGATTGGTAACAACTTCCTCTGGACCCTGGCTGGCATGACCTCCACCTCAGATGCAAACACCGTTAACCCCTTTGAATTGCGCAGCCCTCTGGTAACGCCGCGCCCCCTCGTCTGGCTGCCGATGGACCACCGCCAGCGTGGTGGGGACGATGTGTCGCTGCCTTACCTGTACCTGGGCGACAAATACGCCCGCGCCGTGCGCGACGGTGCGCTGGCCCAGCCAGTCAGCTTTCCGCTGGCCGACGTGGCCGATATTCCTGCGCTGTTGGCCCTGGTGGACGGGGTCATGCTCACCGGCTCGCCGTCGAATGTGCATCCTTCCCATTTCAATGAGCCCGTGGCCGACCCCAGCTTGCCGCTGGACCCGGCCCGCGACGCGCTCACCTTTGCGCTCGTGCAGCATTGCATCGCCCAGGGCGTGCCGCTGCTGGGGGCCTGCCGGGGGTTCCAGGAAATCAACGTGGCCCTGGGCGGCAGCCTGCACCAGGCGGTGCACGCCGTACCCGGCCTGCAGGACCACCGGGAGGACGAAACCGCCCCCCTGGCCACGCAATACGGTCTGAGCCACGAGCTGCGCATCGCCCCCGATTCGGCCATGGCCCAGTGGGCTGGGGGCGTGCAAACCCGGGTGAACTCGCTGCACGGCCAGGGCATCGGGCGGCTGGCCCCGGGCCTGCGGGCCATTGCCCATGCACCCGACGGGCTGATCGAAGCTTTCGAGATCACCGGCGCTGCGGCGTTTGCCTATGCGGTGCAGTGGCACCCCGAGTGGCGCTGGTCGGAGAACCCCTTTTACACAGCAATATTTGCGGCCTTCGGGGCCGCGTGCAGATCACGCAAGCGTGAAAAAGCACTGAGACAGCGCCTGGCGGGCGCTACCTCAGTGAAGTGAAAAAACGGCTTACGCAGCGCTCAGCACCTAGTGTGGGCGCTCCGTAAGTCATAGCAACCTAACCCAACTGGAGAAATTGCCTATGGCTGATGTCAAAAAAGAAAACATGACCTTCAACGACCTGGAAAATTGGCTCAACGAGCGCCGGGTTACCGAGGTGGAATGCCTGGTGCCCGACCTGACCGGGGTGGCGCGCGGCAAGATTCTGCCCCGTGCCAAGTTCACCGAAGACCGCGGCATGCGCATCCCCGAGGCCGTGGTGGCCATGGGTGTGACCGGCGAGCTGCCGTCCCAGGGCCCGTACTACGACGTGGTGAATCCCACCGACCGCGACATGCAGCTGCGCCCCGATGCATCCACCGTACGCATCGTTCCCTGGGCCACTGACCCTACCGCCCAGGTCATCCACGACTGCTACGACCGCGAGGGCAAGCTGGTGCCGTTTGCGCCCCGCAGCGTGCTGCGCCGCGTGTGCGACCTGTATGCCGAGATGGGCCTGGAGCCGGTGGTGGCGCCCGAGCTGGAGTTCTACCTGGTGGCCCGCAACACCGACCCCAACACCGTGCTGCGCCCGCCGATCGGCCGCAGCGGCCGGGCCGAAACCTCGCGCCAGTCCTACAGCATCGACGCGGTGAATGAATTTGATCCGCTGTTTGAAGAGCTGTACGACTATTGCGACAAGATGGAGCTCAACGTGGACACCCTGATCCACGAGGCCGGTGCCGGGCAGATGGAGATCAACTTCTTCCACGCGCACCCGCTGGGCCTGGCCGACGAGGTGTTCTTCTTCAAGCGCACGGTGCGCGAGGTGGCGCTGCGCCACGACATGTACGCCACCTTCATGGCCAAGCCCATTGAGGGCGAGCCCGGCAGCGCCATGCATGTGCACCAGAGCCTGGTCAGCAAGGCCACGGGCAAGAATATCTTCAGCAACGACGACGGCACGCCGTCCGAGGCCTTCTTCCACTACATCGGCGGCCTGCAGCGCTACCAGCCCGCCGCCATGGCCCTGGTGGCCCCGTACGTCAACAGCTACCGCCGCCTGTCGCGCAACACCGCGGCGCCCATCAACACCGAATGGGGCTACGACAACCGCACGGTCGGCATCCGTTCGCCCATCTCCAGCCCGCAGGCGCGGCGGGTGGAAAACCGTGTGATTGGCGTGGATGCGAACCCCTACGTGGCCATGGCCATGACGCTGGCCTGCGGCTACCTGGGCATGCAAAAGAAGATCAAGCCCAAGGCCGAGATGAAGGGCGACGCCTACCTGGCCCCGTTCTCGCTGCCGCGCAGCCTGGGCGAGGCGCTGGACCTGCTGCGCAACGAGACCGATCTGCACGACATCCTGGGCAAGGAGTTCATCACCGTCTACACCGAGATCAAGGAGCTGGAGTTTGAAGAGTTCATGAAGGTGATTTCGCCCTGGGAACGCGAGCACCTCCTGCTGCACGTTTGAACATCAACTCCAGAAAATGCCTATGCCAAATACCGTCAATACCGCAGAAATCCAGGCGCTGGACAGCGCCCACTTTCTCCACCCCTTCACCGACTTCCAGGACCTGAACGCACGCGGCGCCAAGGTCATCACCCGCGCCGATGGCATCTACATCTGGGATTCCGAGGGCAACCGCCTGCTCGACGCGATGAGCGGCCTGTGGTGCGTCAGCGTGGGCTACGGCCGCAAGGAGCTGGCCGATGCCGCCTACCAGCAAATGCTGACGCTGCCCTACTACAACAGCTTCTTCCAGACCACCAACGTGCCCGCCGCCACCCTGGCCGCCAAGCTGGCCAGCCTGGCCCCCAAAGTGGACGGGCGCGGCTTCGAGCACGTGTTTTATTCCTGCAGCGGCAGCGAAAGCAACGACTCCAATGTGCGCATGGTGCGCCGCTACTGGGACCTGCTGGGCCAGCCGCAGCGCAAGGTCATCATCAGTCGCCACAACGGCTACCACGGCAGCACCATGGCGGCGGCCTCGCTCAGCGGCATGTCGGGCATGCACGCCCAGGGCGACCTGCCGATTCCCAACATCACCCACATCGAACAGCCTTACGGCGTAGAGAACGCACTGCCGGGGGAAACTGCAGACGCGTTCGGCTTGCGCGCAGCGGGCTGGCTGGAAGCCAAGATTCTGGAGGTTGGCCCCGACAAGGTGGCGGCCTTCATTGGCGAGCCGGTGCAGGGCGCGGGCGGGGTGATCATTCCGCCCGCGACCTACTGGCCGGAGATCCAGCGCATCGTCGATAAATACGGCATCTTGCTGATCAGCGACGAGGTGATCTGCGCCTTTGGCCGGCTGGGCCACTGGTTTGCCTATGAGAAGTTTGGCTACAAGCCTGATTTGGTCACTTTTGCAAAAGGTGTAACCAGTGGCTACATACCGCTGGGCGGCGTGCTGGTGGGCGACCGCGTGGCCAAGGTGCTGATCGAAAAGGGCGGCGAGTTCAACCATGGCTACACCTACAGCGGCCATCCGGTAGCCTGCGCCGTCGCGCTGGCCAACATCGCCATCATGGAGCGCGAAAACCTGGTCGAGCGGGTACGCACCGATATCGGCCCCTACCTGGCGCAAAAGTACGGCGCGCTCAACGACCATCCGCTGGTAGCCCACGCCGAAACCTGCGGTTTTGTGGCCGGGCTGGTGCTGGTGAAAAACAAGCAGACCGGCGAGCGCTTTGACGAGAGCCTGTCGGTGGGCATGCTGTGCCGCAAGCACTGCTTTGCCAACGGCCTGGTGATGCGTGCCGTGGGCGACCGCATGATCATTGCCCCGCCGCTGGTGATGACGCACGCGCAAATTGACGAGATGGTGGCGCTGATCTTGCTATGTCTGGACCTGACGTGGCAAGAGCTCAAGGCCGCCGGGCACGTTCAGTAATCTGTAATTAGTCCATACAATCTTTTTTGGTTTCCCCATTTTTTTGGAGTTTTGACACATGAAACAGCAAGCCCTGGTGATTGCACTGTCCGCCCTGATGTTGGGTGCCTGCGGTAAGAAGGAAGAGGCCCCGGCAGCCGCCGCCCCCGCTCCGGCTGCCCCGGTGGCTTCGGCCCCGGCAGCCCCACCGGCCAATACCGAAGAAAAAGTGTTGAACGTGTACAACTGGCCCGACTACATCGCGGCCGACATGGTGGCCAACTTCGAGAAAGAAACCGGCATCAAGGTCAACTACCAGACCTTCGAGAACAACGAAGCCCTGCAAGCCAAGCTGGTGGCAGGCAACAGTGGTTTCGACATCGTGGTGCCCGGCGCGGTGTTTGCCAAGTCGCAGATCGACGGTGGCCTGCTGATGAAGCTCGACAAGAGCAAGATCCCCAACCTGGCCAACCTCGACCCCGTCATCATGGGCAAGGTGGCCGGTGTGGATGCGGGCAATGACCACCTGGTGCCGTGGGCCTGGAGCTACACCACCGTGGCCATCAACAAGGGCAAGGTGGCCAAGGCCTTGGGCTCCATGCCGCTGCCTGAGAATGTGTGGGACCTGGTGTTCAACCCCACCTACACCTCCAAGCTCAAGTCCTGCGGCATCGCCTACCTGGATTCGCCCACCGAGGTGATTCCACCCGCGCTGCACTACCTGGAAAAGAACCCCTACTCGGCCGATACCGCCGACCACAAGGCCGCGGGCGCGATGCTGGCCAAGGTGCGCAAGGACATCCGTTTGTTCTCCAGCACCATGATCGACGACATGGCCGGTGGCAAGGCCTGCGTGGGCCTGGGCTGGGCGGGTGACCTCAACATCGCCAAGGCGCGTGCCATCGAAAACAAGAATGGCAACGACATCGAAGTGCTGCTGCCCAAAAATGGCGGCCTGATCTTCTTTGACAACCTGGCCATTCCCGCCGATGCCAAGCACCCGAACAACGCCATGATGTTCATGGACTACTTCCTGCGCCCCGAAGTGTCGGCCTCGCTGACCAACGAGCTGAGCTACCCCACGGCCAACAAGGCCAGCATCGACAAGGTCAAGCCTGAAATCGCCAGCGACAAGACCACCTTCGTCGATGCCGACAACATGGCCAAGATGGTCTCGCCCACCAGCCTGAGCAACGAAACCCGCGAGTCCATGAGCAACGTCTACACGCTGTTCAAGAAAAGCAAATAAGCGCTTGTGACTGACAAGCCGTGCACCGTCGTCATCGGGGGTGCACGGCTTTTTTGATTGCAGGACTTACGCAAGTTCCCCCTGTAAGCCCGAAGGGCGACACAGGGGCGCTGCGTAAGTTCTATATTGTTTTGATTTCTGGGATGCCCCCGTATGAACCTGCCCAAACCCCGGCCTGAAGGCTTTCTGCGCACCGAAAACCTGGTCAAACGTTTCGACGGCGTGGCCGCCGTGGACAACGTGACGCTGTCGATCCAGAAGGGCGAGATCTTTGCGCTGCTGGGCAGCTCGGGTTGCGGCAAATCCACCTTGCTGCGCATGCTGGCCGGGTTTGAGACCCCGACCTCGGGCGCGGTGATGCTGGGGGGTGTGGACATCGCCAAGATGCCGCCCTACGAGCGGCCCATCAACATGATGTTCCAGTCGTACGCGCTGTTCCCGCATCTCAACATCTGGGAGAACATCGCCTTTGGCCTCAAGCGCGAAGGCATGCCCAGCGCGCAGATCAAAACCCGCGTTGACGAGATGCTGAACCTGGTGCAGCTCACCGACTTTGCCAAGCGCAAGCCGCACCAGCTCTCCGGTGGGCAGCAGCAGCGGGTGGCACTGGCCCGCAGCCTGGCCAAGAAGCCCCAGCTCTTGCTGCTGGACGAGCCGCTGGGGGCGCTGGACAAGAAGCTGCGCGAGCGCACCCAGTTCGAGCTGGTCAACATCATCGAGTCGGTGGGCGTGACGGTGGTGATGGTCACCCACGACCAGGAAGAGGCCATGACCATGGCTTCGCGCATCGCGGTGATGAGCAAGGGCAAGGTGCTGCAGGTCGGCACGCCCAAAGAAATTTACGAGCACCCCACCAACCGCTTCGTGGCCGACTTCATCGGCAACATCAACCTGTTTGACGGCCACCTCAGCCTGGACGAGCCCGACCGTTGCGAAGTCACCACCGACCAGGGCGTGGTGCATATCGGCCACGGCATCAGCGGCACCCAGGGCATGCCGCTGGCGGTGGCCGTGCGGCCCGAGAAGATCGCCATTGCCAAGGACCGGCCTGCCGACGTGGCCTACAACCTGTTCCATGGCACGGTGCGTGAGATCGCCTACTTTGGCAGCTACAGCTCCTACATCGTCGAAATGGCCGGTGGCCGCCGCGTCAAGATCACCGAGGCCAACCAGACCCGCCATGCCAACAGCGACATCACCTGGGACGACAAGGTGTTCTTCTGGTGGGACGATGCAGCCCCGGTCACGCTCACCCAGTAAGGAGAGTCTGCTATGCATTTCTTGAAATGGGCCCGGCTGATCCCGGGTGCGCGCTTTGTCATCGGCGTGCCTTACCTGTGGCTGGTGCTGTTCTTTGTGGCACCGTTCCTGATTTTGGTGCGCATCAGCGTGACCGACATGGGCAACGGCGTGGACCCGTTTGCCCCGCTGCTCACTGCGGCAGACGGCGTGTGGCGCATCTTGCTGAAATACCACAACTACCTGTCCATCGTCGGCGAACCGGGCGATGACGGTGTGATGGTCTGGGGCCAGACCATCTACATCGAGGCCTATATCACCTCGGTCAAATATGCCTTCTGGACCACGGTGCTGTGCCTGTTCATTGGCTACCCGTTTGCGTATTTCATCGCCCGCGCCAAGGCCAGCCTGCAGCCCGCGCTCTTGATGCTGGTGATGCTGCCGTTTTGGACCTCTTTTTTGCTGCGGGTTTACGCCTGGAAGGGCATCCTGGCCGACCAAGGCGTGCTGAATAACCTGCTGATGTGGGCGGGCATCACCCACGAGCCGATCCAGATGCTCTACACCGACATCTCCATGCTGGTGGGCATGACCTACGTGTATTGCCCGTTCATGATCCTGCCGCTGTATGCCAACCTGACCAAGATGGACTTTCGCCTGCTGGAGGCCGCGCACGACCTGGGCGCTTCCCCCTGGCACGCCTTCTGGCTGATCACCGTGCCGCTGAGCAAGGCCGGCATCATCGCCGGGTCGATGCTGGTGTTCATTCCCAGCGTGGGAGAGTTCGTGATCCCGTCCCTGCTGGGCGGGGCCGAGAACCTGATGATCGGCCGCGTGGTGTGGGACGAAATGTTCAGCAGCAACAACTGGCCGCGGGCCTCGGCGCTGGCCATCGTGATGATTCTGTTCATCCTGATCCCCATGGCCATCTACAACCGCTACAGCGACGCGACCAACGCGCCGAAAGACGCCTGACATGACCCGCTTCATCCAAACCTACTTTGGCCGTTTCTGGCTGGCAGCGGTGTACCTGTTCCTGTACGTACCGCTGTTCTTCCTGATTCTGTTTTCCTTCAACAGTACCCGGCAAGACGGCGTATTCACCGGCTTTTCGTTGCGTTGGTACAGCGCGCTGATGGGCGACTCGCGGCTGGTGGAGGGCTTCTTTCTGTCGCTCAAGGTGGCGGTGATCACCGGCACGCTGTCCACCATCCTGGGTGCGTTTGCCGCCTTTGTGCTGGTGCGCTTCCTCAAGTTCAAGGGGCGCACCCTGTTTGCCGGGCTGGTCAGCGCACCGCTGGTGATGCCCGAGGTGATCATCGGCCTGTCGCTGCTGCTGCTGATGGTGGCCGTGCAGCGCGCACTGGGCTGGCCAGACCGGGGCGCCATCACCATCGTGCTGGGCCACACCCTGCTGGGCATGGCCTACGCCACTGTGGTCATTACCGGCCGCCTGCGCGAGATGGACCGCTCCATCGAAGAGGCCGCCATGGACCTGGGCTGCCGTCCGTTCCAGGTGTTCTTTCTGGTCACGCTGCCTAATATTGCGCCCTCGCTGGTGGCGGCCTGGATGCTGACCTTCACCCTGTCGTTCGACGATGTGGTCATCTCGGAATTCTTGTCCGGCCCCGGGGTGACCACGTTGCCGCAGGTGATTTTTGGCTACGCCCGGCGCGGCGTGAACCCTTCGATCTATGCTGCAGCCGCCATCCTGATCACCGTGGTCAGCATCGGCATCATTGTCTACAGCGTCCTCATGGCCCGCCAGCAAACCCGCCGGGCGCGTGAGATGCAAGCGGCCGCAGCCGCATAACCCGTATCACCAGGACTCCCCCCTATGTTCAACATCGCCGATTTGAAGCTGGATGGCCGTGCCCTCATCAACGGCCAGCGCGTGCAGGGCAGCGCCGTGTTCACCAAAAGCTCGCCGGTCGATGGCCGTGTGCTCGCCGAAGTCACCCGCGGTGGCGCGGCCGAGATCGACCAGGCCGTGCAGGCCGCCCGTGCCGCGTTTGACGATGCCCGCTGGCGGGGCCTGCCCCCCGCGCAGCGCAAACGGGTGATGGTGAAGTTTGCCGACCAGCTGCTGGCCCACGCCGACGAGCTGGCCCTCATCGAAACCCTGGACATGGGCAAGCCCGTGCGCTACGCCCGCGCGGTGGACGTCAACAGCGCCGCCAACTGCATCCGCTGGTACGGCGAGGCGGTGGACAAGATCTACGACGAAATCGCGCCCACGGGCAACCAGTCGCTGGCGCTGATCACCCGTGAACCGGTAGGGGTGGTGGGCGTCATCGTGCCCTGGAACTACCCCATGATCATGGCCGCCTGGAAGATCGCGCCGGCCCTGGCCGCAGGCAATTCCATCGTCTTGAAGCCTAGCGAAAAGTCGCCGCTCACCGCGCTGCGCCTGGCCGAACTGGCGCTGGAGGCGGGCATTCCCCCCGGCGTGCTCAACGTGGTGCCCGGCTTCGGCCTGGAAGCCGGTGAACCGCTGGCCCTGCACATGGACGTGGACTGCATCGCCTTCACCGGCTCCACCAAGGTGGGCAAGCGCATCCATGTGATGGCGGGCCTGAGCAACCTCAAGCGTGCCTGGACCGAGCTGGGCGGCAAGTCGCCCAACATCGTGTTTGCCGACTGCCCCGACCTGGACCGGGCCGTGGAGGCGGCGGTGGGCAGCGTGTTCTTCAACCAGGGCGAGAGCTGCAATGCCCCCTCGCGCCTGCTGGTCGAGGCCTCCATCAAAGACGCGTTCCTGGAAAAAGCCCTGGCCCTGGTGCCACGCTACGCCCCCGCCAACCCGCTGCTGCCGGACACCATCATGGGCGCGCTGGTGGACAAGACCCAGATGGACACGGTGCTGGGCTATATTGAGGCAGGCCAGCAAGACGGTGCAAAATTGATAGCTGGTGGTGCCCAAGTATTGGGCGATAGCGGCGGTTTTTATGTAGAACCCACGATCTTCGACGGCGTGACCAACCGCATGCGCATCGCCCAGGAAGAAATCTTCGGCCCGGTGCTGTCCGTCCTGTCTTTCACCGATGCCGCCGAGGCCGTGCGTATCGCTAACGACAGCATCTACGGCCTGCAGGCCGCCGTCTGGACCCGCGACATCAACAAAGCCCACGGCGTGGCCCGCGCCCTCAAAGCCGGCACCGTGCACGTCAACTCGTACGACGAAGACGACATCACCGTGCCCTTCGGCGGTGTGAAACAAAGCGGCGTGGGGCGCGACAAGTCGCTGCACGCGTTTGACAAATACAGCGAACTCAAAACCACCTGGATCCGGATCGACAGCCCGGTGTAGGCGGGCTCCAGGTCAGTACAACCGCACCGCCATATCAAAGTGCCAGGTGCGGCGGATTTCGACTACGTCGAATTCGCGGGCCAGGGCCGGGGGGAAGGCGGGGTAATTCGCTTGGGACTGGACGATGTTACGCACGGCTTCGTCCAGGGCGGGCACGCCGCTGCTGCGCACAAAACTGACCGACTCCACCGAGCCATCGCTGCGCACCGCGACCAACACGATGGGGTCGGTGTGGGCCAGCTTTGCGGCATCGCGCACGGAGCCAAAAGTCATGTTGAGCTCGATCTTGCGGGCCCAGGCTTCGGCGTATAGCACCAGCTCCTGGTTGCTGTCGCTGCGGCCAAAGATGCGGCCCCGGCGGGCAGTGCTCCACGACGAAGGCAGGTTGGAGGCCGGGCGTGCAGCGGCGGCGGCTTCTGTGGCTTTGGCGGCGGCTGCGCGCTGGTCGGCCTCCAGGTTCAACTGCCGCCCGATGGCCCGCAGCCGTTCTTCGCGCTGCTCTTCGGCGGCACTGCGGGCGGGGGCCGCTGGCGCGGCGGAAGGCTGTGTGCTGGGCGCTGCGGATTGGGCTGCCGCAGGGGATGCTGCAGGTGGCGCTGCCACTGCCGTTGCCGCGGATGCCGCCGTGGCTGCAGCGGCTTGGCGCGCTGCTTCCTTGCGCTCACCGTCCTGCCGGGCTGCCTCTTTGCGCTGCGCGTCGAGCCGCGCAGCCTCTGCCCGTTCGGTGGCCTGGCGGGCAGCCTCTTGCCGATGGGCTTCTTGGCGATCGGCCTCCTGCTGCGTGGCCTGCGCCCGTTCCTGCTCCTTGCGGGCTGCCTCTTGCTGGGCGGCGGCTTGCCGGGCGGCGGCTTGTTGTGCGGCCTGCACCCGCTCGGCTTCCTTGCGCTCGGCCTCGGTCCGTGCCGCCTCGGTCCGCGCGGCTTCTTCCTTGCGGCTGGCATCGCGTTGCGCCGCCTCTTGTCGTGCGTTAGCCAGCCGGGTGGCCTCCAGGCGCTCGGCTTCCTGGCGCGCAGTCTCTTTGCGGGCTGCGTCGGTGCGTTCTGCTTGCTGGCGTTCTGCTTCCTTGCGTTCTTCTTGCTTTCGTTCTGCCGCCAGGCGCTCTTTTTCTTGACGCTCTTCGTCTTGGCGGGCGGCGGCTTGTTGCGCGCTGGCCTGGTTGTCGGCTTCGATTTGGCGTGCCAAGGCCACGGCGGTGGCGGCGGCTTGGCGGGCGGTCAACTGGCGCAAGGCCTGCTCGGCCTCTACGTTGGCGGCCTCGGCTTGCAGGCGTTCGGCCTCCAGCCGCGTGGCCTGGAGCCGCAGGGCATCTTGCCGGGCGGTTTCCTGCAGGGTGGCTTGCCGCTGGATGGCTTGGCGTTCCAGCCGTTCCTGGCGCTCTTGGTGTTCCAGCGCCTGGGCTTCGGCCCGCGCAGCCTTGGACAGCTCCGCTTGCGCTGCTTGCTCCGCTGCCCGCTGGGCCTTCTCCTGCCGCTGCGCTTCTTGCTGCGCGACCCTTTGCTCCTTTTCCGCCTGGCGCAGCGCGGCGGCCACACGCTGGGCTTCCTGGCGCTCGGCTGCCCGCTCAGCCTTTTGGCGGGCGGCTTCGGCCCGGGCAGCTGCCCGGCGTTGCGCGGCCTGGCGCGTGGCTTCCTGCTGTTCGGCGGTTTGGGTGCGGGCTGCTGCGGGGGCACGGGCCAGTGCCGGTGCCTGGACGGCGGGCCGGGGCGCGATCCACACCAGTTGTGCCACCGCAGCCGCCGCTGCAGGGGCGATGGGGGCGATAGGGGTGGGCGGGGTCTCGCTGGGTAGTGTGGTGGCCGGGGTGGGGGCCAGTACGGCCTGCAGGGGTGGTGCTGGCGTGCGGTCGGGTGCTTCGCCCCGGCGTTCTTCCCAGGGAAAGCCAAAGCCCGGCAGCCCGGTGCCCTGGTCGCCGAAGGTCAGACCCAACAGCAGTGCGTGGGCCAGCAGCGAGAGCAGCAGCCCCATGTGCAACCGTGTGGGCAGCCGCGCGCGTGCAGGGCGCGTGGGGGGTGGCTGCCAGGGGCTGTCGGGGGAATCGGCTGGAAGGGCGGCGGTGGTTGCGGGCGACACGTGCAAGGGGGGCCTGGCCGCCGTCGGGGCAATCAGGGAAAGTGGTGCAGCGACGAATGTAGCGCCTGCCGGTGGCTAGGCCCGACGCGGTGTACGTCGGTCATGTCCGGCACGCAAATGGTTTGCTATTGTAATGGTAGCTGGTTACGCCCATTCCATAAGCGCTACATGCTTAAAACATGCTTAAAAATCACCCCTTCCGACTTATCCGCTTACAGCGCCGTGCCGCCCAGCAGCCCACGGGCCGCCAGGTTCCCCATGAACGCACGCAGGCCAAAGCGCCAGGGCGGGGCGGTTTCGCAGTGGGTCACGCGGTTGTGCAGGGCGCCCAGCCAGGCGCTGTGGATGGTGACCACGTCGCCCAGCTTGTGGGTGAAGCCGCCGCCGGGCTGGTCGCGGTCTTCGATGGGGGCGAACAGCGTGCCGAGGAAGAGCATGAAGCCGTCGGGGTACTGGTGGGCCGACAGGGTTTGGGCCACCAGGTCCACCGGGTCGCGGCTGATGCTGGCCATGGTGTTGATGCCGCGCAGCTGGTAGCCGTCGGCCCCGGCCACGTGCAGGTGCACCGTCTCGTTGCGCACCGCGTCCAGCCCGAAGCCCGCGTCAAACAGGCGGATGAACGGGCCGATGGCGCAGGATGCGTTGTTGTCCTTGGCCTTGCCCAGCAGCAGGGCGCTGCGGCCTTCGATGTCGCGCAGGTTCACGTCGTTGCCCAGGGCGGCACCCACGATGTCGCCGCGGCTATTGACGGCCAGCACCACTTCGGGCTCGGGGTTGTTCCAGGCCGAATCGGAGCGGATGCCGATGTCTTCGCCGCAGCCCACCGAGGCCAGCACCGGGGCCTTGGTGAACACCTCGGCATCCGGGCCAATGCCCACCTCCAGGTACTGCGACCACAGGCCTTTTTCCTGCAGCAGCGTCTTGAGTGCCATGGCCTGGGGCGAGCCGGGGCGCATGTCGGCCAGGCTGGCGCCGATCAGGCCGGTGACCTGGCTGCGCAGGCCCTGGGCACGGCTGGCATCGCCGCGGGCCTGCTCTTCGATGACGCGCTCGATCAGGCTGGCGGCAAAGGTCACGCCCGCGGCCTTCACCACCTGGAGGTCGCAGGGGGCCAGCAGGTGGGGCAGGGCGGCATTGCGGCTGCCGGGCAGGCTGTTGGCCAGCAACTCGTCCACACTGCACAGGCGCTGGCCGGGAGCCTTGCGCACGGCTTCCGCTGGTTGGGCGGCGTCGAGCAGGGTGCTCATAGTGGGGTAGTGCGCGCTCAGGTCGTAGACGCCGTCGGGCCGCAGGGCTACGACCGCCGGGCCGGGCAGGCTGCCGCCCAGCCAGACGCGACCCACCAGGGTACCGGCCAGACCGTCTTGGGGAAGGATGTTGTTTGTCTCGCTCATGTTGTTCTTTCAGTGGCGGTATTTAGTGGTGATATTTAGTGGTTGTGGCGCGGTGTTTTTTCGGAAATACGCTGGTAGTCCAGCGCAAAGTCCATCGTGGCCCCATCGGCCAGTTGGCCGGTTTTCTCGCGGTACAGCGCTTCCCAGGGGGAGTGGCTGGGCGGGATGGGCGGGGTGGGCAGTTCGCGCAAACGGCGGGCGATTTCCTCTGCAGGCACCAGGGCATCGCAGCGGCCCGCGTTGAGGTCGATGCGGATGGTGTCGCCACTCAGCAGCCAACTCAGGCCCCCGCCCACTGCGCTTTCGGGGGAGGCGTTGAGGATGGACGGGCTGTCTGCCGTGCCCGACTGGCGGCCATCACCCAGCGTCGGCAGGGTCATGGTGCCGCGCTGGATCAGGGCATCGGGCGGCTGCATGTTGACCACCTCGGCCGAGCCCGGCCAGCCGATCGGCCCCGCACCGCGCATCACCAGGATGCAGCCTTCGTCGATGTTCAGCGTGGGGTCGTTGATGCGGGCGTGGTAGTCGTCGGCCCCCTCGAACACCACGGCCCGAGCCTCGAAGATGCCTTCTGCACCCGGGCTGCTCAGGTAGCGGGCGCGGAAGGCGGGCGAGATCACCGAGGTTTTCATGATGCCGAAGTCGAACAGGTTGCCGCTCAGCACCAGAAAGCCTGCTTTCTCCATCAGCGGCGCGGCAAACGGGTAAATCACCTCGCGGTCGTTGGTTTCGCGGCCTTGCAGGTTGGCGGCGATGGGCTGGCCGGTGACGCTCAAGGCATCGCCGTGCAGGCGGCCCGCCTGCTGCAGCTCCCACATCAGCGCGGGCACGCCACCGGCCCGGAAGAAGCGCTCGCCCAGGAACTTGCCCGCAGGCTGCATGTTCAGCAGCAGGGGCAGGTCGTAGCCGTGGGTGGTCCAGTCTTGCGGCTGTAAATCCACCCCGGCGTGGCGCGCCATGGCCATGATGTGCACCTGGGCGTTGCTGGAGCCGCCCGCGCAGCTCACCACCGACAAGGCGTTCAAAAAGCTCTGGCGCGTCAGGATGCGCGAAGGGCGCAGGTCTTCATAGGCCATCTCCACGATGCGCCGCCCGGTGGCGTAGGCCATTTGCCCGCGCTCGCGGTAAGGGGCCGGAATGGCGGCGCAGCCGGGTAATGACAAGCCCAGGGCTTCGGCCACCGCGTTCATGGTGGAGGCCGTGCCCATGGTGTTGCAGTGGCCAGCCGACGGGGCGCTGCTGCAGGCGCGCTGCAAGAATTCTTCCTCGTCGATCTCGCCCGCAGCCAACTGGCGGCGGCTGCGCCAGATCACCGTGCCCGAACCTACCAGCTCGCCGTTGTGCCAGCCGTCCAGCATCGGCCCGCCCGACAGTACGATGGCCGGAATGTCCACCGTGCTGGCGGCCATGATGCCCGCAGGTGTGGTCTTGTCGCAGCCGGTGGTGAGCACCACGGCATCGATCGGGTAGCCGTACAAAATTTCCACCAGGCCCAGGTAGGCCAGGTTGCGGTCCAGTGCGGCGGTAGGGCGGCGGCAGTTCTCGAAGATGGGGTGCACCGGAAATTCCATCGGGATGCCGCCTGCGTCGCGGATGCCCTCGCGCACGCGCCGCGCCAGGTCCACGTGGATGCGGTTGCAGGGCGACAGGTCGCTGCCGGTCTGGGCGATGCCGATGATGGGGCGGCCCGAGCGCAGTTCTTCGGGCGTGAGCCCGTAGTTCATGAAGCGCTCCAGGTACAGCGCGGTCATGTCCGAGCGCTGCGGGTCGGCGAACCAGTCGCGGGAGCGGAAGGGGCGGACGGGTGTTTTTTCCATGGTGGTCTATTTTTTAAAAGGGCGAGGAGATGCCCCCACCCCAACCCTCCCCCGGTGGGGGAGGGGGCCTGCAGTTCTCGGTTCCCCAAAGGGGAGGGCCGTCGCTGGCGGTGGGTTTATTTCCGCAGCTTGGCCAGGTCGCCCATCATTTCGGCGGTGGTGTCCTCACCAAACTCCTTGCTGAACTTGGCCAGCACCGGCTGCAGTTTGGCGCGCATCTTGGCCTGTTCGGCCGGTGGCAGCTCGGTAACCTGCATGCCTTGCTTCTTCAGCTCGCCCAGGGCCTTGTCGCCAAAGGCGCGGATGGTTTTGCGCTCGTACAGCGTGGCTTCGCGGGCGGCTTCCTGGACAATTTTTTGCTCCTGCGGCGACAGATCGTCCCAGGTCTTCTTGGATATCAGCAGCACCCAGGTGCTGTACATGTGGCGCGACAGCACCAGGTGCTTTTGCACCTCGTAGAAGCGGCTGGCCAAAATGGTGGCGGTGGGGTTCTCTTGCCCGTCCACGGCGGCCTGTTCCATGGCCGAGAACAGCTCGGTGAACGGCATGGGTGTGGCGTTGGCGCCCAGGGCGTTGAAGCTGTCCAGGAACAGCTGGTTCTGGATCACACGCAGCTTCAGCCCGGCGATGTCGTCGGCCTTGGTGATGGGGCGGCGCGAATTGGTGATGTGGCGAAAGCCGTTTTCCCAGTAGCCCAGTCCGATCAGGCCTTTTTCGGGCAGTTTGGCCAGCAGCTTCTGGCCGAAGGGTCCGTCCAGCACGGCATCGGCTTCTTGCTCGGTGTTGAAGGTCAGCGGCAGGTTGAGCACGCCAAAGGGCTTGATCAGTGCCATCAGGGTGGAGCTGTCGGGCACCGTCATCTCCAGCGTGCCGCCGCGCAGGGCAGAGGTCATGCTCACGTCGTTGCCCAGTGCGCCACCGGCATACAGCTTGGCCACCAGCTTGCCGCTGCTCTTGGCGGCCAGTTGTTCGGCGAAATACTTGACGGCCAGGGCCTGGGGGTGGTCGTCGCTCAGGCCAATGCCGACTTTGAACACGCGGTCCTTGATTTGGGCGGTGACGGGTGCGGCCAGGGCAGCCAGGACCGCAGCGGCCAGGGCGAGGGATTTCAGCTTCATGTATGTCTCCAATGGAATGGCTAGGGCGTGAGGGATGTACCCATCGGCACCGCGCTTTCCTTTGCCGGAAAGTCGTGGCACAGCGCGGAGGTTAGGCCCGGCAGCGGTTAGAGTCCACTGAAATATTTGCGGCAACCCATTCCAAACGCTTATGGCTCACGAGTCTCTTTCTGGTAAACCCTTGTCCATGGCGCAGGCCTGCGGGCGGCTGCGGTTTCGGCATTTGCAGTTTTTGGACATCCTGGGCCAGACCCGCAACCTGCGCCTCACCGGCGAGCAGATGCACATCACCCAACCGGCGGCCACCAAGATCCTGGTGGACATCGAAGACATCTTCCAGGCCCGCCTGTTCGAGCGCCTGCCGCGCGGCATGCGGCCTAACGAGCTGGGGCTGTTCATCTTGCGCTATGCCCAGAGTGCGCTGGCCGGGCAGCGCAAGTTTGTGGACGAGTTCAACGCCCTGCAGCAGGGTGGCCATGGACACCTGGCGATCGGGGCCATCACCGGCTCGGCTGCGCACCTGCTGATTGCCTCGGTGGCCGAAATCCAGCGCCTGCGCCCGCTGCTGGTGCTGAAAATACTGGAACAGAGCAGCGACCAGCTCATCCACTGGCTGGCCGAGCGCAAGATCGACCTGATGATTGGCCGCTTCACCGACGCAGCGCAGCGGGCGCAGTTCCAGTACACCCGCCTGTCCAGCGAGCCGCTGCACGTGGTGGCCGGGCCCGACCACCCCCTGCGCGGTGCCCATCCGCTGGGCCTGACCGAGCTGGTCCACTGGCCCTGGATTCTGTACCCGCCGTCGACCGCCGTGCGCAAGGTGTCGGACGACATCTTTGCCAGCACCGGGCTGCTGCCGACCTCGGGCGTGGTCGAAACCCCGTCGTTCCTGTTCGCCCTGGAGCTGCTGCAAACCACCCCGATGTTGTCGCTGCAACCCGCCGCCCTGGTGGGCAAATACGTGCAAAAAGGCCTGCTGTCGCGCATCCCGGTCGACCTGCCCGACCGCATGCCCGACTACGGCCTGATCACCCGCCTGGGCGAGCTACCCACCCCGGCGGCGCAGGCGTTCATGGCGGTGCTGCTGGGCATGGCGGGCTTGGGCGAAGCTGCAGTGTAAATTTCAAAAATGAGAGCTGCCCACGCTTTATCCATCAGCGCTGGAGGCACTTTTTCTATAAATCACTGGGGCGGTGTTGCCCGCGGCCCGCACGGTGTGCGGAGCCTGGTTCCGGGGTAATCCAGCATTTCCGGCTGCAAATGCGTACCTGCATCGCATATTTGCGTACCAAATCCGGGCGCGGTTGGGTCTATCGTTGCACTACCAAACACCCACCCCCCAGGACCCAACCCATGACAAACGCCATTCCCCAACGCCAGGTCGGCACCACCGATGTGCACATCACCACCCTCGGTTTCGGTGGCAACGTGCTCGGCAATCTGTATGCCGCCGTGCCCGACGAGGCCGCCAAAGACACCGTGCTGGCCGCCCAGCAATCGGGCGTGAACTACTTCGACACCGCGCCGCTCTATGGCCACGGGCTGTCGGAGCGCCGCCTGGGCGATGCGCTGCGCGCGCTGCCCCGGGATTCGTTCGTGCTGTCCACCAAGGTGGGCCGCCTGCTCAAGCCCCATGGCCGGGTCGCGCCGCCCAAACTCAAACCGTCCGAAGGCGGCATTTTTGTAGACGAGCTGCCTTTTTCGCCGCACTTTGACTTTTCCTATGGTGCCACCATGCGCTCGTTTGAAGATTCGCTGCAGCGCCTGGGCCTGAACCGTATCGACCTGCTGCTGATCCATGACTGCGATGAATGGTCGCAGGGCGCCAACTACCGCACCGCCTTGAAAACGGTCGAAACCGGCGCACTGAAGGCCTTGCAAGAGCTCAAAAGTGCGGGCCTGATCGGCGGCTATGGTGCCGGTGTCAACCAGTTCGAGGCCTGCGAGGACCTGATGGACCTGGGCCCGTTTGACTGCTTTCTGCTGGCCGGGCGCTACACCCTGCTGGAGCAGGGCGCGCTCGACACCTTTTTGCCGCGCTGCGTCAAAGAAGGCGTGTCCGTCATCCTGGGCGCGCCGTTCAACTCGGGCATTCTGGTCACCGGTGCCACGGCCGATGCCCGCTACAACTACCTGCCCGCGACCGCCGAGGTCAAGGCCAAGGTGGCCCGGATCGAGCAGATCTGCGCCGCCCACCAGGTGCCGCTGGCTGCCGCCGCGCTGCAGTTCGTGCTGGGCCACGCGTCGGTGGCCACCGTCATCCCCGGTGCCAAGTCGCGGGCCGAGGCGGAGCAGAACGCGCGCTGGATGACGCTGCGCATCCCGGCCGCGTTCTGGGCGGAGCTGAAAGCGGCGGGCCTGGTCCGCAGCGATGCCCCCACTGGCGGCGTATAACGGCGCATTCCATGCCACACGCCCCCGCCAAGCGCCGCAACCTCGCCCCCGAGGTTGAACACGACCTGGTGCGCGACCCGCGCCTGGGCTACGAGGCCCCGGTCGACCAGGAATTCGTGCGCTGCGTCGAGCACGGCAGCCCCACGCCCCTGGAGCGCTGGCACTGCCACGACGAGTACGAGCTGCAGCTTATTGTGGGGGCCCGTGGTCAGGCCTTTGTGGGCGACTACGTGGGCTTCTTCGAGCCCGGCCACCTGGTGCTGACCGGCCCGCGCCTGCCGCACAACTGGGTCAGTACCGACCTGCCGCCCGACGGCCTGGCCGTGCGCAGCCTGGTGGTCCAGTTCCGTGAAGCGCCCCTGCGCGACGGCATGCGCGTGATCCATGAGCTCACCGAGGTGCTGCCGCTGTTGGAGCGCGCCCGCCACGGCATCGAGTTCTTCGGCCTGAGCGAGGCCGTGCGCGAACGCTTCTACCTGATCCGCCAAAGCCATGGCCTGGAGCGCTTCGCCGAGTTCGCCCGGTTGCTGTGCCTGCTGGGCCGCTGCACCGACTACCGCCTGCTCTCCAGCGACTACTTGCCGGTGAACGGCCCGGCCCCCACCGTGTCGGCCATCAACACGGTGGTGGCCTTTGTGAACAGCCACTACGCCGAAGCCCTGCCGCTGGGCGAAATGGGCGACCTGGTCGGCATGGGCGAGAGCGCGTTCTCACGCTTCTTCAGCAAGAGTACCGGCTTGACATTCACGAACTACGTCAACCGCCTGCGCATCAACCGGGCCTGCCAGCTCCTGATGGAGCGCGACAGCTATGTGTCCAGCGTGTGCTATGCCGTGGGGTTCAACAACGTGGCGAACTTCAACCGGCGGTTTCTGGAGGTGAAGGGCATGACGCCGACGCAGTTCAGGCGGCAAGCGGCGGGGCGGTTTGCTGAGGGCTAGGGTTGCAAAATTGATAGCTGCTATCGCTTATAGAATGAGCGATAGAGGCATTTTTCTTTATCAATATCCGGGACGATTTCAGTGGTGGGGCAGGCCAAAAATGTTGGACTGTGGCGAAACCACCCGCCAGGCAGTCTGGGGCTCGGCCAAACACCATGCCCGCCGTGTGCGGGGTGGCCCAGGATGGATAGCCCGCCCTGGCGCCTGGGCCTCGTTGAAGGCGATTGCGCAGGCCTTTTGCCGCGCCGACGGCTAGATCCAGCGGAATTGGCCGTCTTCGCGCAGTCCATGCATGGTCATGGCGTAGGCTGCCAACTCCTCTTGCCGCCATTTTTTTTGTTGGGCAACGCGCTCCGACTTGGCCAGTTTGCGCGCCAGCCAGCTTTGGTTGAGCAGCTTGTAGTTGTAGCGGTAACCCAAGCCGTCTTTGGCCGACAGACCGCGCTCCTGCTTCATGGCGGTCTGGGTGACCGATCCGTAGTGGTGCAACCAAGAAGCGCCTGTGATGCCCATCGGAATCTTGGCTTTTTCCAACTCGTGGAAGAACAGCGTGTCTTCATAGCCCAGCAGCTTGGGTACGGGCTGGAAGTAGCCTACGTCCATCCAGACCGATTTGTGCACCGCCAGGCAGACGGCATGGCGGCCACCGACGCGCGCCGTACCGGCCATCTTTTGCGAAGCCATGGCGCTGAATGCTTCAAAGTCGTAGTCCAGCAGGCCTTCGATCAGAGCCGGTGAAATCACCTTCAGGCCACGCTGTTCGGCCACACCGATCAGCGATTCGATCCACTGGGCGCTGACCAACACATCGTTGTTCATCACGATGGTCCACTCGGCCTGCAAGGCCAGCGCGCCCTGGTTCCAGGCGACACCGCAACCCAGATTGGCATCGTTGTAAATGCGCCCTCCCACCGGTACAGAGAGAAGGTAGTCGCGGGTGGCGTCCTTGGAGCCGTTGTCGACCACAATCAGCCGCGACAAATCCATGCCGTGGCGCACCATGCTGTCAATGCATTGGCGGGTGTATTCCACCTGGTTGTAGCAGGCGAAGGTGAGGGCGTAGCGTGCAGGATTCATATCAGACCGGTTGTGGGCGCAGCACCTGGGCTGCAAGGGCGGAAATCATCAGGGCGTAGAAGGAGATGGTGTATTTCAGGTTGAAGGTTTCGGTGCTCAGGCCAAAGCAGAAGACCGCCACGGTATAGCAAAGGCCGACCAGGCCTGCCGCACGGACGCTGGGTACCGGCGATGTGCTGCCCCGGTAAAACACGACCGCAGGCACCACGATCATCAGGATACTGGAGGCCAGACCAAAGATGCCGGAACGCAATGCACTCTGCATGATTTCATTGTGCACGCCGTTGTGGACCACGGCGAATTGCAAGGCTTCGGTGTAGAAGGAGGCGATCGCCGGGATACTGGTCAGCGCCGGGTATGCGGTGTCGCCGTATCCATGTAGCGGTTGTTCCAAAAACAGCAAACTGGCCGCCCGCAACAGCGAGATTCTCAGCCCGGTCGCCGTGTCATGGCTGCCACCACGTAAATATGATGCATATTCTGTGGCGACCAATGCAATTCGGTCACCCACAGCCGGCATCAATTTCCAGATGGCGAAGCCCAGTGCACTGAGGCCCAACAGCACCCAGAAAAGCGTTTGGACCTTCCGAATCTTCTGCACGTACACCACCCAGATCAGCAGCAACCAGGGAATTGCGGCCCACCCGCTGCGTGATTCCGTCCCCAAGCTGATCCCCAGCGCCATCACCATGCCCAGGATCTTGAGGGTCTTGAGAGCCAGGCTGTCGACACCATACAGGTTGAACGTGTACAGGCAAATGAACCCCAGCAGAGTGGCATATTGCCCCAGCGTCAACGGGTCTACTGCCACTGTACCGAGACGCCCACTGGGGATGTTCACGTACGCGTAAGGATGCCACCACAGCAGGCCGGACAGGATCACCAGGGAAATCGGCACAGACCACTCGAGTAGCCGCACAAAATCAACCGGCTTGTGCAGGAGATACACAAAAAGGAGTGTGGCCAATAGGGGGCGGCTGGGCCCATCCAGCAGGTTGGCTTGCATCTGCCCTCGCAGCAGTTCACCCATGGCCACCGCGAAAAAGGACGATGCCAGTGCGGCCACCGTCCACAATGCGGCCCGGTGCCCGCGCAGGACTGCAAAACCATAGCCCTTGCGGGCAACTTCAGCCGCAGCAACCAAAATAAGAAAAAATACGAAAAAAATGGTCCAGCTACGTATGCTCAGAAAGCACAGCGGAGCCAAAGCCAGCGAAGCCACCACCAGCAAATCGGAGATACTTGCCCGGACATGGCCGTCTTTTGCCAGGTAAACCCCCTTGTGGGCCAGCATGCGGGACAACTGGACCATTCGAGGGGCACTAGGGGAGCGGGTGGACATGAACAAACAAAAAAATATGCAAAAAAGTCGTTACCAGAAAGTGCTTGTGGTGTGTCCCGGTAACGCTATGACCGCGGGTCCAGAGGCGCTGCACCAGTTGGTCGAGAGAATGAATGCCCTGGGCCAAGCTGCTGCGATGGTATACCACCCCTTCCACCAAACCTTTACCACCCCACTGGCCTACCAAAAGTACAAGGTACCTGTAGAGCAGTATGAAGATCGTTCGGGTAACCTGATTTTATTCCCTGAGATTTTTACCCAATTGGCGCTGAAGCCCCGGCAGGCACAGGCCGCCATTTGGTGGATGTCGGTCAACAATTTCACCGGCGTGCGCTACCAAAATCCTTTGCGGGACAAATTGCGATTTTTGAAAAACAAGATCAAGGGCCGCATCCCCTGGCGAGGTATCGATGCGTTGCGGGGTCTGTCCCATTTCGCCCAAAGCCATTACGCAACGCTGTTTCTGCAAAATCATGGCGTGGATGCCTTACCCCTGTCCGATCCCATTCCTTTCTATACAGAGGCTGCATATTTGGAGGCGCTGCCCGAACGTCTGGCCACGGCCCAACGGACCAACCGGATTTTTTACAATCCGCACAAGGGTGCTGCGGTGACTGCACAACTGAGGGCCGCCTTTCCTTCGTGGGATTTCATGCCCTTGTCGGGGTATGACCGCCAGCAGCTTGCTGAGCACTTTTTAAGCGGCAAGCTCTACATCGACTTTGGCCACCACCCTGGCAAAGACCGCCTGCCACGCGAGGCTGCACTGCATGGCTGTTGCGTCATCACGGGCCGTTATGGTTCCACGGCCAATGGTGTGGATGTTCCAATTGATCCCCGCTACAAACTGGATCCGCGTTCGCCGGACTTCTTGGCAGATTTTGAGCGCGAAGTGCAGCGCATCTTCCGGCAGACGGGTGAATGCCAGAATGACTTGGTGGCGTATCGTCGCACCATCGCGAACGAACCGGCCAACTTCGATGCCCAAATTACGACCGCGTTTCTAAGCTAGCAGTCCGGACTGCTCGGAGCACACGTTCGGCAGGCATCCCCAGCAAGCAATCGCTGCGGCTCAGGGTGTGGTCTTCGCATCCGGCTTTGCTGCAGGGCACGCAGGGCAGGGTGCTTTGCAGCAAGGTGATGCTATGCACGGTTTGCCTTTCTGCGCGGCCCACATACGACTGCGTGATGCGCGGCGCACTGGGCCAGGGGCCCCAGCGCACCGGGTTGGTGGGGCCGAACAGCGCCAGTACGCGGATACCCGAGGCGGCGGCCAGGTGGGTCACCGACGTGTCGGGGCCGATATACAAGCTGGCACGCCGAAACAGGCTGACCAACTGGTTGAAATTGAGCTGGCCGCTGGTGTCCACCAGTTGGGGTGACGGTGCGATTCCGCGCAACTGCTCGATGCAGGCCTGGTCGGCGGGACCTGCACTGCCGGTCAGCACAATCTGATGGCCTTCGGCGACCAGACGCTCCAGCAACTCCCGAAAGTGCGCGACCGGCCATTGCTTGTAAGGCCACATCGAAGGCGCGTGCACCACGATGGCGCTGGGGAGGATCACGGCATCCAGTGCGGGCGGCAACGCCTGGGCGGGCGGTGGCAGCACCTGTGCCGCCTGCAGATCGGGCCGGCACCACGGGGCCAGCAAGGCCAGTTTTTCGGCCACCACATGGACGGTGCCGGCATCACCTTCGCTGACCACCACGTGGCCCAGGATTCGTTTTTTCCACCAGTTGCTGGAATTGTGGGCGGGGATGATGCCACTGCGGTGCTGGCGGCTGGCGGCCCAGCCGATCAGGTGGGCGCGGTCGCTGGGCTGGGTTACCAGGGCCAGGTCGTAGCGCTTCCAGATGGTTTTTAGCACGGCCAGGGTATCGCGCCAGCCTTTGGACGGCTGGGTGGTGATGAGCGCATGGATGTCCGGGTTGCCCTGGAGCATGCCCAGAGTGCCCGCCAGTCCGATCACGTCGATTTCTGCATCCGGCCACTGCTGGCGGGCGGCGTGGATCAAGGGCGTGGTCAACAGCACGTCGCCAATCTGCCGGGTCGCTACCACCAGTATCTTTTTCATGGAAATCTGCGTGCCATCTGTTCGGGTACTACACCGCCATGGCGGCCTGGGTGCCGAACTGCAACGCATGCAGGCGGGCATACAGACCCGCCCGGGCAATCAGTTCGGCATGGGTGCCGAGCTCGATGATCTCGCCCTGGTCCAGCACCGCGACCCGGTCGGCGTGCTCGATGGTGGACAGGCGGTGCGCAATGATCAGGGTGGTACGGCCCGTCATCAGGCGTTGTAGGGCCTCTTGTACCAGGCGTTCCGATTCGGTGTCCAGTGCCGATGTGGCTTCGTCCAGGATCAGAATCGGGGCGTCTTTATATAGCGCCCGGGCGATGGCCAGGCGTTGCCGCTGGCCACCGGAGAGTTCCGTGGCGTTGTGCCCCGTCATCGTGTCGATACCCTGTGGGGCTTCGTCCAAAAAGCCACCCAAGTTGGCCGCCCGCAGGCAGGCTTCGACCCGGCCCCGGTCGGGTGTTTCCCCCAGCGCCACATTGGCGGCCAGGGTGTCGTTGAACATGATCACGTCCTGGTTGACGATGGCAAACTGGTTGCGCAAGGCTTTGAGCTGCCAGTCGGCAATGTCGTGTCCATCCAGCAAAACATGCCCGGCGCTGGCCGTGACGAATCGCGGCAGCAGATTGACCAACGAGGTTTTTCCCGAGCCGGACGGGCCTACCAAGGCCACCACTTCGCCCGGTACCACGGTCAGCGATACCTGGTTCAAAGCGGAACGGGTTTCGTCGTCGCGGTAGCGCACGCTGACCGACTGGAACTCAATATGGCCCTGCGCCCGCTCTTCCACGAAGTTGCCGCTGGGCTCCACCGGGGTTTTCTCGATCAGGTCCAGGGCCCGCTCCATGGCCGCCAGTCCGCGGGTCACGGGGCTGGCTACGTCCGACAGCCGCTTGACCGGCGCGATCAGCATCAGCATGGCGGTGATGTAGGACGCAAATTCACCCGCGCTGACTTCGCTGGAGCCTTGCAGCAAGGCCACGCAAATCACGCTGGACAGCGCAATCGCCGACATCATGTGGGTCATGGGCGTGACCGCCGCCGACGCGGTAGCCGATTTCATGTTCAGTCGGCGCAAGCCTTCGCTCAGCAGCTGGAACCGTTTACCCTGCGCGCCCTGGGCCGCATGCAGACGCACCACCCGCTGCGCCAGCACGTTTTCTTCCACCACGTAGGCCAGGCCGTCGGTCGCACCCTGGCTGCTTTTGGCAATCTGGTAGAGCCGACGCGACAGCGTGCGGGTGACAAAGGCCACCGCTGGAAACAGCACCACCAGAATCAGCGTCAGCTGCCAGTTCAGGTACAGCAAGTAGGCCACCAGGGCCACCAGCACCATGCTGTCCTTGGCCAGGCCCATGACCGAGGTGACCAGGATCACCGCGCCGGTCTGGACTTCATAGACGATGGTATTGGACAGTGAGCTGGCTGTCCTTTGGGTAAACAGCGTGCTCTGCGCATCCAGCAGGCGGCTGAACATGGATGTGCGCAGGGCATCCAGACCGTCCTGGGTGATCTTGGCCATGGCGACATCGCCCAGAAAACTGCTCAGGCCCCGCAAACCAAAAACCGCGATCAGGGCCAGTGGCACCATCCACGGGTTCAGGGCACCCTTCTGGAAGCCATTGTCGAGCAGCGGCTTGAGCATGGCAGGTACCAACGGCTCGGTGGCTGCACCGATGATGGTGGCCATGATGACCAGCATCCAGGCGGGACGGCGGCCTTTGAAGAAGAACGGCGACAACCGGGGGATGCTTTGCATCAACAGCTTGACCAGACCTTGGGATCGCTCAATTTTCATGGGGTGACTGCCTGGGCAAATGGAGGTGGCAAGAAGGGCAGCGTGTGTCGGGGACAACGGTATACGGTAACAAAACGAGACGATTTTCGTGCGCGCGTAGAAGGCAGCGGATTATCCCGCTTTTCGCAGGGCTTTCTGCCTGCGGGGCGGCGAGCAGGCGCGGTGGGCCGTCTGCTATGCTCGATCGGATTTCAACCGTCTGAGTGCCGTGCCACAAGTGAGCCCCATTTCTGTCTACATCATTGCCTATAACGAGGCAGAGAAGGTGGCTGATGCCATCCGCAGCGTGGCGTGGGCCGATGAGGTCGTGGTGGCCGATTCGCACAGCACCGACGACACCGTCCGCATCGCCGAGTCCCTGGGTGCGCGCGTGGTGCAGATTCCGTTCCAGGGCTTTGGCCGCTTGCGCAACGACGCGGTGGCGGCCTGCACGCACGAATGGATCTTCAGCCTGGATTCGGACGAGCGTTGTACGCCAGAGGCGGCAGCTGAAATCCGGGCCCTGGTAGACAAGGCCGGGCACAGCGTCTACTTTGTGCCGCGGCGCAATTTCTTTCTGGGGCGCGAGATTCGCCATTCCGGCTGGTACCCCAACTACCGCCAGCCCCAATTGTTTCGCAAGTCGCAGATGGGCTACGACACCAGCCCGGTGCATGAAAACTTCGAGCTCAGGCCCGGTGCCACCGTGGGCTATATGCAAGCGGCCATCTGGCAGTATCCGTTCAAGGACCTGGCCGAGGTGGTGGCCAAGATGAACCGCTACTCCACGCTGGGTGCCACCAAGCGGCGGCAGTCTGGCTCCAGTTACGGCAAGGCCTTGACGCATGCCATCTGGGCTTTCTGGAAGCATTACCTGTTCAAGCGCGGTTTCCTGGACGGCTGGCCTGGCCTGGTGATCGCCCTGTCATATTTTGAAGTCACCTTTTACCGCTACGCCAAGGCGGTTGAATTGGCCCACCAGGCCCAATGGCAACAGGACTGGAAGAATGTTTTGAAACGATAGACCGGAACTTATTGCGCCCAAAACGAACCCACCCCTGCTGTAACACCACGGATCCAAATAACCTATGACCCCAGCTTTCCCACTGAACCGCCGAACGTGCCTTGCCGGACTGGCTCTGATGGGCTCCGCTTCGGCCTTTGCCCAGTTTCGTGTGGAAGTCTCCGGCATTGGTTTGACCCAGTTGCCCATCGCCGTGGCCAGCTTTCGGGGCGACGAGCAGTCGCCGCAAAAGATAGGCGCCATCGTGCAGGCCGATCTGGAGCGCAGCGGGCAGTTTCGGGCCGTGGATGCCAGCGGCGTGGCGCTGGACGAAACCTCCCGGCCCGATGTGGCCCTGTGGCGGCAAAAGGCTGCCGATTCGTTGGTGACCGGCAGCGTCACCCGCCTGGCCGATGGCCGCTTCGACGTGCGCTTTCGCCTGTGGGATGTGGTGCGCGGACAAGATCTGGGTGGCCAGAGCTACACCGTGCCGCAGGGCGATTTGCGCCTGTCGGCCCACCGCATCGCCGACTTCATCTACGAGAAGCTGACCGGCGACCGGGGTATCTTTTCGACGCGTATCGCCTACGTGACCAAGGCAGGCACCCGCCACACCCTGTGGGTGGCGGATGCCGATGGCGAAAACAGCCAAACCGCGCTGGCCAGCCCGGAATCCATCATTTCCCCGGCCTGGTCGCCCAACGGCATGCAACTGGCCTACGTTTCGTTTGAAGCCCGCAAACCGGTCATTTATGTGCACGACGTGGCCACCGGCAAGCGCCGCCTGGTCGCCAACTTCAAGGGTTCCAACAGCGCGCCCGCCTGGGCCCCCGACGGCCGCACCCTGGCCGTCACCCTGAGTCGCGATGGTGGCTCTCAAATCTATAGCATAGATGCCAATGGTGGCGAGCCACGGCGGCTCACGCAATCCAGCGGTATCGACACCGAGCCGAAGTATTCCGCAGACGGCAAGAGCATTTACTTCGTTAGCGACCGGGGTGGTGCGCCGCAGATCTACCGCATGCCCAGCAGCGGCGGCAACCCGGAGCGCGTGACCTTTACCGGCAGCTACAACATCTCGCCCTGCATCAGCCCCGATGGCCGCTGGCTGGCCTATATTTCACGCATTGGCGGTGCCTTCAAGCTGCAGGTAATGGAGCTCAGCAGCGCCAGTGTGACCAGCATCACCGACACCAGCGCCGACGAAAGCCCCAGCTTTGCCCCGAATAGCCGATTACTGGTCTACGCCACCCAGCAGCAGGGCCGCGAAGCCCTGATGACCACCACCCTCGACGGCAAGATCAAGGCCCGTCTGGCGGGCCAGGCAGGCGACATCCGCGAACCGGACTGGGGTCCGTTTTTGAAACCCTGATTTTTAGCCATTGCCAACAACGCACGTACCAATCAACAAGGAAATTCAAATGAAAAATTTAATGTGGGCACTTTCACTGACCGCCGCACTGGCGGGCTGTGCCTCTGGCGTGAAGCTGGACGACGTTCCCGTGGTCGACAAAAGCGGTGCCGGTGTCACCCAGTCGGGCACCATGGGCGCGGACGGCGGCAGCACCGCGGGCGCGACCAAGAGCGGTGTCACTCCCGTGGATCTGTCGGCATCCAACTCGGTGGCCACCGGCCCCAGCAGCGGTCGCATCGTGTATTTTGATTACGACAGCTACGCCGTCAAACCCGATGACCAAACCGTCATTGACAACAATGCCCGCTTTCTCAAGGCCGACAAAGCCCGCCACGCCGTGGTCGAAGGCCATACCGACGACCGCGGTGGCCGCGAATACAACCTGGCCTTGGGCCAAAAGCGCGCCGAATCTGTGCGCCGCGCCCTGGGCTTGCTCGGAGTAGCAGATAGCCAGCTGGAAGCGGTGAGCTTCGGCAAAGAAAAGCCGGCGGTACAAGGCAATGATGAAGCCGCCATGGCCAAGAACCGCCGCGCCGAGATCAGCTACCGATGAGCCGATACACCCTGCCCAGCCTGCGCCCCGTCGCTCTGGCGTTGGGCTGCTGGATGCTGCTGGCATCCGGCGCCCAGGCCGGGGTGTTCGACGACGACGAAGCCCGCAAAGCCATTTTGGACCTGCGCCAGCGGGTCGACAGCAGCCGCCTGGCAGCTGAAACTGCCAACCAGAAACTGGCCGAGGAACTGCGCCGATCGACCGACGATAACGGCCAACTCCGCCGCAGCCTGCTCGATCTGCAAAGCCAGATCGACAACCTGCGCGCCGACCTGGCCAAACAACGTGGCCAAGACGAGCAGTTGGCGCGCGACCTGGCCGAGGTGCAGCGCCGCCTGAAAGACCAGGCCCAAGGGGTGGACGAGCGCTTGCGCAAATTTGAACCCTCCAAGGTCACGGTAGACGGGCGCGAGTTCACCGCCGACCCGACCGAGGTGCGCGACTTCGACGCCGCGCTGGCCATCTTTCGCACCGGGGATTTTGCGGCTGCGCAAACCAGCTTCACGGGTTTCGTCAAGCACTACCCCAAGAGCGGCTACGGCCCGTCGGCCCTGTTCTGGTTGGGCAATGCCCAATACGCCAACAAGGACTACAAAGGCGCAGTAGCCAATTTCCGCGCCATGCTGGCGGCTACCCCCGACCATGCCCGCGCCCCCGAGGCTGCGCTGTCCATCGCCAATTGCCAGCTGGAGCTCAAAGACAGCCGGGCCGCCCGCAAGACGCTGGAAGACCTGGTCAAGGCCTATCCCCAGTCGGAGGCTGCATCGGCCGCCAAAGAGCGCTTGGCCAAGCTCAAATAGGCGCTGGTGTCCAGGGCCTGGGTTTGCTACGGTTTTTGTAGCTGCTCATGCTGATTCAATAAGCGCTAGAGGGGTATTTTTTGCATAATTTATCGGAAGCGGCGGATGCTGGGCAAGAGGCCGCAGAAGCTGTCGATGTCGCACGCCGCTTCGGCGGTCTGGAGCGCCTGTACGGCGTGGCGGGCGCCGCACGCATCCGCGCCGCCCATGTGGCCGTGGTCGGCATCGGCGGGGTGGGTTCCTGGACAGTGGAGGCCCTGGCCCGCAGCGGGGTGGGGCGGCTGACGCTGATCGACCTTGACCATGTGTCCGAATCCAATATCAATCGGCAGATCCACGCGTTGGACTCCACCGTAGGCCAAGCCAAGGTGCTCGCCATGCGCGACCGCATTGCCCACATCAACCCTGCATGTGTGGTGCATTGCGTCGACGATTTTGTCGAGCCCGACAACTGGCCGCAGCTGCTGCCGCCAGGTGTGGATGCCGTGGTCGATGCCTGCGACCAGGTGAAAGCCAAGACCGCCATGGCCGCCTGGGCCCGGCAGACGCGCACCTGCTTCATTGCCGTGGGGGCCGCCGGGGGCAAACGCCATGCGCACAAGGTCGATATCGAAGACCTGTCGCTCACCACCCACGACCCACTGCTGGCCCAGTTGCGCTACCGCCTGCGCAAGGAACACGCGGCCCCCCGCGAGGGTAAAAAAATCGGCGTCGCCTGCGTCTTCAGCCGCGAAGCGGTGATGCCTCCGGACGCCTCCTGCGCCATCGAGGGCGACGGTAGCCTGAACTGCCACGGCTATGGCTCGGTCGTCAGCGTGACGGCCACCTTCGGGCAATGCGCTGCCGGCTGGATTTTGGACCAATTGGCAAGCAGTATTGAAAAGAGTGTCAAAACCACGCTATAATTTGAGGCTGCGCTGCAGTGTGAAAACACCCAAGCCGGGACGTTAGCTCAGTTGGTAGAGCAGCGGACTTTTAATCCGTTTGTCGTGGGTTCGACCCCCGCACGTCCCACCAGGATTCCCCTTGATGGGCATAGAAGGCTTGCTACATAATACGTAGCAGGCCTTTTTTTGTTTTAGTGATATTGCCAGATGGTTGCCAGAATTTTGACGATTGCTGCCTTCTGAAATCTGTAGTCCAGAGCATTAGCTTAGTGCTTCAGCGCTCCTCATACTTCTTATCGATGCACGTTCCCGTGCGTTTAGCCTCTTCAGCAATCGCCGACGACATGATCCAGCCTTGGCCCCTTGCTCGGGCGTAAGCATAAAGATTGGTGCAGTCAGGCGGCCCATCATTTAGCGCATCTTTTGCTGTAGCTGCACGCTCGGACTTCTTGGCTAGTTCCCTAGCTCGACTGCGTTTGACCGCTTCCTCCTCATCACGTTCTCGTTCCCGCTTACGTTTTAGCTCCTCTGCAGCCTCGCGTTCACGTGCAGCCGTCCAGGCAGTTTTTTCCTCCTTGGAACCGCTGGCCGTAGCGCAGCTCATTTCCTGGTAGATAACTTTTCCATCGGGCTGGGTACAGCGGTATACGTCGGCAAGTGCCTCTAGGGGTACGCAGCAAACCGCTGCAAGTAGGCACTGCAGGACGTGCTGTATTTTGGTTGCAGCAAGCATGATCGATCCAACGTTAACTCTGAGCGTCACGCCGCTTGCGACTGTTGCATGATGATCTGCAGTAACCCCTCTGCCTCTTCAGCACTACGGATCGCTCTGCGGCCCTGCGTTGAGCTTTTGAGCACGGGCTTCGCCACCTTGAAAAGCGTGATGCGATAACTCGGACTGATCCGGTCGGCAACAGTAAGACGCAGCGAGATTTCCGATAGATCGTTGCGGGATATCGATTTCTTCTTGCCACTAAGGGCACCTACAACGGCGCCAACGCCACCAAACACCAGACCGCCCACTGCAGCCCCAACTAGCTGGCTAGACCGGCTGGTGGTCAATGTGGACACCGTATTGCCATCTTCCATAACATCGCACGCAAGCAATGCACTTTCGGGAAGTACGCTCAGGCGTTTTCCAAAGGTGTCAAAGACCAGGATGGTTCCGCCCTGATGGTCGAGCAGAATTCCTGACTCGCTATCAACACCGATAACGTGCTGCCCCACCACAAAATTCGGAACCCTTTTCCGGGCGACTACCAGGGCTCGTTGCACAGCTAGTCCATCCGTCACTCTGGATGTAAGGCGGTAGCCAATCAGGGCGGACACGAGACTTAGCACCAACACAAATATGGGGTTCGGCGCTGTGAGCATCATCAGGCTCAACGTAAATACACCGAAGAATGCGATCACGGCGACCAATGCGCCTCTTGCATACCGTTTGGTTCCGATGGCCATATTTTTTCCTTTTATTTGTCGGTGATTTGTTAGGTGATAAAAGATGGGGCCTGTTGTGTCCCCACCCGGCATTTCATGGACTTCATGGGTTGCTTTTCAAGAATTCCGTATATATGCGGAAGACATTTTCACCCATCCCCGCGACTCTTGCCCATTTTTGTTGGGCATTGATTTGGACGCAGATGAGGCCTTTGGAAAGACAGTACGCAGCTTGCGCAAACGCAAACTTTGGTCCCAGGAACAGTTGGCTTTTGAGGCGGGTGTGGACCGAAATTACCTTTCCCTGATCGAGCTAGGCCGCAACTCGCCAAGCATCAAGATCATCTTCCGCCTGGGAATTGCTTTAGACACCAACCCATCTGAGCTGTTTCAACTGGTAGAAGCCTGCATGGCTCGTGATATCAAACCTCCGGCTTCATGAGCCTATAGGCGGCCATACCGACGATCAAGGCACCGGCATTTCTCCGCAATTGATTGCACGAGCTTGCATCACCGGTAACGACCGGCCCACCATCCACTACGCCCTGATCAATGGCAATACCAAGCACCCGGCTGCGCGGATCCATACTCAAAGCCGCGAACCATTCACGTCCTATGGTTAGGGCATAGGGCCGCAGCGATGGAAGCTCTGACACCACACCGGTTTCCAAGCCGCGCCGGTAGCGAACTAGTTGGTGTCTGATCTCTGGACTCTTTAGGTCGCTGCCATAGCCACCTCGGCGGACGTGTCCTAGGTGGACGCGCCATACCAACGGCCAAGCAAACCGCATGTGCACCCTGCGAAGATGGCACAACTGGCACAAACAGTACGCGGCAGGTGGCTCCCATCTGAGAGGCTCGCTGTAATCCTCACTATGGTAAAAAACGGGCGCAGCGGGATCGCTACAGAGGTCACAAGGTCCTTGTGCTGGAGACAGCACCCCGCTGGCCATTGATAGGTTCATCGCTCTTAGGACCCGCATCCGCTGCGAAGGGCTAAAGCCGTTGTACCAGCCCAGCGTTCCTTTTGAGTTGCCTGTGGCGAAGGGCACCATTGGGAGCGGTTTGTTTTCTCGGCGCGCTGCAACTGCCTGCGCTTCGGAGAGAGATTGTTTGGGCATGGTTCGGCTCATAGCAACCCCCGCTGGGCAAAACTGAGGGTATCGGCACCTGCGACGATGATGTGGTCCAGCACACGGATATCTACCAGGGCCAATGCCTGTTGAAGGGTATGGGTCAATGCCTCATCGGCTACTGATGGCTCGACACTACCGCTCGGGTGGTTGTGCGACAAAATTACCGTTGCTGCATTTTTCGAGAGTGCGGCGACCACCACCTCGCGGGGATAGACCGATGTCTGGGTCAACGTACCTCGGAACATCTCCTCTGCGGAGATAAGGCGGAGGTGCGCATCAAGGAACAGCACAACAAAGCTTTCATAGGTGCGACCTGCAAAGTGGAGCTTCAGAAACTCGCTCACAGCCCCAGGGTCTTGGAACACCGCACCGGTCTTCAATTTCTCAGCCAGCCAACGCCGAACCAGTTCCCGTGCAATGCCACATAGTTGCGGCGCGTCAGCATCACCAGGATCATCAAAGAACCGCCCCAGCGAGCCTCTGTACAGACGGGTCACCTCGGCATCGCCGATCAGTACCTGCAGCAGCTCGGTATCGCTGGACTGCCAGGGGTGGCAAAGGTAATGCGCGGGGGCCTCCCGCACTAACCCAGCAACGCTAAAATCACTTTCAGCCATATTTAAACTCTCAATCAGTTTGCTTGTGGTCAGGCATCCTGGGTGTTCCACCACCTTCGGATGCCGCTATCTTCGATGGCCGAGCGCCATCACTCTCAAAACATCAAGTCATAGCAGTGCTCCCGAAGCGTTGCCTTCAAATAGGTTTGCATCGCGAACGTAGCGGGCGAGCATGTCTAGCGAACGGTGCCCCGTTTGCTGCTGGATCTTGTGCACGCTGACCCCCGCCTGTACGGCGCTGGTTACCAAGCCTGAACGAAGACTGTGTCCGGAAATCTGGGTCGAATCCAGGCCGATCTTCTGGGCATGACCCTTGAGAATCAGCGCAATTGATTGCGGAGACAGTGCAGCATCACTGACCTTGTTGGACTTACCGACAGCGCGGAATATGGGGCCGATTTCGATGGCAGCAGATGCCAGCCAGGTATGCACGGCCTTTACAGGGCAGGCACTGGTTCGGCCCCATGGGATGGCAATTTTTCTGCCCTGGCCCTCTTGGTCTGTCTTGCTGCGGCGTAGATGGATCACAAGGCCTTCCCGGACGTTTTCTAAGTCGATCACTTGGAGTGCGACCAATTCCGAACGTCGTAGGGCAGAGGCATAGCCCAGCAGGATTAAGGCTCGGTCTCTGGAGCCACGTAGGTTTTTCAGACTCGGCAAGATGTCCATTACGTCCTGCTTGATTAACGGTGCCACCTGTCGCTGAGCTGTGCCGTTGACACGCCGTACACCCCGCAGGACAGTACGCACTAGGTCCGCCTTGCTGGGGTCACTGAAGCCCTGTGTGGTGTGAGCCCGACCGATACCAACGACCCGGCGTGTGATGGTCGCGGTGGCAAGGCTACTGGCCCGACCTGCGACGTAGGCAGCGAGGATTTCTGCGGTGCAGGGGATGGTGCCGCCCCAGTTCAGAAAGTCCTGTAGGTCTTGCTGGTAAGCGCGTCGGGTGTTCGGGCTGATGGCGGCTGTGATGAACCGTTGGATGCAGTTCACATCTGCAGAAAGGGGTTCCGCAATTGATTGCGGAGAAAGGCACCAGGGGTCTATTTCACTCAGGGTTGCTCCCGAATTTCGGAGGGACAACTTAAGTGATTTTTGCATAGTCGATTTTAACCAATCGACCACCGTTTGTCAAAAATATCTATACAAATCATATAGTTATGAATATTGATACCGGCCTCAGACCATCTTTTGTCCATGCTGATTGCGCAATTGATTGCGGTGCAGGATCACACATTCGAGGGGCTGTAATTTGCTTACGCAATTGATTGCATGCTACGCCGAGGCCTGCAGCTCGGGAACGTCAAACAAATCCCTCTGCCTCAAGGGAGCATGCACCTGCAGTAATCCGGTGCCGCTGCCCACACCCTTCCACGATGCGGCTCCAGCTTTCAACCATTAGGATAAGCCCTTCATCCGCGTTCGATTCCAAACCAGTATTGGAACCCACCATACATCCCCGGTATCGGTAGCCATACTTTGTTATCACATCCAAGTTTTTGATTTTGAAGTTTTGGGGCTGTGGCAGCACGATGATCACCCTCGAATAACTCCGCAATTAATTGCGGAGGCTACTGCTGGCACCCAGTCCGCGCTACAAGCGTTGTCCGTCCTTGTGGCGCTTGACGTACATGTCCGTACTCCGGGCATTGAGCCCAGAACCCCCATCGGTAACGCAGATAAATTTTTCATCAATAACGATTGGATCAATGCGGGCTGGCGTAGCTGGATTGCTGATGGTTTTAACCTGCACCGTTATCAGATACTCCGACAAGCTTTTCTCTAAAATTTGGCTGACAATTCGGACGCCCTGCGGATAAGCTAGGTGAGCTCGGTACACATCAACGCACAATGCAGCAAGGCGTTCTGCCAGTGGAGTTTCGGGCGGCTTAACGGGAGTGAGTTGAGACGTTGGCGGTCCCGATGAAATCGGGCTTGGAGTTGATGGCGTCGATGCCTGCGTCAGCGTAGAAGCTGCCGATGTTGCGGAAAGCGGCGCTGCCGTTCCTCGGTATCGGAGGTCCACACTCTCGCGCTTAGAGCCCTCGCAGGGCCTATCTGAGAACGACAGTTTTCCAGAAGCATCTGTGCACTTGAAGATATCGGCCCATGCCAGGCCGCTAAAGAAAGGCGGGACAAGAGCAAGCAACATCATCAAAACTGACCGCCGCAAGGTTCTGCCACCAAGCTGAGCTTTCATGATTAAGCTGCGGCAGATTGTTTGATGATCACAGTCATCAGCGCATCTGGCTCCTTCTGTTCAAGCCCTACGTCGTAGCCGGTCGGAATCTTGATCTTGGCCGACCACGCCCAGAAGAAGGCAGATACTGCGGCGCAAAGGGCACTCGCGTAGTCGAACCAATACCCATCAACTAACATTTCCATCTCCCTGTTTTCCGATCAGTTGGTTTGAGTGTCAGCGCAGGAAACCTTGTGGCCGTCACGGTGCAATGCGTGGAGCGTATAAGCCACCGCACAATAGAACGTGGCATGGTCGGCCTTCGAATGAAGGGGGCCTTCGCAGTTCTGGAACATGCGCTCCCCTTCATTCTTGCGCATCAGGGTAGCGATAACAAGGGATTACCGCTATAAAAGTTCCCGAATTGGCACTTTGCAATTGATTGCAATGATAGTGCCGATTTGGTTAGGTGCCAATTGCCAAGATATAGATTTCGTTTGCAATCAATTGCGTAAATCCTAGCTGCTTTGTGGCAATTCAGTGGGTCCTTGCAGGTGGCAAAGGTGCAAGATAATTGGACATAGCGGCATCAAGTTCCCTGGCTGACCTTAGGAATTCTTGTCTTGAGTTCGATCGGACGGCAATCCTTGGAAGCTTGCATGGGCAGATACCACTGGCTTCCTCAAGAGAGTCCGAAATTCGGTTAGCGACCTCCGCTTCCAAGGGTATGAGACTCGTCGTTACGGAATCACGCAGTTCCTCCGGATCCGAAGGAGCAAGCTGTGTGATTGCCATCGCTGTATCGCTGCCTATCTGATACAGCAGGTAAGTTAGGCGATCCTTGCTTTGCAACGCTCCCGAGAATGCGCTCAAGTTTGAAATTAGTGCCGTTTGAATATGTGGAACCTCGTTTGGGGCGACATCTAATGCAGGGGGAATTGGGGGAGGGCTGTATCCAAGAGCATTCTGACAAGCTAACAATTTTTCTTGAAAGTTGGCGAGGGTTGTTGTAACTCGAACGATCCCTTGAGATTCGGCAACCTTGGTTGAATTTGGAAGGTCCCACTGTGCGGACCCAGAGAAGTAAGCGCAGCTGTATCGTTGCTTGATATCTTTCGGTAGTTCTACTCCGAGCGCCCTATAGGTAAATGGCTGCAACTTTTCAAACAAAGGGTGAAGCGTCGAGTACGCAGACCCCAAAATTCCGACTACCGTTACAGCGAGAAAAGCGAGCTTGAGAGGTCGTCTGCTGCCAATGAACTGAATTACTTCGTCTTCAAATGGTGCGGCCATGAGCGTCCTTTGATTCACGAACTCTAACAAGGAAATGGCTAGTGGCTAGGACAGGAAAAACCAGCTGCTAGGTTATCCGTGCCGAAAGGTATATTTTCGCTAACCGTTTGTACTCTAGGTGCAAATCTACCCCCGTTTTTTGAGAAGACTCCGAATCTTAGGAAAAATTGACCGAGGGGAACATCCGAAATTCACTCATCTAAGTACTGGAAGCTAAGAAATGAGCACCTCTCAAAGACCATCCTAACGATCTTGGTGGTTCATGATTTTTTATTTATCCTAAAAATTGAGGATGAAATAGATGCAACCATTTAAACTATTTCATCAAAAAAACTACTGTAGGTGAGGGTGTCCGAGTTTTTGTGTAAACGGGTCGGAGCTTAGTAAGCGGAGATGCGGTCTCCAAACTGAATGGTAAATCGGGTCAGGGCAGCCTTCCAATCCCGGATGGCCTTACCTTTATTCCCTTTCCGAAACCATACCGTGAACAGGCTCCCACCGCAATCAATTGCGCAGACTTTGGGGGCTGCGGGTATGTTTGCATTTATCTCACCACCGATACGTCGCATCGCCTCCAAAGGCGGCGCAATCAATTATGCGCTGGGTAAGTACACCAGGCCTGCTCCCGGACTATCAACTCGAAGAGTTGGATCCAAGGTCTACTGTTCTCTCAGGAGCATTTACTGCCGCCACGAATGCCCGACCGAACTTTGTCGGGCCGACACTGGCAAGCAGTTCCCTTCCTCCGTCCTTGTCAACCAAAATCAGGCCCAACCGAGCAAGGTTGCTAAGCGAAACAGCAACCTCCGATGGTGGATGATCGGGACCAGCATGGTTATGCCAGGCTGTAGCCTTTTCTGGAAGCTCAGTTGTGACCGCACCGTACCTAGCATCCCGATCATGTGTCATCACCGCATAGAGCTTGTCTAAGATCATGGCATCGAAGTCGTTGAGTTCGTTCAACACAGTTACAAACGCTACGCGCGGCTGCACAGCACTACTCGCGTTAGCCGAGTTGACAAGCAAGTTTGCCCATTTGTCTTGCAATGATGGTTCGTCCTGAAGGGACGCTGCATCTACAAAAGGCTTTGCAAAGCTGAGCGGCACAACGTGACTGACAAACTCTGAGCCAAGAAGCCTAGATTTTTCATTCGCCTGCTGTAGCAGGCTAAGGCGATTTGTCCAAATTTCGAACTCGGCGTTGTCTCTGTTTTTGCCAGCAGCCGCAGGAAAAAATGTCGCCCAGAGCGCGTGCACCTTACTCACAACCTCCGCTGTCTTCCCTGCTAACGGGACCACTGCCTCTCCGACAGCAACTACTTCACCAAAACTCATTTATGGCTTCCTCAATACTTGGCTGGCAGAAAGCTGGAAAATTCCTTTATTCGCTTCAAACCAAAACATAGCTACTAGGCTGTGGCGTAAATTGCTCAAACGCAGTTTGCAAGAATTTACCCACAGAAACCGGTTTCCACCAGGTTGCCCTTGCCAGCTTCAATAGTTTTCGGGCTGCAACTTTATACTTGGGCATCTGGTGCTTGAGCGCTGTCGCAGTCCCCACGCTTTCACTGTACTTCAGGAAGTTCAGTAACACGACATCATTCGTGAAGGAATACGCTTTTGCCAAGTCTGCTACATGCATAGATAGAAAAGGGTTGCCAAGCTTTTCCCCCAGTTCCCAGACATGCAAGCCCGTATTACGTATGGACACTTCGAAACGCGTCCACGTACCTAGACGAGACTTCCCGATCTTTGCCATCTGTCGATTCTTGTCATAAATTCGGTCTCGTCTGACACCGTTCTTGGCCCCCAAGTAGTGGGTACCAAGGCTTCCGTCCTTTTCTAGAAACCTTGACGACTGCACTACCTTGGGTCGGGACACAAGAAACGTCCCCATCTTTTGGGAACCATTGTCTGATGCCAATTCGATATAGCTTACCTTGGCATGCTCATACATCTCAGCATAGGAGACCGGCAAAAAAACGGCCATCAAGTTCTCCAGTTCTGCAAAGTGAACCTCATACTCCTGGGGCGGAAAATGGCCTGGATATAGGCAAAGCTTGAAATAGCCCATATTTATTTTAGTCTTACAGATGATCAGGTCTGCCAATTTGGCCCCTTTTTTCTCTGGGTAATAGCCCAACCGCAATCCATGAGCGCCTGACTTGATGGTGATCTTGAACTTGACGTTAGAAGATTTAACCAGAATATTCTTGTTTTTAACTAAATTATATAACCCCCAAAGCTGGGAACCAATCAACTTGTAGATTGCCCAGCTTATATGTCTTACAAGGTGGATTCGATCAACTCCCGAAGCAAGTGTAATGTTCGTACTCATAGTTATCCACAGGCTTTTCTAGAATTGGCTTACTAGTAACAGGGGGGCTTACAACGGAAAAGCCGCTGACACTACTTGCGTCTAATCAGGCCTTGGTCTGCAAGAGTCCAAGGCTTGGCTGCGACTTCCGCAATTGATTGCGTAGGGTGATCGTGACTACCGCCCCACATACCTGTAAAACAGGATCTCTATTCTTTCAGGACCAATGGACGAATAGTGCTGTGATACCAGAAAGGGCGAGTTTCATCATGCCCATCTGGCGCTGGGTAGCGATTGGTGTCCAAGCCTTTGTAAAAAGTGCTGCGGCTTATCCGCAAAAATTCAATAACTTCTCTGACGTAAACACGGCCTGGCTGGTTTAAATTCGGGGCCGCACGGGGTGAACTGTTTTTCATACATAGCCTTCAACTTATTAAATGAACACGCCCATGAGCACGTGCTAAACACGATTGAGCTTGTAGGTAAGCCTAGAACTCAGATATTTTTTAATAAAGTACATACATGACAGGTAGTCATGCACCGAAAGGTACTATCGGTCCGTACTTGAGAATGTATACAACATGACCGATGGCCATGTGCCCAGGAATTTATGGGCTCGATACTTTTATTGAATGGCCAACAAATGACAGTTTGTCAAAAGATCCGAATTACTTAAGGTTAAGGCCGGGATCAATTATGTACAACTTTAAACAGCCTTGCAAGTGCTTGAGTGAAATAATCCGAAGTGTTGGATAATGGATCGTGCCTCGCGCCAGAAGATTGACGTACGAAGAAAGTGTGCGATAAATAATATAACTGATTTATTTCTGTGGCAAACGTCATTCATTCAGTAATTTGAGCAGAAGCTTCAAGGCCTTCTCCTTTTCTTCCATGTACTCGTGCCCGTCATAATGCCTTGCCTGAACACCTGAAATTCCATGTGACTGCAACCGCCCACGGGTTTCTTGTGAAATTTTGCCAAACGCCAAAAGTGTCTCCACCCCGGACCTCAAGCGCTTAGCTTTAAAGTTGGGAATGGCTGCACCTGCCTCAACTGCCCAACGGCTCAGCGTTGTCGCTGCGATGTGTGTTTCCCCCCCATCGGTTGAGAGTGCGAAGATTCCCTGCGGCGCACACAGCCTTAGTGCCTTGGCCGCCAATGGAATTAGAGGCAGTTGATGTGGTCTTGCTCCTTTACCGGGTCGCCCCTTGCCATCCCACAGTGTCACTTTGTTGTCGGCAATGTCCTTGTTGAAGAGGTTAACTAACTGCTCAATACGCTGTGCTCCCGTCAACAGATGAAATCGCAGCAGCGCTCCGCGTATCCCTTCCAAGTTTTCTATTTCCTTCCAGTATTTCTGCATCTCCAAACGAGTCAACGGATTTTTGTCAGCTCGATTGTGGGTCTCGTCAGGGGACGTTTCCGCTGGAGGATTACTAGTAATATTGAATTCTTTGAATGCCTTGGGAATGCTGGGCTTTGATTTCGCACTTTTTGCGACTCCATAGCAAGCTTGAAGGTAGCTACGTAATTTGTTGGCTGTGCGGAATTTGCCCAACTCTTGCACCCGGCGCATCATTTCCGCGACCTGATCGGCAGTTAGCTGGTTTGCAGGTATTTTCGCAAGATTCGGCCAGGGCTCTATCACGTGAAGTTTGAAAATTGAGGACGCATCTTTGTAGGACTTACGACCTAGGGCTTGAAGGTGGTCGCAGTACAGGCCCAGCAGATTGCTAAGAGTGTGCTTGGCTGCAGAAGCAATTGCAGCTTCAGACTCGAACTGCGCAGCTTGTTTGGCTTTCTCTATAGCTGGCCATCCTCCTGCGTCGCGTTTGCCATAGTGCTCATTTGCTTTCTCTTCCGCCAAGTGCCTCGCGGCTGCAATGGAGAGGCCGTTCACCGTTGCTTTTTGGCTTTTAGGTGGGGCCTTAGAGTCGTAAACGCCAAGTTGCACGCGTCCGCTTGTCGCGCCTTGGCTGAACCGCCAATGGAGCGTTACAGCCCCATTGTTCTGCTTGCGAAACTGAAGCGAGCCGCGTGGATGAATCTTCTCAAGGGTAACAAAGACACCCATTTCTGCATCTTTTATGATTTGACCGGCTGTTGGAGTCATTGCGTAGCGCTCCGTTTGTTGCCAGAATATTGCCAGAATATTGTTGAATCGTTAAACATTGGATTGGACAGCTTAGGACAATAACTTGTTATTTATCATGGACTTATGATAATTTTGTTGTCCAGGCTTGTCCAGTGGTTTCTCTATGTTTCGGACTTTTAATCCGTTTGTCGTGGGTTCGACCCCCGCACGTCCCACCAATTTGAAAAGGCTCTGTAGCAATACAGGGCCTTTTTTCTTTGCTACGTTGCTTGTAGCAAATGCCTCCCCACATTCCCCTCGTTTCTTCCGCAAAAATTGGAGTTGTTCCGCAATTCAACGAACGGGCCCCACCTTCTTGCCTACCTTGCGCAGGATGTATGTGGCGGATGTATTTGGCGGGCATGGCGCCGGTGGTGTGTCCCAACGGTGCCTGGGCTGATTTCGTGCCTGGCATCTCATCGACTGCAGTCGCAGCAATGGCCTGGTGCCCTGGTGCTTACCCACTATTTCACCTGCTGCTTTTCCAGTTTACGTGCCAGGGTGCGGCGGTGCATGCCCAGGCGGCGGGCGGTTTCGGAGATGTTGAAGCCGGTTTCAGCCAACATTTCGTGGATGCGTTCCCATTCCAGCGTTTTGATGGAGGTGGCCCGGTTGGTGAGCTGTACCTCGACGTTGCCCGCGGCGCGGCCAAAGGCGGCTTCGATGTCGTCCGTGTTGGAGGGTTTGGCCAGGTAGTGGCAGGCGCCGAGCTTGATGGACTCCACGGCCGTGGCGATGCTGGCGAAGCCGGTGAGCACTACGATCAGCATGCTGGTGTTGTGCATGTGCAGTGTCTGCACGCAAGCCAGGCCGGAGGCGTCGCCATTGAGCTTGAGGTCCACCACAGCGTAACCGGGTGTGCGCTTTTGCAGCAGGGTGGCCACGGCTTCCAGGGTGGTGGCGAGCATGACGGTGTAGCCGCGCCGCTCAAAAGAGCGGCCCAGCGTGCGGGCAAAGGCATCATCGTCTTCCACGATGAGCAACAGGCGTTCGGTGGATTCAACCGGCATTGGATGCAGTCTTCCCCATGGCGAATGTGGCAAGGGGCAGGGTGATTTTTACAACGGCACCGCCTTCCACGCGGTTGAATGCGGTGACATTGCCGCCCAGCGTACGGGCAACGTTGAGAACCAAAAACAGCCCCAGGCCGCCGCCGGTACGACCCTTGCTGGATTGGAAGGGTTTGCCGAAATGGGCCAGCATGGCGGGGGCGAACCCCGGGCCTTCGTCGGTGACGGTAAGTGTCAGCGCATCGGCCTCGCGGTTTGCCTGCAACTGTATCCAGCGAGGGGAGGCGTCCAACGCGTTGTCCAGCACGTTGTAGACCATTTGCTTGAGTGCCAAGTCGGACGCCATCGGTAGGTCATGGCCAAATGCATTGGAGTAGGCGAAGGCGTAAACCGGGCGGGTGGCGCGCCACTCTTCAACCAGGTCGTCCAAAAAGCTGCAAATGGTGGTTTTGACCGAGAACTCGCCGCGTGCCTCGCCCGCCGATAGCAGGGTGTTGCTGACAATGGCTTTGCAGCGCAGCAACTGGGTTTGCATTTCATCGATTTCTTGCAGAAGCTCGGGATCGTTGGTGAAGTGTGGCATGTGCCGCCAGTCACCCAGAATCACCGCCAGGGTGGCCAGCGGGGTGCCGAGTTCGTGCGCCGCACCTGATGCCAGTAAACCGATGCGCACAATGTGTTCCTCTTCCGCCGCACGTTGGCGCAGGTCGGCCAGACGGCTGTCGCGTTCACGCAGATTGCGGCCGATGCGCGTGATGAAAACCACCAGCAAGGCGGCATTGAGCATAAAGCAGATCAACATCCCCTGGATGTAGGGGCTGTTCAGGCCTTGGTCGTGGTCAATCGGTAACGACAGTGGTGCGCCGAAGCGTGCCAAGCCCGCGAAGCACGCCGCGGTAATAGCCACCATGGTCCAGGTGGACCAGGCTTGGAGCAGCATGGCACCCAGCGTAACCTGCAGCAGGTATAAAAATGCGAATGGATTGGTGGCCCCCCCACTCAGATAAAGTTGGGTGGTGAGCATGCCCACGTCCACCAGCAGTGCGAAGAACAGCTCGCCGTTGCTGACGTCCTGGAACATTTTGGCGCGGAGCAAGCTGGCAATGTTGAAGACAATCAGGCAGCCCAGCAGCGTGAACATCGTGCCCAGGGGGAGGGCAATGCCAAAGCCAAAGTGCACGACCAGAATCGTCACAATTTGGCCGATGACAGCGATCCAGCGCAGTTGCACCAGTTGGTGCATGTTCTTGCGCCCCGTGGCATCTTCCAGGCCCGGGGCTAGCGTGGATAGTGCGCTTGGTGTTTTAGTCGTCTGCAGCACGTTCGGGTTCCTTGGCGAATGGGTGGTCGCGCAGTCGCCGCGCCGAGCGCGAAAAATACCATGCAGCCCCTGCCACCATGGCCGCGAGCGTGTACCAAGTCAGAGCGTATACCAGATGGCTATTGTGGAAGGCTATGACGGTCAATCCCCCCACGGGGTACACGGGGGCACCGTCAGCGGACGGTTGCGGTGTCGGTGCGGCGACTGCATCCGCGTCGACAAAGTAGGGTGCTACTTGGGTCAGGCCCAGTGCTTTGCCGATGGCCTGGACATCGCGCGAATACCAGCGCTGGTGGCTGGGGTCGTTCTGCCGCAAAAAGGCACCGCCGGATTGGTCCATGCGCAGCAGCCCTGTGACGGTGGATTGCTGGCTTGCATCCGCCACGGGCGGTGCGATGGCCCGGGTAGTCTCGGGCTGTACAAAGCCGCGGTTGATCATTACCACCGTGCCATCGGTGCGCCTCAGCGGTGCCATGACCCAAAAGCCACTGCCGCGCTCTGTGACGGCTTGCACCAGGGTGTCTTGCTTCGCCAAGAATGTTCCAGTGACGCGGACACGCCGGTATTCAGCGTTCGACGCATCGAGGTGCGGCCATTGATCGGAAGTGGGTGCCTCCACCTCCAGGGCATGTACGCGCTGATCTACCCGGGCGATCAGGTCGAGCTTCCAGAAAAGCCGCTGCACTTGCCAAGTTCCGAGCGCAGCGAAGATGGCAAAAACCACTGCGGCCAGAAAAAGTAAAAGGCCCACATGTTGTGGGCCCGAATGTGTTGCCGATGGCTTGGCTGAAGACAAGGTCAAGGCATGTTCTTCATTTCATGGGCCGACACCGGCATCATGTTCGCATTCAGATGGAACATGACCCAGATCGATCCGGTCAACATGATCACCAACAGCATGAGGGTGAAGATCAGCGCCAATAGCGACCAACCACCTTCCAGCTTGCTGTTCATGTGCAGAAAATAAATCATGTGGACCACGATCTGTACGGCGGCAATGGCCAAAATGACAATCGCCGTGACGTGGGGTTTGTCAAAGACCTTGCCCATCACCAGCCAGAAGGGAATGACCGTCAAGACCACCGCCAGCACAAAGCCCGTCACATATCCTTTGAGGGTGCTGTGGCTGCCGGTGTCTCCATGGCCGTGTTCGCTGTGGTCACCATGGCTGCCGTGGTGTTCGTGTTCAGTGTGTGCGCCCATTACAGCACTCCCATCAGGTAGACAAAGGTAAATACGCCAATCCAGACCACGTCCAGAAAGTGCCAGAACATCGACAGACACATCAGGCGGCGGCGGTTTTCGGGGATCAGTCCATGCTTGCCGAGCTGGAACAGCAGAGTGACCAGCCAGATGATGCCGAAGGTGACGTGAAGGCCGTGTGTACCTACCAGCGTGAAGAAGGCAGACAAAAATGCACTGCGCTGTGGGCCTGCGCCTTCGTGGATCAGGTGGGTGAACTCATACAGCTCCAGCCCGATGAAGGCTGCGCCCAATAACCCGGTAATGATCAGCCACACGATGGTTGGCTTGAGCCTGTTTTTTTGCATCTCCAGCATCGCAAAGCCGTAAGTGATGGAGGACAGCAGCAACATTGAGGTGTTCAACGCCACCAGTGGCAAATCGAACAGGTCGGCACCCGATGGCCCGGCCGCATAGCTGCGGCCGACCACGGCGTACACCGCAAACAGGCAGGCAAAGATGAGGCAGTCGCTCATCAGGTAGATCCAGAAACCCAGCAAGGTGCCGTTTTCGGGATGCTGCTCGGTGGGCTCGAAGAACTGCATATTGCTGGGCACGTTGGCAGTGCCGACGGAGGAGGTGGCGGTCATATCAGACATGGCTGGCGAGCAGTTGGGTACGCGCAGCTTCGATGCGCACGACTTCGTTGGCAGGAATGTGGTAATCGCGTTTGTAGTTAAACGTGTGGGCAATGCAGGCAACCAGCAGGGCAATAAATGCTACACCTGCCAGTAACCACATGTGCCATATCAGCGCAAAGCCTATGACCGTGCTGATGCCTGCGATCACCATACCTGCAGCCGTGTTCTTGGGCATGTGGATCGGAATGAAGCCGGTAAGCGGACGTACATAGCCATGCTTCTTCATATCCCACCAGGCATCCAGGTCATGGACACGGGGCGTAAACGCAAAGTTGTAAGGCGGTGGTGGCGACGAGGTGGACCATTCCAGGGTACGGCCACCCCAAGGATCGCCCGTGGTGTCGCGCAGGGATTCGCGGCGGATGAAGCTCACCACCAGTGTGATCAGGAAACAGGCGATACCGATGGCAATCAGGAAGGCACCGAACGCTGCAACTACAAACCAGATCTGCAGCGATGGGTCTTCAAAATGGCTCATGCGACGGGTCACGCCCATCAGGCCCAGCACATACAGCGGCATGAAGGCGAAGTAGAAACCAATGCACCAGAACCAAAATGCACACTTGCCCCAGAACGCATCCAGCTTGTAGCCGAAGGCTTTGGGAAACCAGTAGGTGATACCTGCAAAGGTGCCGAACACGACGCCACCGATGATCACGTTGTGAAAGTGGGCAATCAGGAACAGGCTGTTGTGCAGCACGAAGTCGGCCGGGGGCACGGCCAGTAGCACGCCGGTCATGCCACCGATGGTGAAGGTGACCATGAAGCCCATGGTCCACAGCATCGGCACTTCAAAGCGGATACGGCCCCGGTACATGGTGAACAGCCAGTTGAAAATCTTGGCCCCGGTGGGGATGGAGATGATCATGGTGGTGATGCCGAAGAACGAGTTGACGCTCGCCCCTGATCCCATGGTGAAGAAGTGGTGCAGCCACACCAGGTACGACAGGATGGTGATCACGATGGTGGCATACACCATGGACGCGTAGCCAAACAGGCGCTTGCTGCAGAACGTGGCTACCACTTCGGAGAACACACCGAAAATGGGCAGCACCAAGATATAGACCTCGGGGTGGCCCCAGATCCAGATCAGGTTCACATACATCATGGCGTTGCCGCCGAAATCATTGGTAAAGAAGTTCGTGCCGACATAGCGGTCCATCGACAGCAGGCCCAGCACCGCGGTCAGCACCGGGAAGGCCATGACGATCAGCACGTTGGTGCACAGCGCCGTCCAGACAAAGATAGGCATCTTCATCAGGCCCATGCCTGGCGCGCGCATTTTGACGATGGTGGCCAGCAGATTGATACCGGACAACAAGGTACCCACACCCGCGATCTGCAGCGACCAAATATAGTAATCCACCCCTGGGTCAGGGCTGTACAAAATGCCGGACAACGGCGGGTAAGCCAGCCAGCCGGTGCGGGCAAACTCGCCCACGAACAACGATGCCATCGTCAGACCCGCACCACCGGCCGTCATCCAGAAGCTGAAGTTGTTCAGGAAAGGAAAGGCGACGTCGCGCGCACCGATCTGCAACGGCAGCACGAAGTTCATCAACCCGGTCACGAACGGCATGGCCACGAAGAAGATCATGATCACGCCATGCGCGGTGAAGACCTGGTCGTAATGGTGTGGCGGCAAAAAGCCGGTGGAGTCACCAAACGACAAGGCCTGCTGCAAGCGCATCATCACCGCGTCGGCAAAGCCACGCAGCAGCATCACCAGACCCAGGATCATGTACATGATGCCGATTTTTTTATGGTCAATACTGGTGAACCACTCGTTCCAAAGGTAACCCCAGAGTTTGAAATAGGTGAGAGCCCCCAGCACGGCAGCGCCACCGATCGCGACGGCGATAAAAGTCGCCAACAGGATGGGTTCGTGGAATGGAATCGCGTCCCAGGTGAGACGGCCAAAAATGAGCTTCGTAAGATCGAGGTTGTCGAACATCTTTATTCCGGATGCCAAAAATAATGCGGCGCAGGCCGAAATGCCGTAGTGAGCGGCGCGGAGTAAATTGCTTGCAGGAACGAAAAACTAACTGGGCTGGACAGCCGACACCAATGCGGCACCGGTGGGGTTGGCCGCGGTACACATGGCTCCCACGTAAGTGCGGGCTGGTGCGTTCTCCAGCCCCAAGCGCTTGCGCGTGGCGGGGTCCAGCGAGGCGATGTTGTAAGCACCGGGCTTACCCTGTCCGCCGCTGGCGTCAATGGCCATCATGTCTTTCATGCACATTCGGTTGGCCTCCACACAGCGGTTCAAGATAGCGTCGTACAAGTCGGGTGCCACCGTGGCGTAGCGGCGTACCGGGTCGCGCTCGCTGGGTTGGGCCAGCTGGATGTAGCTGTCGCGGCTCAGTTCGCCACCGCCCGCCTTGGTGGCCTTGGCCCATGCATCGAATTTTTCATTGCTCATACCGAGGAACTTGAAGCGCATGCCCGAGAAGCCTGCGCCGCTGTAGTTGGCCGAGAAGCCCTCATATTCGCCGGCTTTGTTTATCACAGCATGCAGCTTGGTTTCCATGCCCGGCATAGCGTAGATTTGGCCGGCCAGCGCAGGAACAAAAAATGAATTCATGATCGACGACGCGGTAATCTTGAAGGCGATGGGGCGGTCCACCGGGGCCACCAACTCATTCACCGTGGCGATGCCCAGCTCGGGGTAGATGAACAGCCATTTCCAGTCGAGTGCGACTACTTCCACCACCAGCGGCGCGGTGCCCGGAATGACATCGCGGCTGGCGTCAATGCGCTGCAGGGGGCGGTACGGATCCAGGGTGTGGGTGCTGATCCAGGTGATGGCCCCCAGGGCAATAATGATCAGTAGCGGGGCTGCCCAGATCACCAACTCCAGTTGGGTGGAGTGGTGCCATTCAGGATCGTAGGTGGCCTCTGTATTGGACTTGCGATAACGCCAGGCGAACAGCAAAGTCAGGGCAATCACGGGGACGATGATCAGCAGCATCAGCACCGTGGATACGACGATCAGATCGCGTTGTTGCAGTGCCACATCACCGGAGGGATTCATCAGTACGGTGTTGCAACCTGCCAGTAAAACGATGGCTGGAAACAGAAGCAATCCGCGTAGTTTTTTGAAGGAGGGCATGCCAGACAGTATGGGATTTGGTGAACGCATAGTGTATGAAATTTACGTTTATCCGTGGGCGACGCGGATAGGACGTTTTGTCCTATGGCATCATTCTCCTGGCTGTGTAGCCCCGCAGCGTCTGTATATTACAACCTCCGAATCACGAGTAAGCATGATGTCCAGTATTAATCATGAACAAAACGCTGTCGCACCGCCCTCCTTTGAGCGTGATGCGAGGGCCTCAGTTGCAGACCACTCCAAGATTGCGCCGGGTGAAATCGCCATCGGCGTAATCATTGGCCGGGCCTCCGAGTACTTTGATTATTTCGTTTACGGAATTGCATCGGTACTGGTGTTTCCCGAGATATTTTTCCCGTTCGAGAGCCGACTGGACGGGACGCTGCTGTCGTTCGTGATCTTCTCGTTTGCCTTCATCGCCCGGCCCATCGGGACCGTGGCGTTCATGGCGATTCAGCGGCGTTGGGGGCGCGGGGCCAAGCTGACCGGGTCGCTGTTTCTGCTGGGGATTGCCACGGTCGGAATTGCCTTCTTGCCGGGGTACGCCAGCCTGGGGTTCACGTCCATCGTGTTTCTGTCGGTACTGCGTTTCCTGCAAGGGATTGCGCTGGGTGGCTCCTGGGATGGCCTGCCCTCTCTGCTGGCACTGAACGCCCCCAAGAACCGCCGTGGCTGGTACGCCATGATTCCCCAGTTGGGCGCGCCTATTGGTTTCATTGTGGCCAGTGGCCTGTTCCTGTACTTGCATTCCAGTCTGTGGCCCGTGGACTTCATGGACTGGGGCTGGCGCTATCCGTTCTACGTGGCTTTTGCGATCAACGTGGTGGCACTCTTTGCCCGCCTGCGCCTGGTGGTCACCGACGAGTACGACCATTTGCTTAACGAGCACAAGCTAGAGCCCAGCCCGGTGGTTGAGCTGGTACAGGCCCAGGGCAGCAACCTGCTGATTGGCGCTTTTGCCGCTCTGGCCAGCTACGCACTTTTCCACCTGGTCACGGTTTTTCCGCTGTCGTGGATCACCTTGTACGCGACCCAGCCGGTGGCCGATGTGCTGGTCATCCAGATGATCGGTGCAGCCATTGCCATGTTGGGCATCATTGCGTCCGGGGTGATTGCAGACCGTGTGGGGCGGCGTAGCACGCTGGGCGGTCTGGCGGTACTGATCGCGATCTTCAGCCTGTTTGCGCCCATGCTGCTCGATGGCGAGCCGTTCCGGCAAGACGTGTTCATTCTGGTGGGGTTCGCGTTGCTGGGTCTGTCGTACGGCCAGGCAGCGGGTGCGGTCAGCTCCAACTTTGAGCCCCAGTACCGCTACACCGGCGCGGCTTTGACATCTGATCTGGCCTGGCTATTTGGTGCCGCATTTGCGCCCTTGGTCGCCTTGGGCTTGTCGGCCCATTTCGGGCTGGCTTACGTCAGTATCTATCTGCTGTCGGGAGCGATTTGCACCTTGGTGGCGCTGCGGGTCAACCGGTCCTTGGAGCTGCGTGACTAGTGGGTCGGGGCGTCATGCCTGACCGCTACCGCACGGTTCCCCGACATGGCCGTTTCGCCTACTCGGCCATCCACCAGCGACCAGACTATCGCTGGCCCAATGGTGCCCGGTTGGCGGTCTACCTGGGCTTCAACATCGAGCACTTCGCTTTCGGCGAAGGCCTGGGGGCCAATCTGGGGCCAGTGTCACCGCAGCCGGATGTACTGAACTACAGCTGGCGCGAGTACGGCAACCGGGTGGGGGTGTGGCGCTGCCTGGAACTGTTTGACGCACTCGACCTGCCCGCTGGGGTGCTGGTTAACACCGCCTTGTACGACCATTGCCCCGAAGTCGTAGCGGCCTGCGTGGCCCGCGGCGACGAACTCATTGGCCACGGCCACACCAATGCCGAGCGGCAAAACGGCATGGACGAGGCGACCGAGCGCGATCTGCTCCAGTCCTGCCGCGACCTGATGCAACAGCGCAGCGGCACCGCACCTGCAGGCTGGCTATCACCCTGGATTGCCGAAACCGCGCTGACCCCCGACCTGCTGCGCGAGACCGGCTACCGCTACACCCTGAACTGGTGCCACGACGACCAGCCGGTGGCCATGCAGACCCGCAGCGGCACTATCTGGTCGATTCCGTATCCGCAGGAGCTCAACGACATTCCGATGGTCATGGGCCGCCAGATGGATGGCAAAGACTTTGCCCAAATGGTCATCGACCAGTTCGACGAAATGCTGTCGCAGTCCCAGACCCAGCCGCTGGTGATGGGCATTGCGCTGCACCCTTACATCGTGGGCCAGCCCTACCGGCTGCGGCATTTGCGCCGGGCTTTGCAGCACATTGCCAGGCTCCGCGGCGACATCTGGTTCACCACGCCGGGTGCGATTGCCGACGCGATGGATTCTTTGCCTACGCCTTGATCCAGATGGGCGTGTCGCCCAAGGGGTGCTCGTCACAGTTTGCGTCCCCTGGCGCGCCCCCACGGTCCACCACTAAAAAGTCGCTGGGCGCCTGCAGTGCGATCAGCGGGTGGTGCCAGGTGCCCCGGGCGTAGTTCACCCCCTGGCCGGGCGCGGCGCGAAAACAGCGGATCTGCGCCAGCACCGGCACCGGCCCGGCTTCGGCCACTACCACCAGATACGGCAGGCCAGACAGCGGCATGAACGCCTGGCTGCCCAGCGGGTGCCGCTCCAGCAGCACCAACTGCATTGGCAGCTGGCGCGGCAGCGCCTGGAAGATGCTCAGAATCGCGCGTCCGCCGCCGCTGCCCACGTCGATCTGCGCCAGGTCGTGAAAACGTTGGGCAAATCCGTCGTTGATGGAGAAGTGCCGCACGCTGGCGCTGGCCTCGATCACATCACCGAAAGGGCGGAAGGCTTCGGCCGTCAGGGGTTCTATGGCCAGGGTGGTCATGTCAGCAGTCGATATCGTCCAGGTCGGCTGCCAGCGGAGGCGGTTGCCCCGACTTTTTGGCGCGTTTGTTGCGTTTGGCGAAGGCCAGGCCCATGGCCAGGGTCTGGGCCAGGCACATGGCCGAGGTCAGCGAGCGAAAGCCCAGCAGCTTGGCATCATTGACCTCCAGCACCAGGTCGGCCCCCTTGGCCACCGGGCTCATGAAGGCATCGGTGATGGCCAGCCGCTTGGCACCGCGCAGGCGCACTTGTTCGCACACCTGCAGGGTGTCGGCCGCGTAGGGCGGGAAGCTGATGGCGATCAGCAGGTCTTGCGGGCTGGCGGTGCTGGCTTGCTCGGCGATGGCACCGCCCAGGCCGGTGATCTGCACCGCGGGCTGGCCCACCCGGTTCAGCGCGTAGGCCAGGTAGGCCGCCACCGCGTACGAGCGGCGCAGGCCCAGCACGTGCACGATGCGGGCGTTCTGGATCAGGGCAATGGCTTCCTGGAGCGGCAGGCTGGCGGCATCGTCCTGCAAATGCTCCAGCGACACCACGTTGGCCTGGCTGAAGGCGCGCAGCACCTCGGCGGGGTCGTCGGGGTTATCCAGCGTCTGCTCGCCGCCAAAGTGGCGGATGCGCTCGCGGAAGGTGGGTTTCACCGCCAACTGCAGCGGCGCACGGAACAGCCGCTGCAGGTCCGAATAGCCGTCAAACCCCAGCGCCTTGGCCATGCGGATGAAGGCCGCCGGTGCAATCTGGGCCGCCACCGCCACCGTGGCCACCGGGTTCAGCGCGATGTCGTTGGGGTGGTCCAGCGCGTAGCGGGCCGCGTCGCGCATGCGCGGCGTGAGGCGCTCGCCTTCGCGGGCAATCAGCTCCCGCAGCGCATCCAGATTGCTTGGTTTGCTCTTATCCATATAGCAATCATACGGGCTGGACATGCCGCAGCATAGTTAACCCGTTATTTTGTAAATACAGGCCAATTTTCATATGCATTATTGGCATCCAGCGCTTATAGATTGAGCGTGAGCAGCTATCAAAAAAGTACTTAAAAAGTGTAGCAAAGCCTAAAACGCCCGCACTTCGCCACGCGGCACAAACCGGCCCATGCCTTCGCGGCCCAGCCACTGGGGCCCGTCCACGATGAGCGTGCCGCGCAAGAACACTTTTTTCACCTGGCCGCGCAGCGTGCGGCCTTCGAGCAGGGTGTAGTCGCAGTTGCCGTGCAAATCCTTGGCATAGATGGTCTGGCTGGCGGCGGGGTCAAACAGCACCACGTCGGCATCGCTGCCCACGGCGATGGTGCCTTTTTTGGGGAACAGGCCGAACAGTTTGGCCGGGGTGGTGGAGGTCAACTCCACAAAGCGGTTCAGCGACAGCTTGCCCTGCATCACGCCGATGTCGAACAGGCTGACCAGGCGGGTTTCGATGCCCGGCGCGCCGTTGGGGATCAGCGAGAAGTCGTCCTTGCCGCGCATTTTCTGCATGCGGTAGCCCAGGTGGCCTTCTTTCATGCAAAAAGGGCAGTGGTCGGTGGCGATGACCTGCAGGTCGTCATAGCGCAGGGCGCGCCACAGGTGCTTTTGGTCGTCGGGGGTACGCAGGGGCGGGGTCATCACGTATTTGGCGATTTCCACGTTATCGGTGTTGTAGACCGAGTCGTCAAACAACAGGTAGTGCGGGCAGGTCTCGGCAAACACCGGAATGCCCTCGGCCCGGGCGGCCACGATGTGCTTCAAGGCCTGGTTGCTGGAAACGTGCACGAAGTAGATGGGCGCGTTGGCCAGCTCGGCCAGGCGGATGCCGCGGTGCGTGGCTTCGCCTTCCATGATGGCCGGGCGGGTCAGGGCGTGGTAGCGCGGCGAGGTGTGGCCGGCTTCCAGCGCTTCCTTGATCAGCAGGTCGATGACCGTGCCGTTTTCGGCATGCAGGGCCACCATGCCGCCGTCTGCGCCCACCTGGCGCAGCATGCGGAAGATGGCGGCGTCGTCGGCCATCATCACACCGGGGTAGGCCATGAACATCTTGAAGCTGGTCACGCCCTCGTGGCGCATGGCGTAGCGCACGTCCTGCAGCACCTGATCGTCCACCCGGGTGATGATGACGTGGAAGCTGAAGTCCACCGCCACCTGCGATTCGGCGCTGCGCTGGGCACGGGCGATGGCCCCCAGGGGCGAGTCGGTGGCCGTTTGCAGCGCAAAGTCCACGATGGTGGTGGTGCCGCCAAAAGCCGCGGCCTTGGTGCCGCTGGCAAAGGTGTCGCAGGTGATCGTGGGGCCGATCACATTTTCCAGGTGCACATGGGTGTCCACGCCGCCGGGCAGCACGTACAGGCCGGTGGCATCGACGATGGCCACGTCTTCGCCGACCTGGATGTTGCGGCCAATGGTGTGGATCACGCCGTCCTGCATCAGCACGTCGGCCACGTAGTCGTCGGTGGCGGTGATGATGCGGCCATTGCGAATTAAGGTTGTGCTCATGCGATCACCTCGTCCAGGTGTTTTACCAACTTGTCGATCTCGGCAAAGGTGTTGTAGTGGGCGATGGACACCCGCACCACGCCGCCCTGGGGGTGCAGGCCCAGCGACTCGACCAGGCGCTTGGCATAGAAGTCGCCAAAGCGGATGCCGATGCCAAACCGGTCGGTATGGCGCACGATGGACTCCGACATCTGCCCGGCTACCATGAAGCTGATGGTGGGCACCCGGCCCCCCTTGGCAGCGCTGTCCATGCCGACAATGCGCACCGACTTCTTGCCGCGCAGGTACGCCAGCAGCCGCTCGGCTAACGCGTCCTCGTGCTGCTCAAACGCATCGAAGGCGCACTGCATCTTTTGCCGTGCCGTGCCGGTGCAGCCCAGCTGGCTGCCCACCGCCACCAGGTAGTCGTTGATGCCCATGCAGCCGTACGACAGCTCATAGTTCACATTGCCCGGCTGCAGCTTGTAGGGCAGCACGTCGGCGCCGATGAAATAGTGGTTCAAGCTGGGCAGCGACAGCAGCAGCTCACGCTGCACCCACAGCACCGCGTAGTGCGGGCCAAACACCTTGTAGAAGCTGAAGACAACCATGTCTGCCCCGCTGGCCTGCACGTCCACCAGCCGGTGCGGCGCATAGGCCACCGCATCCACGCATAGGCGCGCGCCCACGGCGTGGACCCGGCGGGCGATCTCTGCCACCGGATTGATGGTGCCCAGGATGTTGGAGGCGTGGGTCACCGCCACCCATTTAACCCGGGGCGACAGCAAACGGTCCAGGTCGGCCAGGTCCAGCGCCAGGGTCTCGCGGTTCACCTCCCACACCTTGACCACCGCGCCCGCCGCCTGCAGCCGCATCCAGCCGCCGATATTGGCTTCGTGGTCGGTGTTGCTGACGATAACCTCGTCGCCGGGCTGGACGCCCAGCTGGATGGCATGTGTCACCTGGAACATCAGCGAGGTGGTGGAGCCGCCCATCACCACTTCGTCGTCAAACGGAGCGTTGATCAGCTCGGCCACCGCACGGCGCGCGGCCAGCACCTTGGCCCCGGCATCTTGCGACTGGGCGTAGCTGGCACCGAGCTGCACGCTGCTGGTCAGCAGGTAGTCGCGCACCCGGTCGGCCACGCGGCGCAGAACCTGGGAGCCACCGGCGTTGTCCAGGTAGGCGCAGTCGTTGTGCAGGGCCGGAAACTCGGCGCGGATGTGGTCTAGGTTCAGGGTTGGCGGCATAAAAAATCAGTGTTGAAGAATGGCCTGCAGAAAGGCCTGGGTGCGCTCCTCACGGGGCGCGCTGAAGAATTCGGCGGGCGGCGCCTGTTCGATGACCCGCCCGGCCTCCATGAAAATCACCCGGTCGGCCACGCGGCGGGCAAAACCCATCTCGTGGGTCACGATCACCATGGTCACGCCGGTGCGCGCCAGGGCTTGCATCACGTCCAGCACCTCGCCGACCATTTCCGGGTCCAGGGCCGAGGTGGGCTCGTCAAACAACAGCACCTTGGGCTCCATGGCCAGCGCCCGGGCAATCGCCACCCGCTGCTGCTGGCCGCCCGACAACTTGCCCGGCAGCTTGTGCGCGTGCGCGGCCAGGCCCACCTTGTCCAGCAGCGCCAGGGCGCGGGCTTCGGCCTCGCGCTGGGGCATATGGCGCACCCGCAGCGGGCCCAGCGCCACATTGGCCAGGGCCGTGAGATGCGGAAACAGGTTGAAGCTCTGGAACACCATGCCCACTTCGGCGCGCACCTTGGCCAGGGCCTTGCCGCGCACCACTTTTTCGCCGTCCACCAGAATCTCGCCGCCCTGGTAGTCCTCCAGCAGGTTGATGCAGCGGATCAGCGTGGATTTGCCCGAACCGGACGGGCCGATGACCACCACCACCTCCCCAGCGTTCACGTCGAGGTCGATGCTGTGCAGGGCTTGGAATGCGCCGTAGGACTTGCACAGCCCACGGATTTGGATAAGTGCTGTCATATGGTTCTTAGCGTGTGGCAGCACGGTGCCGTGCTTCAAAAAAGCCCACCAGCCGCACCAGGGGCAGCAACAGCAGCAAGTACAGCAGCGCTGCGCCGATCAAGGGCGTGGGGTTGGCGGCCAGGGCCTGGGCCTGGGTGGCCTGCTTCAGCAGATCGGGCATGGCCACCACCGAGGCCAGGGCCGTGTCTTTGAGCACATTGATGCAGTTGCTGGTCAGCGGCGGCACCACGATGCGCAGCGCCTGGGGCAGCACCACATCGCGCATGCTGCTGAAAAAGCCCAGGCCGATGGCATCGGCCGCCTCGAACTGGCCCTTGGGAATGGCCTCGATGCCCGCCCGCATGATTTCTGCCGTGTACGCGCACGACACCAGCGACAGCGCGGTGGTGGCAGCGGCAAACGAGGTCAGCCGGATGCCTACAAAGGGCAGCGCGTAGTACACCAGCACCAGCAAGACCAGCAGCGGGATCGAGCGGAACACGTCGATGTAGATGCGGGCCACGGTGCGCAGCCAAGCTGGGCCGTACAGCCGCACCAGCGCCAGCAGCAAGCCGCCCACAAAGCCCAGCGCAATGCTGACGGCCCCCAGCAGAATCGTGGTCCACAGCCCCTGCAGCAGCAAAGGCAGGGCATCCCGGAAAACCGGCCAGTTGAAGAAGGTGTCGAGCAGATTCATGCGGGGTCCGTCAGGTGCTTACAACTTGGGGATTACTTGGGAACGTCCATCACCATGACGCTGGAGGACGTGTCAGGTGGCGTGGTGCCAAACCATTTCTTGTGGGTGGCAGACACAAAGCCCTCTTTCTTCAGCGTGCCCAGGATCTCGTTCACCTTGGCGGCATCGGCAAAGTTCTTGGCAAACATGAAGGAGTAGCGCTCGTTGGTGGGAATGCGCGCGGCAATGCGGTACTGCGGCTTGTCCTTGATGTAGTACTCCACCGCCGGGATGTCGCTGATGTAGCCGTCGATGCGGCCCGAGGCCAGGTCCAGCATGGCGGGCGCCAGGCCTTCATAGCGGGAGATGGTGGCGATCTTCAGCTTGGCGGTGTTCTGCGTGGCGTAGATGTCGCCGGTGGAGGCGGTATCCACGCCCACGGTTTTGCCCGCCAGGTCTTCCAGCTTGTCGATCTTGGTGGCTTTGAGCACCGACAGGGACTGGTCGCTGTCGTAGTAGGGCTGGGCAAAGGCCAGCGATTCGAGGCGCTTGGGTGTGATGGTGATGCTGGAGATGGCCATCTGGATGCGGCCCGACTGCACGGCGGGGAACAGGCCGTTGAACGGGATGTTCTCGATCTGCACCGATTTGCCCGCGCGTTTGGCAACCTCGTTGACCAGGTCGATCTCGAAGCCGACAAACTTGCCGGTGGCGTCCTGGAACTCCCAGGGCACGTTGCCGATGTTGGCACCGACCGTCCAGTCGGCGGCCAGGGCCGAGGTGGCGGCGGTAAAGGTCGCTACCGTCAGAGCGACGGTGGCAGCAAGAGATGTGAATTTCATGCGGGCTACTCCTGAAAAACCGGGTTGAAAAATGAATTTCCGACAGCGGTGTGCATTGCAAATGTCTGGAGCCGCAAAGATAGCAAATTGAATCAAATAAATCAATAAAAATTAAAATGAATTATTTGAGCCAAAACGGTGCAAAAAAAGGGGCTTGCACCCGTTTGGCGCAAGCCCCTCTTTTATTGCACCAAGTGCGTAACTGCTTTTTACTTTTTCGACACCAGGCCGTAAATCACCAGCAAGACGACGGCACCGACGACCGAGGCAATCCAGCCGGCCGCGGCGCCGGGCGCGTACCAGCCCATCTTTTGGCCGATGAAGCTGGCACCGAACGAGCCTGCAATACCCAGAATGGCCGTCATGATGAAGCCCAGCTTGTCGTCACCGGGCTTCACGGCCCGGGCGATCAAGCCCACGATCAAACCAACAATGATGGTACCGATCAAAGAAAACATAGAAAATCTCCGTATACAAAGTTTGCAGGAGAACGGACTGTAACTTGTCTTTGTTAACCCGCCATGGCACCGGCGGATTCCAGCTGCTCCGACAGTGCCATCCAGCGCACTTCGAGCGCCGCCATGTCGGCAGTGACCTTTTTGAGCCGCTTGCCGGCCTGGCCGATCTCAAATGGATTCTTGGCGGCGGCCAGCTTTTCGTCCAGCCCGTCTTTTTCCAGCTGCAAGGCAGCCATCTCGGTGTCGATCTTGTCCAGATCGCGCTGCAGGGTCTTGGTGTTGAAGACCGGGGCGGCCACCACCACCACCGGCGTAGGTGCGGGCGCGGCGGCTTTGCCCGCATCCTTGGCGGCTTCGCGCAGGCGTTTGGACTCGTCCAGCAGGTAGCGCTGGTAGTCGTCCAGGTCGCCGTCGAACGGCTCCACACCGCCGCGTGACACCATCCAGAACTCGTCGCACACCGAGCGCAGCAGGGCGCGGTCGTGGCTGACCAGCATCACCGTGCCTTCGAATTCGTTCAGCGCCATCGCCAGGGCTTCGCGGGTGGCCAGGTCCAAGTGGTTGGTGGGCTCATCCAGCAGCAGCAGATTCGGGCGCTGCCAGACGATCATGCACAACACCAGGCGGGCTTTCTCGCCGCCGCTCATGCTGCCCACGGCCTGCTTGACCATGTCGCCGCTGAAATTGAAGGTGCCCAGGAAGCTGCGCAAATCCTGCTCGCGCGTGCCTTGGCCGGCCAGCTTGCCCGCGGCGGTGGTTTCTTTCACCAGGCGGATCATGTGCTCCAGCGGGGTGTCGGCGGGGCGCAGCACGTCCAGCTCCTGCTGGGCGAAGTAGCCGATGTTCAGGCCCTTGCCTTCCAGAATCTCGCCGTGGATGGGCGTGAGTGCCCGGGCCACGGTTTTCACCAGGGTGGATTTACCCTGGCCGTTGGCACCCAGAATGCCGATGCGCTGGCCTGCCAGCACCGATTTGTTGACCTTTTGCACGATGACCGTGGGGCCGGTGCCCTCGGGCGCGTCTTCCGGTGCGGGGTAGCCGAAGGTGGCGTCCGACATCGACAGCATCGGGTTGGGCAGGTTGGCGGGTTCCTTGAACTCGAAAGTGAACTCGGCCTCGGCCAGCAGCGGCGCAATCTTTTCCATGCGGTCCAGGGCCTTGACCCGGCTTTGCGCCTGCTTGGCCTTGCTGGCCTGGGCCTTGAAGCGCGAGATGAACTTTTGCAGGTGGGCAATCTTGTCTTGCTGCTTGGAAAACGATGCCGACTGCTGCTCCATCTTCTCGGCACGCATGTCTTCGAACTTGCTGTAGTTGCCGCCGTAGCGGTTGAGCTTGGCTGCTTCGATGTGCACCGTCACGTCGGTGATGGCATCCAGGAATTCGCGGTCATGGCTGATGACCAGCATGGTGCCGGTGTAGCGCTTGAGCCAGGCTTCCAGCCACACCAGGGCGTCCAGGTCCAAGTGGTTGGTGGGCTCATCCAGCAGCATCAGGTCCGAAGGGCACATCAGCGCGCGCGCCAGCTGCAGGCGCATGCGCCAGCCACCCGAAAAGCTGTTGACCGGGTTGTCGAGTTCGGTGGTTTTGAAGCCCAGGCCCAAGATCAGCGCCTGTGCCCGGGCCTGGGCATCGCCCGAGCCTGCGTCGTACAGGGCCATGTAGGCGTTGGCCATGCGTTCACCGTCGTCGGTCAGCTCGGAGGCGGTGACTTCCTGCTGGGCGGCCAACAGGTTGGTGTCGCCCTCGATCACGAATTCGGTGGCGCTTTGCTCGGTTTCGGGCATGTCCTGGGCCACCTGGGCCAGCCGCCACTGCGACGGCACGTAGAAGTCGCCGCCGTCTTCGTGCAGCGTGCCGTTGAGCAGCGCAAACAGGGTGGATTTGCCCGCACCGTTGCGGCCCACCAGGCCGACTTTTTCGCCGGGGTTGATGGTGACATTGGCGCTGTCTAGCAAGACTTTGGCGCTGCGGCGCAGAACTACGTTTTTAAGGGTGATCATCGGGAGTACGACGACCACAAAACGATCGTCAAGAAAAACTAAAGGATGGCAAGAGCTTCGCGTGTCACTAACAACACTTGGTCTTCGCCTGCGCTGGTGTCTAACCACACCACTTCGAGCGCGGGGAAGGCGGCTTCGAAGTGTTCGCGCTCGTTGCCGATTTCCAGAACCAGCACCGCGAGAGGGGCCATTTTCGCAGAAACCTCTTGCAGCAGTTTGCGGACAAAGTCCATACCGTCTTTCCCGCCCTCCAACGCCAGGGCGGGCTCGGCCTGGTACTCGGCGGGCAGGGCGGCCATGCTTTGGCTGTTGACGTAGGGTGGGTTGCACAAAACCAGGTCAAACGGGCCGTCGACCTGGGCCAGGCCGTCGGATTCCACCAGGGTGATGCGGCTTTGCAGGCTGTGCTTGTCCACATTGATGCGGGCCACGGCCAGGGCGTCGGGGCTGATGTCGGCGGCGGTGACCTGCACGTCGGGGTAGACCATGGCTGCCAGCACGGCCAGGCTGCCGTTGCCGGTGCACAGGTCCAGCACGCGGTGGGATTCCTCGCGCAGCCAATAGTCGATGCCGCCGTCCATCAGCAGCTCGGCGATGAAGCTGCGCGGCACGATGGCGCGCTCGTCCACATAAAACGGCACGCCTTGCAGCCAGGCCTCTTGGGTGAGGTAGGCAGCAGGCTTGCGGCTGGTGATGCGGGAATCCAAAAGTATAGCTACCTGTGCTTGTTGTTCGGGCGTGACAGGCTGATTTTCTACAGAATCCAGGTCGTCCAGCGGCAGGCCCAGTTTCCACATCACCAGCCAGGCGGCTTCGTCGAATGCGTTGGTGGTGCCGTGGCCGAAGGACACGCCTGCGGACTCCAGCTGGGTGGCGGATTGTTCGATGAGTTGGAGGACGTTCATGGCTGGCGGGACAGGTTTTCCAGGGTGCGGCGGTAGATGTTTTTCAGCGGCTCGATGTCGGCCACCACGATGTGCTCGTCAATCTTGTGGATGGTGGCGTTGGGCGGGCCGCATTCGACGACCTGGGGGCAGATCTGGGCGATGAAGCGCGCGTCGCTGGTGCCGCCGGTGGTAGACAGCTCGGTGGCGATGCCGGTCTCAGCCAGGATGGCGGCGCGCACGGCGTCGACCAGGGTGCCGGGGGTGGTCAAGAAGGGCAGGCCGCCCACCGTCCAGGCGATGTCGTAGCTCAGGCCATGGCGGTCCAGCACCTCGTGCACGCGGCGCTGCAGGCCGTCGGGCGTGGATTCGGTGCAGAAGCGGAAGTTGAAGTCCACCACCACCGTGCCAGGAATGACGTTGTTGGCGCCGGTGCCTGCATGGATGTTGCTCATTTGCCAGCTGGTGGGCTGGAAGAAGGCGTTGCCCTTGTCCCACGCGGTGGCCACCAGCTCGGCCAGGGCGGGCATGGCCAGGTGGATGGGGTTTTTGGCCAGCTGCGGGTAGGCGATGTGGCCCTGCACGCCGCGGATGGTGAGCTTGCCGCTCATGCTGCCGCGGCGGCCATTTTTGACCATGTCACCGGTGCGCTCCACCGCAGTGGGCTCGCCGACGATGCAGTAGTCGATCTGTTCGCCGCGCTCTTTGAGCAGCTTGCAGACCACCACCGTGCCGTCCACCGAGGGGCCTTCCTCGTCGCTGGTGAGCAGCAGGGCAATCGACAGCGGGGTGTCGGGCTGGGCGGCCACATATTCTTCCACCGCCACCACGAAGGCGGCGATGGAGGTTTTCATGTCGCTCGCGCCGCGGCCAAACAATTTGCCGTCGCGGTGCGTGGGGGTGAACGGGTCGCTGCCCCACTGCGCCAGCGGGCCGGTGGGCACCACGTCCGTGTGGCCGGCAAATGCTATGAGTTTAGGAGCTGCTTGCGCTGATCCATCAAGCGCTGGAGGCCTAAAACCCTTGAAAGTGCTACGCCGGACTGCCCACAGGTTGGTGACGCGGAAGTTCTCGGGTCCGCTGGTGATGGTTTCACAGACAAAGCCCAACGGGGCCAGGCGCTCGGCAATCAGGGGCTGGCAGTGCGCGTCGTCGGGGGTGACGGAGGGCTGGGCGATGAGCTGCTCGGCCAAATACAGGGTCTGGGACATAGGTATGGGAAAAGTTAACTGCAACAACTTGCACGGCCCAGGGTGCTCTGCACCTGGGTCCGCACACGTCAGGGCCGCACGTCCAAGGTGAAGTCGGTAAAGCTGGGTTCGTCGTCGGCCTCGGCCTGCTGCACGGCCACCTCGGTCTTCTGGCTGGCGCGGGCAAAGTCGTTTTGCAGCCGCCACATCAGGTTGGTGGCCGAATCGGCGTTGGCCAGGCCTTCCTTGCGGTCGATGGTGCCTTCGGTGATCAGGCGGGCCAGGTCGCTCTCGAAGGTCTGCGAGCCCTCGGCCAGCGACTTCTCCATGGCCTCTTTCACGCCGCCGATGTCGCCTTTTTCGATCATGTCGGCCACCAGCAAGGTGTTGAGCATGATCTCTACCGCAGGCACGCGTTCGCCCGAGGGCGTGCGCACCAGCCGCTGCGAGACGATGGCGTTCAGCGCCACGGCCAGGTCGGCCTGCATGGTGGCGCGCACTTCCACGGGGTAGAAGTTGACGATGCGGTTCAGCGCCTGGTAGGAGTTGTTGGCGTGCAGCGTGGCCATGCACAAATGGCCGGTCTGGGCGTAGGCGATGGCCGCCGACATGGTTTCGCGGTCGCGGATTTCGCCGATCAGGATCACGTCCGGTGCCTGGCGCAGGGCGTTCTTCAGGGCCACTTCGAGCGAGGCGGTGTCGGTGCCGATCTCGCGCTGGTTGACGATGGAGCGCTTGTTTTTGTACAGGTATTCGATCGGGTCTTCGATGGTCAGGATGTGGCCGCCCGCGCGCTGGTTGCGGTGGTCGATCATGGCCGCCTGGGTGGTGGTTTTACCGGCTCCGGTAGAGCCCACCATCAGCAGCAGGCCGCGCTTTTGCATCACCAGGTCGCCCAGGATGGCGGGCACCTTGAGGCTGCTGAGCAGGGGCACTTCCACGTTGATGTAGCGCACCACCACCGAATAGCTGCCGCGCTGGCGCATGGCGCTGACGCGAAAGCGCCCCACGCCGGGCACGGACACGGCCATGTTCAGCTCGCCCGAGGCCTGCAGTTCGGTGATCTTCTCGGGCGGCACAATTTCGGCCAGCAGGCTGCGCGGCGCGTCATGTTGCAGCAGCTGGCTGTTCACCGGCACGCACTGGCCGTTGATGCGGATCAGCGCGGGCGCGTTGGCCGACAGGTAGACATCGGAGGCCTTTTTCTCCTGCATCAGGCGCAGGATGCGTTCCATTGTGCTCATGGCTTACCTCCGATGGGGTGCTGGAATCAGTCGCGCAGGAGGTCGTTCAGGCTGGTCTTGGAACGGGTCTGGGCATCCACGCGTTTGACGATGATGGCCGCGTACAGGCTGTACTTGCCGCCATCCTTGGGCAGGGTGCCGCTGATGACCACCGAGCCGGAGGGGATGCGGCCGTAGGTCACGGTGTCGGTGGCACGGTCGTAGATCGGGGTGCTCTGGCCGATGTACACGCCCATGGAGATGACCGAGTTTTCTTCGACGATCACGCCTTCGACCACTTCCGAGCGCGCGCCCACAAAGCAGTTGTCTTCGATGATGGTGGGGCCTGCCTGCAGGGGTTCCAGCACGCCGCCGATGCCCACGCCGCCGCTCAAATGCACGTTCTTGCCGATCTGTGCGCACGAACCCACGGTGGCCCAGGTGTCGACCATGGTGTTTTCACCCACATAGGCACCGATGTTCACGTAGGACGGCATCAGCACCGCGCCCTTGGCGATGAAGCTGCCGCGGCGGGCCACGGCGGGCGGCACCACGCGCACGCCGGTGGCCTTCATTTCTTCGGCGCTCAGGTGGGCGAACTTGGTGGGCACCTTGTCGTAGAAGCCCAGCGAACCGGCTTGCATGACTTCGTTGTCTTTCAGGCGGAACGACAGCAGCACGGCCTTCTTGATCCACTGGTGCACCGTCCACTGGCCCACGGCTTCGCGGGTGGCCACGCGCAGGTGGCCGTTGTTGAGTTCATTGAGCACATGATCGACGGCATCGCGCACTTCGGCGGTGGACGCGGTGGGCGACAGGTTGGCGCGGTCTTCCCAGGCGGCTTCGATGGTGGCTTGGAGTTGTTGTGTCATGGTGGTTCTTCAGTTACGGGATTGGACAAATTGGCGGATTCGGTCTGCGGCTTCGGCACATTCGGCGGTCTCGGCCACCAGGGCCATGCGGATGCGCTGGCGGCCGGGGTTGTGGCCATGGGCCTCGCGCGCCAGGTAGCTGCCGGGCAGCACCGTGACATTGTAGGCAGCCAGCAGGTCGCGGGCGAAGGCCACATCGCTGTCCAGGCCGTCCACCACCGCCGGGCCGGGCACCTGCGCCCACAGGTAAAAACCCGCGTCGGGCAGGGCCACATCCATCACCTCGGCCAGGATGGGCGTGACCTGGGCGAATTTGCTGCGGTACAGGGCGCGGTTCTCGACCACGTGGGCTTCGTCGTTCCAGGCGGCCAGGCTGGCCGACTGCACCACCGGCCCCATGGCGCTGCCGTGGTAGGTGCGGTAGAGCAAAAACGGCTTGATGAGGGCCGCGTCGCCTGCCACAAAGCCGCTGCGCAGGCCGGGCACATTGCTGCGCTTGGACAGGCTGGTGAAGGCGATCAGGTTCTTGAAATCTGTACGGCCCAGTTGGGCGGCGGCTTCCAGCCCGCCCAACGGCGGCTCGTCGCGGAAGTAAATCTCGCTGTAGCACTCGTCGGAGGCGATCACAAAGCCGTATGTGTCGCTCAACTCGAACAGCTTTTGCCATTCGCTCAGAGGCATGACCGCGCCGGTGGGGTTGCCGGGCGAGCAGACAAACAGCAGCTGGGTGCGGGCCCACACGTCCAAGGGCACGCTGTCCCAGTCCACCGCGAAGTTGCGCGCCGGGTCGCTGGGTGCGTAGTAGGGCGTGGCCCCGGCCAGCAGGGCCGCGCCTTCGTAGATTTGGTAGAACGGGTTCGGGCAGACCACGGTGGCACCCGGCTGGGTGGGGTCGATGATGGTCTGGGCAAACGCAAACAGCGCTTCGCGTGAGCCATTCACCGGCAGCACCTGGGTGGCAGGGTTTAGTTCCAAGCCATAGCGGCGCTGGATCCATTGCGCCATCGCCGTGCGCAGGGCCGGTTCGCCACCCGTAGCCGGGTAGCCCGACAGGCCTTTGATGCCTGCCAGCATCGCCTGCTCGATGAATGCCGGTGTGGCGTGCTTGGGCTCGCCGATGCCCAGGCTGATGGCGCGGTAGGCCGGGTTCGGGGTGACGCTGGCGAAAAGTTGCTTGAGCCGCTCGAAAGGGTAGGGCTGGAGGGTGGAGAGCAAGGGATTCATGGGGTGGGATTATCGTTGCAGCCACTTATCATCCCCAGCACACTATCAAGAAAACCTGCCATGACCGATTTCACCAAAGTAGTCCTTTTTACCGACACCGACGGCGTTGCCAAATTCCGCGACGAGCGGATTCCCCTGACCGAGGGCAAACCGACCTCCCAGCTCAGCGCCCTGCAAGCCAGCGGCGGCTTTCAGCTGCGCCACAGCCCGGTAGGCTTTGCCAGCACTTTCCACTGCACCACCGACCCGCAATGGGTGGTGATCCTGGCCGGGCAGATGGAAATTGGCCTGCAGGACGGCACGGCACGGGTGTTCCAGCCCGGCGACCATTTCTATTCGGCCGATGTGCTGCCCGCCGGGGCCACCTTTGATGACAAGCTGCACGGGCACCGCAGCCGCCTGGTGGGGGATGTGCCGCTGGTGACTATGTTTGTGCGGGGCGGGTGATCTTCAGCGGGCTGCGCTGGGCCAGGTCGTCCATGTAGCCCGCAATGCCTGCCCCCTCGCGCTCCAAAAACCGCTCTACCGCATCGGCAAACGCCGGGTGCGCCAGCCAGTGGGCGCTGGTGGTTTTGACGGGGAGCAGGGCGCGGGCCATTTTGTGTTCGCCTTGCGCGCCGCCTTCGAAGCGGGCTACACCGTGGGCAATGCACCATGCCAGCGGTTGGTAGTAGCAGGCTTCGAAGTGCAGGCAGTCCACGCGCTCCAGCGCGCCCCAGTAGCGGCCATAGGCGACCTGGGGTTGGGCATCATTTATGCCTCCAGCGCCCATTCCATAGGCGGTAACAGCTATCAAACTGCTAGCAATCGGGGTTTTGACTCCATCGTCCTCGCGCTCGGCCACAAACAGCAGCCAGTGCTCGGGCATCGTATCGGCCATGCGCTGGAAGAAGTCGCGGCTCAGGTAGGGGGCGTTGCCGTGTTCAAGGTAGGTGCGTTCGTAGCAGCGGTAGAAAAAATCCCAGTCTTGCGGCGTGATGGCCGTGCCCTGGGCCGAGCGGAACGTCACACCCGCATCGGCCACCTTGCGGCGCTCCTGGCGGATCTTTTTGCGTTTGTCTTGGGCCATGGAGGCCAGGAAGTCATCGAAGTCGCGGTAGCCTTCCAATGTGTTCGTCCAGTGGAATTGCACCGTGTGGCGCAGCATCAGGCCCGCGTCGGCGCAGGCGGCCACATCCACCGGGTTGGCAAACAGCACGTGCAGCGACGACAAGCCCTGCGCCTCGCACCAGGCCACCAGCGCCTGCACCAGCACGGCCCTGGACTCCGCATCCCGTGCCAGCAGCCGTGCACCGGGCACGGGGGTGAAGGGGGCTGCCACCACGGCCTTGGGGTAGTAGGGCACGCCATGCTGCTGGTAGGCATTGGCCCAGGCCCAGTCGAACACGTATTCGCCATAAGAATGGTCTTTGAGGTACAGCGCGCACGCGGCTTGCAGCACGTCGCCCTGCCACACCGTGACCAGTCGCAGCTTCCAGCCGGTCGCGGGGGTGGCGCTGCCGCTGTAGTGCAAAGCGGCCAGGTATTCATGGCACATGAAGGGGCTGGCGTCCGGCTGCAGGGCCAGCAGGCAGTTCCACACACCGGCTGAAAGCTGCGAGGGTGAGTCCAGCACCCGAATGACATAATCACTCGGACTGCCTTCTTCCACACTGGACTTAGGCGAGTCCCCCTGTTCACCCAGAGGGTGAGACAAGGGGCGCTGCGTAAGTCCTATCCTGTTTTGGCCTGCCGCCACCACCGCATTTTTTGTTTCCATGACTCTCAAACTCTGTGTTGCCCAGCTTAACTTTGTCGTCGGCGACCTGGCCGGTAACGCGCAAAAAATCATCGATGCCGCCCGCACGGCATACGCTGACGGTGCCCGGCTGGTATTGACCCCCGAGCTGTCGATTTGCGGCTACGCGGCCGAAGATCTGTTCCTGCGCCCGGCCTTTATTGCTGCTTGCGATGATGCCGTGAAAACAGTGGCCCGCGAACTCGCCGGGTTAAAGGGCCTGCACGTGGTGGTGGGCCACCCCCAGGGTGGCGACGACCGCACCAAATCGGTGGCGGTGCAGTACCGTTTCAACGTCGCCAGCGTGTTCTGCGAGGGCCAGTTGGTAGCCATCCACACCAAGCGCGAGCTGCCCAACTACCAGGTGTTTGACGAGCGCCGCTACTTCACGCCAGGGCAGGGCGAGTGTGTGTTTGCAGTCGAGGGCGTTCAGGTGGGGCTGCTGATCTGTGAGGATGCCTGGTTCGACGCGCCCGCACAAGCCGCCAAGGCGGCCGGAGCCGAGTTGCTGGCCGTCATCAACGCCTCGCCCTTCCACATGGGCAAGGGCGGCGAGCGGGTGCTGCGCATGGCCGACCGCGCCCGCAGCGTGGCCCTGCCGCTGGTGTACGCGCACATTGTGGGCGGGCAGGACGAGGTGGTGTTTGACGGCGGCTCGTTCTGCGTGAATGCCGACGGCGCCCTGAGCGGCCGCGCGCCGAGTTTCAAAGAAAATCTGTTCTTTGTGCAGGCAGCACGGGCGCAAGCAGCTATTGAATTGGTAGCGAGTATCGAGCCCGAGCGCAGCCTGCACGCCGAGCTGTGGGATGCGTTGGTGCTGGGTCTGCGCGACTACGTGGGCAAAAACCACTTTCCTGGCGTGCTGCTGGGCCTGTCGGGCGGCATCGATTCGGCGCTGGTGCTGGCGATTGCGGTGGACGCGCTGGGCAAGGACTGCGTGCGCACCGTGATGATGCCCTCGCCCTACACGGCCGACATTTCCTGGATCGATGCCCGCGACATGGCCGCCCGGATGGGCGTGCAGTACGACGAAATCTCCATCCTGCCCGAGTTCGAGGCCTTCAAAACCTCGCTGGCCGTGCATTTCATTGGCCGCGAAGAAGACACCACCGAAGAAAACATCCAGGCCCGCATCCGCGGCACACTGTTGATGGCCATGAGCAATAAATTCGGCAGCATTGTGGTAACTACAGGTAACAAAAGCGAGATGGCCACCGGCTATTGCACGTTGTATGGCGACATGGCAGGTGGTTTTGCGGTCATCAAGGATGTGGCCAAAACCCTGGTGTTTGCCCTGGCCCGCTGGCGCAATGCCAACGACCCCTACGGCACCGGCAGCAACCCCATCCCCGAGCGCATCATCACCCGCCCGCCCAGCGCGGAGCTGCGCGCCGACCAGACCGACCAGGACAGTCTGCCGCCCTACGAGGTGCTGGACGCGATCCTGGAGCGCTACATGGAAAACGACCAAAGCCTGGAGACCATCATCGCTGCCGGGTTTGCGCCCGCCGACGTGGAGCGCGTGACCCGGCTGATTAAAATCAACGAATACAAACGCCGCCAGTCGCCCGTCGGAATCCGGGTAACCCACCGCAGTTTTGGCAAGGATTGGCGCTATCCTATTACGAGCAAATTCCGCGCTTAATTCAACGAGACACGAGTTCTATGAAACAAATCACCGCCATTCTCAAACCGTTCAAAGTCGAAGAAGTGCGCGAGGCCCTGGCCGAATGCGGCGTGACGGGTCTGACCGTCACCGAAGTCAAGGGTTTCGGCCGCCAGAAGGGCCACACCGAGCTGTACCGCGGTGCCGAGTACGTGGTGGACTTCCTGCCCAAGGTGAAGATCGAAGTGGTGGTGAAAACCGAGGAGGTGGACCGCTGCGTAGAGGCTATCGTCCGCGCCGCCCGTACCGGCAAGATCGGTGACGGCAAGATCTTCGTGACCAGCGTCGAGCGCGTGGTACGCATCCGCACCGGCGAGCAGGACGAAGCCGCGGTCTAGGCCTCTTAAACGCTGAAACGCTGCATCAGCGCCAGTATCCAGATGGTGGCCGTGACCAGCACGGTCAGCAGTACCGCAGCGCTGCCCATGTCCTTGGCCTGCTTGGACAAGGGGTGCCATTCGGGGCCGATGCGGTCGATGGCCGCCTCGATCCCGGTATTGAGCAGCTCCACCACCATCAACAGCACCACCGAGCCCGCCAGCAGGGCGAATTCCACCCAGTTTCGGGCCATCCAGGCGGCCAGCGGCACCAACACCATGGCGGCGATGGCTTCCTGGCGAAAGGCGGTCTCCTGCCAACCCGCCCGCAGGCCTGCCAGCGAATAGCCTGCGGCGTGCCACAGGCGGCTGAGTCCTTTGCGCGATTTTTGGGCAGTAGGCGATTCCATCCAGAGCCTAGCGACTCAACGGTAGCGAGCCCACCAGCCGGGTGCCCGCCAGCGCGTCGTGCCAGAACTGGCGCTCTGGATGGAAGCGGCTCAGCAGCGCCCAAAAAGCCACCCAACCCAGCAGGATCACCAGGGTTTCACCCACGGGCAGGCCAAACGGGGCCATGGCGGCCAGAGGCGGCAGAAACCAGATCCAGCTCCACACGTAGCGCAGCAGGGCCCGCGGCTGGCTGATGGCCTGGCCATCGCGGCCCACCACGCGGATGTTCCAGGTCTTCATGGCCAGGGTCTGGCCCTTGGACCAGAACCAGGTGAAGTAGATGCCGAAAATGACGAACAAAAAGGCCTGCAAACCGGGCCGGTTGTCCATGGCGTTGCGCGTTTGGCTCAAGGTGCCGAACAGGTAGCCCGAGATGAACACCACGCCGAACATCAACATGCCCTCGTACAGCCAGCAGGCCAACCGGCGGCGCAGGCTGGGCGCAGTCAAGGGCGCAGCGGAGAGGGCTGGTGCCGCCGAGACCGTCATTGTCCGGCGGGCTGGGCCGGGTGTGCCACGACCGAATTGCCGGTGCTGAACCGGTAGGCGGGCAGCGGCAGCAGGGTATGGGGGTCAATCTGGTGCGCACCCGTGGCAATTGACGGGCCTTTGGGCTCGTTTTTGCGCTCGGGCGGCACGGTGGCCAGCTTTTGGGCCGGGATCAGCTTCACACCGGTGGCAGCGCCGGGCAGCTTCTTTTGCACCTGCTTGGCCAGTTTGGCTTTTTCTTCCGGGTCCAGGGTTTGGTAGGCCTCCCATTTGGCCTGTTTTTCAGCGGGGGACAGGCGCTTGGCCTCGGCAAAGTTCAGCCGCGCCTGGCTGCGCTGTACGCCGCTGAGGGCGCCCCAGTCCAGCATGCGCTCCTGCAGCACGGCCTGGGTGGTGGGCGACATTTTTTCAAAGTTGACCGACAAGGCCAGCCATTTGCGCTTTTGCTGCTCGCTGATGTTGTTCCAGTGCGATGCCAGGGGCTTGAGGGCCTGTTGCTGCGCTGGGGTGAGCTCGTTCCACAGCGGCTTTTGCTCGGGCTTGCTGGCAGACGCCAAGGGGATGGAGGCCGGGCCGAAATCCGGGGCGATCTCCGCCCACACGCTGGTTAGCACGCCCAGGGACAACACCACCCCCACACAGGAGGCAGAACACAGGTTCCAAGGCGATATCAGCATCCGTATCCGTTCCAATTAAGGGTTGCTAGTGTCCCGGTTGGCCTTGAGGAATTCCACAAAACCAGGATCGGTGTAGGCCGCGGTGGGCAGGTCGTCGGTCAGCAGGGCGGTATCGACTTCGGCCAGTTCGTCGGCACGCAGGTCGTTTTGCACCACGTAAATTGTCAGCAGCCCGGCCACCAGCGCCACCAGTGGCAAGGCGGCGGCAAAGCGGGTCCACCAATTGGGGCTGTCGTTGCCACCTTGGCCACCAAATGTAAGCGCTGCCGTGCCGCCGCCCTGGCTGGCCACCACGGTGGCGCTGCGCATGACGACTTGCTTGCGGTGGGCCAGGGCCTGCATGCGGGCAATGCGCAGGCGCTCGGAAATGTCGTGCGGCAGAGTGGCCGAACCCTCCGACAGGCGCGCTGTGACGTTGCGCGCAAAACGGTCTTGCGCCGACAGCATGGGGTTGGTTTGCAGCTGTGTCATAAATGTATTCCTCTGGCCTTGAGCGCCTTGCTGAGCGACTGGACTGCCCGGGAGCAGTGGGTTTTGACGCTGCCTTCCGAGCAGCCCATGGCGCTGGCAGTTTCGGCAACATCCATCTCTTCCCAGTAACGCATCAAGAACGCTTCTCGTTGACGCGCCGGTAACTCTTGTATCTGGGTGTCTATCTCTCGCAATACCTGTGCCCGGCGCGTGGTGTCTTCTGCACTTTCGTTGCGTTCGGCGTTGTCCGACGACTGGAAGGTTTCCAGCAGGTCGAAATCGCCATCGCCGTCAGCCGAATCAAAGTCGCTCATGTTTGAAAACAGGGCGTTGCGGGTCTTTTGGCGGCGAAACCAGTCCAGCGTGCAGTTCGACAAAATCCGCTGGAACAGCATGGGCAACTCGGCCACGGGCTTGTCACCATAGTGCTCAGCCAGTTTCATCATGCTGTCTTGCACGATGTCCAGCGCCGATTCTTCGTTGCGTACGTGGTACACCGAGCGTTTGAAGGCCCGGTTTTCGACGCTTTTGAGGAAATCGGAAAGTTCGCGTTCAGTGGCCAAAAGGGGGTGTGCCTGTGGGGCGAATCAGAGGAATGCGTGTTTTTTGTAAAACGGGATGCCCCGGTCTGGGGCGCTTGCGGGCGGATTATGGCATTGACCGGCGATTTTCTTGGTGCAGCCGCCAAGTTTCGCGTAGGGAGATGCCATAATCCGCCTTGCTAGTCAAAAAGCAAACGGATCATGGTTCGGCGATGCAAGCAGCTCGCCCATGGCTTTGGTCTTAAGTTCCGACACAACTCCAAAAGAGTGCGTGAAGGGGCACCCAAGGTATTTCGTTAGAGAAATTCACAAAGGTTCATCATGGAAATCAACAAAGCCGAAATCGCTTCGGCCGCCGCAGCATCCTCTTCTTCCACCACCGCGCGCCCCGCTCCTGTCGAGCTCATGGGTGCCGAGATTCTGGTGAAGTGCCTCCAGGCCGAGAACGTCAAGCACATCTGGGGTTACCCCGGTGGCGCAGTTCTTTACATCTACGACGCGTTCTATAAACAAGACACCATCCAGCATGTGCTGGTGCGCCACGAGCAAGCAGCCGTGCACGCCGCCGACGGCTATGCCCGCGCCACCGGCGATGTGGGCGTGGCGCTGGTTACGTCCGGCCCCGGCCTGACGAATGCCGTCACCGGCATTGCCACCGCCTACATGGACAGCATCCCCATGGTGATCATCAGTGGCCAGGTGCCTACGCACGCCATTGGCCTGGATGCTTTCCAGGAATGCGACACCGTCGGCATCACCCGTCCCATCGTCAAGCACAACTTTCTGGTGAAAGACGTGCGCGATCTGGCCGAGACGCTGAAAAAAGCCTTCCACATTGCCCGCACCGGCCGCCCCGGCCCGGTGGTGGTGGACATTCCGAAAGACGTGTCCTTCAAGAAGACACCCTTCCACGGCTACCCCGAGTCCATCAGCATGCGCTCGTACAACCCGGTGCGCAAAGGCCACGGCGGTCAGATCCGCAAGGCCTTGCAGCTGCTGTTGGCCGCCAAGCGTCCCTACATCTATACCGGCGGCGGTGTCTTGCTGAGTAATGCCTCGCAAGAGCTGCGCACCCTGGTGGACATGCTGGGCTATCCCTGCACCAACACCTTGATGGGCCTGGGCGCCTACCCCGCCAGCGACAAGAAGTTCCTGGGCATGCTGGGCATGCACGGCACGATTGAGGCCAACAACGCCATGCAGCACTGCGACGTGCTGCTGGCCGTCGGTGCCCGCTTTGACGACCGCGTGATCGGCAATACCAAGCATTTCGCGCAGAACGAGCGCAAGATCATCCATATCGACATCGACCCGTCGAGCATTTCCAAGCGCGTCAAGGTCGATGTGCCCATCGTGGGCGACGTGAAAGAAGTGCTGACCGAGTTGATCGCCATGATCAAAGAGTCGGCCACCAAGCCCGATGCCGATGCCTTGGGCAGCTGGTGGGACACGATCGAAGGCTGGCGCAGCCGCAACTGCCTGAAGTTCAGCATGGGTTCGCCCGACGTGATCAAGCCCCAGTACGTGGTGCAAACCCTGTGGGACATGACCAAGGATGCCGACACCTACATCACCTCCGACGTGGGCCAGCACCAGATGTGGGCTGCGCAGTACTACCGTTTTGACGAACCCCGCCGCTGGATCAATTCCGGCGGTCTGGGCACCATGGGCGTGGGCATTCCCTACGCCATGGGTGTCAAGCTGGCCAAGCCCGACAGCGAAGTGTTCTGCATTACCGGCGAAGGCTCGGTGCAGATGTGCATCCAGGAGCTGTCTACCTGCCTGCAGTACAACACGCCGATCAAGATCGTCTCGCTGAACAACCGCTACCTGGGCATGGTGCGCCAGTGGCAAGAGGTGGAATACGCTGGCCGCTACAGCAGCAGCTACATGGACGCATTGCCCAACTTCGTCAAGCTGGCAGAGGCCTATGGCCACGTCGGCATGCTGATCGAGCGCCCCGAAGATGTGGAGCCCGCCCTGCGCGAAGCCCGCAAGCTCAAGGACCGCACGGTGTTCATGGACTTCCGCACCGACCCCACCGAGAACGTGTTCCCGATGGTGCAGGCCGGCAAGGGCATTACCGAGATGCTTTTGGGCAGCGAGGATCTGTAATTCGGCTTGTAAGTCAAATCAGGCTTCACCGCTTATCCAATAAGCGGTAGCAGCTATCAATTCCATAGTAAATCAACTTTCTGACGAATCTATTGCTTGCCGAGCCCGCACATTACCGTGTGCGGGGGAGGGCAGCGAAAAGAGGAATCTAGTCTTATGAAACACATCATTGCTGTCTTGCTGGAAAACGAGCCCGGTGCTCTTTCCCGCGTCGTGGGCCTGTTCTCTGCCCGGGGCTACAACATCGAGTCGCTCACGGTGGCTCCCACCGAAGACGCGACACTGTCGCGCATGACCATCCAGACTTCCGGCTCCGACGACGTGATCGAACAGATCACCAAGCACCTGAACCGCCTCATCGAGGTGGTCAAGGTGGTCGATCTGACCGAAGGTGCCTACACCGAGCGCGAGTTGATGATGGTCAAGGTGCGTGCCGTGGGCAAAGAGCGCGAAGAAATGAAGCGCATGGCCGACATCTTCCGCGGCCGCATCATCGATGTGACCGAAAAGAGCTACACCATCGAGCTGACCGGCGACCAGGGCAAGAACGACGCTTTCCTGGAAGCCATGGACCGCAGTGCGATCTTGGAGACCGTGCGTACCGGTGCCAGCGGCATCGGGCGCGGTGAACGCATCCTGCGGGTTTAGTGTTGAGTTGTCCGTACGCGCGTTTTGACGGGCTCAACGCGAACGGACTATTTTTGGCGATTGCGGTAAACGTTCGCCCTGGGCCTGTCGATGGGCATTTCGCCAAACCCTTTATTTTTTCTGAAAGAAGATCATGAAAGTTTATTACGACAAAGACTGCGACCTCAGCCTGATCAAGGGCAAGACAGTCGCCATCATCGGCTACGGCAGCCAGGGCCATGCCCACGCGCAAAACCTGAACGACAGCGGCGTGAACGTCGTGGTCGGTCTGCGCAAGGGTGGCGCTTCGTGGGACAAGGTTGGCAAGGCCGGCCTGAAGGTTGCCGAAGTGGCAGAAGCCGTCAAGTCCGCTGACGTGGTCATGATCTTGTTGCCCGACGAGCAAATCGCCTCGGTCTACGCCGCTGACGTGCACCCCAACATCAAGCAAGGTGCGGCCCTGGTGTTCGCCCACGGTTTCAACGTGCACTACGGTCTGGTCAGCCCCCGCGCCGATCTGGACGTGTGGATGGTCGCTCCCAAAGCTCCTGGCCACACCGTGCGCGGTACCTACGCCCAAGGCGGCGGCGTGCCCCACCTGGTGGCGGTGTACCAGGACAAGTCCGGCAAGTCGCTGCAAATGGCGCTGTCGTACTCCATGGCCAACGGTGGCGGCAAGTCCGGCATCATTGAAACCAACTTCCGCGAAGAAACCGAAACCGACTTGTTCGGCGAACAAGCCGTCTTGTGCGGTGGTGCGGTCGAGCTGATCAAGGCCGGTTTCGAAACCCTGGTGGAAGCCGGTTACGCGCCTGAAATGGCCTATTTCGAATGCCTGCACGAGCTGAAGCTGATCGTCGACATGATCTATGAAGGCGGCATCGCCAACATGAACTACTCGATCTCCAACAACGCCGAATACGGCGAATACGTCACCGGCCCGCGCATCGTGACGGCAGAGACCAAGCAAGTCATGAAGCAAGTGCTGAAAGACATCCAGACCGGCGAATACGCCAAGAGCTTCATCCTGGAAAACAAGGCCGGCGCTCCTACGCTGATCAGCCGCCGCCGCCTGACCTCCGAGCACCAGATCGAAGTTGTCGGTGCCCAGCTGCGCGCCATGATGCCTTGGATCGCCAAGAACAAGCTGGTCGACCAGACCCGCAACTAAGCACGACGGCGCCCCGGCGCCGGAAATGGCCAAAGGCCTGTCCACTTCACGGTGGGCAGGCCTTTTTTTTGCTATCTAAATAGTAGCTTCCCGTGCTGGTGGAATCAGCACGGGGGCCATATTTTGTCCTTGGTATCTCAGTAATTGCCCAGCAGGATCTGCGCGATGATGCCGGTGGTGATGGCAATCAGCACGTAGTCACCGCCGGTTTGCACCCAGTGGTAGCCGCGGGGAGGCGCGCTCAGGTGGTGGTCACGCCAGTTGTCGACGACATACTGGTTGTTGCGGTACTGGCTGGGCAGACGGCCACCGCGGCGGAAATTGTGCTCGGGGCCAGCGCCGCGCTCTTGCGCAAAGTCGGGGCCATTGCGGTGCGGCTCGGGCATGCGCTGTGGGCCGGGGCCACGGTTGTTGTTGGGCCGGTTGTGGGCCTGCTCGTGCTGCTGGTTTTTGCGTTGAAACTCGTCTCCGCCATGGCCGTTGCCTTGGGCAAAAGCCAGGCCGCTGATAGCCAAAGAGGCCGCGGTGAGGGCGGCTACGAATGCTGTTTTTTTCATGAAGAACTCCTTCTGGGTGTTAAACCCATTGGAGCGGAAGATCCGATGTTCGCCTGTAGGAGAAGGCCCGCTTTACGGGGTGTTTACTGCCGGGTTCTCTCTGCGCGGGCCCATGAAAAAAGCGCCCCGCGGGGCGCTTTGGGGGGCGGACCGGTCCGCTCAGACCTTGCGGCGCTTTGCCACGATCAATCCGACCAGACCCAGGCCCATCAAAGCCAGTGAACTGGGTTCCGGGACGTTGTTGGCGGCGGTGTGGTAGGTCACGTCGTCCATGACAAAGGCGCCGTTGCTGACGGTCAGCCGCACTTCGTCCACCAAGCCTGCATAACCCGAAGACAGAAAGCTGGGCGTATCCGACAAGCCCAGCAGGGACGAGGTAAACACCAGTTGGCCGTCGTTGAACAGTTCAAAACCGGCTTCTTGGTAACCCGCGAAATAGGCCCCGTCAAAAATGACATCGCTGGAGAATTTGAACCCGTCGGTGGTGGGGCTGTCGTTGTTGTAGATGCGGGTTTTGCCCGAGGAGGGGTTGTAAGGCGACTGCGCCGAGTCGTAGTAGTTCCAGCCCGCGCCCCAGGTGAGCCCGGCGTAGTTGGATGCCAGCACACCGCTGCCGTTGAGGTCCTCAAAAGTCACGACGGTGGCGCTGGCCATGCCCGCAAAAGCGATAAGGGAAGTGGCCAGTAATTTCGGTAAAAAGCGCATGGTAGTCCTGTGGTTGTGTAAGCTGCTGTTACGTAGTGTTACACGAGGCCACGCGTAAGCTATTGAAAACTATAGGTTTCAGGATAATGAAGCCGGTTTTCGTGACTTAGTCGAGCTTCCAGGGTGTCGGGCCTACCACACCCGACCTGGCGGTTTACGGCCCGGTTTTGGCCTTCACCGCGGCTGCCACTTCTTGCCCCAGTTCAAACACCGCCATGGCGTAGTAGCTGCTCCAGTTGTAGCGGGTGATGGCGTAGAAGTTCTCGGTGCCCGCCACATACTGTGGCGCGTCCCCACCGTTTTGCAGCTCTACCAACGCCAGTGGGCCGGTGTGCTGCAGGGCCGGGCCGTCCAGCACGGCGCCCAGGGCCTGGAAGCGGGCCACGCTGAAGGTGGGCAGGATGTCCGGGGCCAGCAGCGCGTCCATGTCCACGGTTTTGGGGTCGAACTGCACCGGGTAGAACACCGGCATGCCGCTCTGCCAGTGGAAGGCCTTGAAGTAGTTGGCCACCGAGCCAATCGCGTCGGCCGGGCTGTTGAACAGGTCGACCCGGCTGTCACCGTCAAAGTCCACCGCAAAGTTCACCCAGCTGGTGGGCATGAACTGGCCCAGGCCCATGGCCCCGGCGTAGCTGCCGCGCAAACTCAGGGGGTCGATGTCGGCGCGCTGGGTCAGACTCAGGTACTGCTCCAGCTCGCCCTTGAAGTAGGCGCTGCGCTCCTGGGCGCGCGGGTGGCTGGCGGGAAAGTCGAAGGCCAGCGTGGCCAGCGCGTCCAGCACCCGGAAGTTGCCCATGTTCTGCCCGTAGATCGTCTCCACGCCGAGGATGCCGACGATGATTTCGGCCGGCACGCCAAATTCCTTTTCGGCCCGATCCAGCGTGGCGCGGTTGGCCTGCCAGAAGCGCACCCCGGCGGCAATGCGCACCGGGTCGATGAAGCGGCTGCGGTAGAGCTTCCAGTTCTTCACCGTCCCGGTGGGGGCCGGGGCCATCAGGCGCGGCACGCTGGGGATGAAGCGGGCCTGCGCCAGCATCCGGTGCACCCAGGCTGGGTCCAGGCCGCGGCGCTCGGCGATGTCTTCGGCGATGGCCATCACATCCTCGCGGCTGGCGTACAGCGGGCCGCTGGGGGTGGCGTTGGCGCTTGTTTTGGTTTTTATGCCTTTGAGGGCTTTGGCGCTTACGGGAAGAGCGCAAGCAGCTATTAAAACGAGAGCAATCGGGAGAAGTTTGTGCATGGGAATGGAAAGGTGACCGCAGGAGTCTAGCGCGGCCACACCAGGCGTTTGAATGCCCGCCGCAGTGCCACCAGCTTGTCCGGGCGATCGGGGTTGGGCGGGGCGTAACGCAGGTGTTCCATTTGCAGCAACCAGTCGCGCAGGGCGGGTCGGTCTGCCACCAGCGCGGCCATCTGCCGCGGCGCAGCGCTGGGCGGCACGGCAATACCGGTTTTGGCCATCTTGCGCCGGGCTTGCTCCAGCAGGCGCAGCCAGGGGTCGTGCTGGCGGCGCTCCCACTGGGCCCAGGCGGCCCCGCCCAGGCTGGCCAGCACCAGCAGACCGGCCAGCAGCTTGCCCAGGTCTTCCCACTCGGGGCTGTCGAAACCGATGTTCTTCAGCAAGTTGAGTTGCTGGCTTTGGCTGTAGTTCAGCACCCACTGGTTCCAGCCGTTGTTGAGCGCATCCCAGGCGGCGCGCAGGCGCCGGGCGGTGTCGGGGCTGACGTTGGCCAGGGTGTTGGCAATGGCGCCGCGCGGGGCCTGCAGCCGGGTAAAGCTGCCCACGCGGCCGGGTGACACTGCGCCGGTAGGGTCCACCCGGGTCCAGCCCTGGCCGCTGCTCCACACCTCGGCCCAGGCGTGGGCATCGCTTTGGCGCACCACCCAGAAGCCGTCGACACCGTTCAATTCGCCGCCCTGGTAGCCGGTGACGACGCGCGCGGGGATGTCCAGCGCCCGCATCAGCACCACGAAGGACGAGGCGATGTGCTCGCAAAAGCCCGCTTTGCGGTCGAACCAGAATTCGTCGGCCGTGTCGCGCCCGTACAGGCCGGGCTCCAGCGTGTAGAGGTAGCCACCCGTGCGCAGGCGGGTCAGCACGGTTTGCACCAGTGCGGCGGTATCGGCTCCGGGCTGGGCGCGGCGCAGGTCGGCGGCCAGTTGCAGGGTGCGCGGGTTGAAGCCGGGGGGCAGATCGACATAGCGTTGCAGGTCCAGGTTGGCCCGCGGTGGGCCGTAGCGGAACTGCGGGTAGCTCTGCGCCTGGTAGCGCAGCAGCTCGGTGGTGGGGCGGCTGGCCAGCCATTGCAGGTCGGTGGTCATCACCGCGGACACGCCTGCGGGCAGGGTGGGGGCCTGGGGCGTGGCCTCCAGCGCCAGCAGCCAGGGGCGGTTGCTGGGCTCCAGCGTCACCTGGTAGCCTACCGGCGGGCCCGATACCTGCAGGTCGCGGGCGGCGGGCCGGGCAAAGTCCCGGGCCTGGGGCAGCCATTCGCGCCCATCAAACAGCGACAGCACCGGGCCGCGAAAGTACAGGTCGCGCTGTGCGGGCGGCACCCCGTCAAACCGCACCCGCATGGCAATGCTGTCGTCCAGCGCCAGGCTGGCCATGGTGCCCACCTGCATGCTGGCAGACAGGCCGCTGCGCCCGGCCATGGCGTCGCTGGGCACGCCCCACAGCGGGGCCATGCGCGGAAACAGCACGAACAGCACCGCCATGATGGGCGCACCCAGCAGCGCCATGCCGCCCGCGATGCGCGCCGCCTCGCGCAGCGGGGCCTTGTGGTCCACCAGCCCACTGTTCGGCATATGGGCATTGACCAGCGCCGTCAACAGCCCCAGCAGCGCCACCAGCATGGCCACGGCGGTCAGCAGCGACTGCGAGAAAAAGAAGTTGCTGAGCATGGTGAAAAAGCCCAGAAAGAACACCACAAACGCGTCCCGCCGCGCCCGCAGCTCCAGGGTTTTGAGGGCCAGCAGCACCACGATCAGCGTCACCCCGGCATCGCGCCCCAGCAGGGTTTTGTGGGTGGCCAGCGTGGCCGCCAGCGCCGCCCCCAGCAGCACCGCCAGCCACCAGCGCGACGGCAGCGGCCGCGAGCCCCACGCCAGCCAGCCGCGCCACACCAGTACCGCCGCCGTGGCCAGTGCGCACCAGACGGGCAGGTTGCCCACCTGCGGTAGCACCACCCAGGCGATGACCGCCAGCAGGAACAAGGTGTCGCGGCTGTCTCTTGGGAGGTGAGACAGGGAGGTGAAAGAGGAGGGCCAGCGCATAAGGTGGTTGCTATGGAATAAGTAGCTGCTTGTGCTTGTCTAATAAGCGCTAGAGGCCAATTTGGCATAGGGCCAAGGCTTCCAGGCAGCGCCGCCGGTGCGCCTCGCCCGCACTGGGCGCAATCTCCTGCCCCGGCAGGCGCAGCCCGTAGTCCAGCCCCAATGGGTCGGCCAGCAGCACCCAGGCGCACAGGCGCGAGAGTTTGGCTTCGGTGCCCAGCGAACCGGCCTGGGCATAGTCCAGCCAGAGTTCGTGGCGCTGGGCCTGCTGGCTGTCGCGGCTGACCAGTTCGTCGGCCTTGGCGGCTTTTTTCCAGACCACCAGTTTCAGCGGGTCACCACGCCGGTAGGGGCGTACGCCGTCGAATTCGCCGCTGGCGTGGGGGGCGCTGTGGGTGGCGCCACCCGCGCGGGGTTGGCCGGGGGGCAGCGGGGGCGGGTGGGCTTCGGGGCGGGGGTAGACCAGCAGTTGCGCGGCGGGCCGCCAGTAGGTCCAGACGCGGAAGGTGCCCAGCGGGAAGCGGGTTTCGGCGGTGATGGCGGGTAGGTGCTGCAGGCCGCGCTGGGTGGGGGTGAAGGCGATCTGCACCCGGCTGCTGCCCTGGGCGGGTACGTCGGTCCAGGCCCAGTGGCCGCTGCCCAGCAGGCCCAGGCCGATGCCGTAGCGGGTGGTTTTGCGTGTGCTGCTGATCTGTATGGAAATAGGGGCGCTAGCGCCCATGTACTGGGCGTCAGGTGCTATCAAATGCAGAGTAAGGCCGCGCAGGGTGGCGTGGCCTACGTGCATGCCCACCACGGCACAACCGGCCAGCAGGAAGGTCAGCACATAACCCAGGTTGAGCTGGTAGTTGATGCTGGCCACCAGCAGCACCAGCAGCGTGGCCGCCAGCATGCAGCCCGGGCCGGTGGGCAGGATGTAGACGTTGCGCTGGGTCAGCAGCGTGGTGTCGGTGAGCGTGGTGCGCGTCTGCCACCAGCGCTGGAAGCGGGCGCGCAACATGTTCACGGCAAGGGCGTGCCCGCAATCATGGCCTGCACCTGCGCCACCGCGCCGCGCCCGGCATCGCCTGCCGGCACCAGGCGGTGCGCCACGGTCTGCGCCAGGATGGCCTGCACGTCGTCGGGGGCCACGTAGTCGCGGCCACTGAGCAGCGCCTGGGCCTTGGCGGCCCGCACCACGGCAATCCCGGCACGCGGGCTAAGGCCCTGCACAAACCAGCGGCCCGAGCGGGTGGCGGCCACCAGGTCTTGCACGTAGTCGAGCAGCGGGTCGGCCGCATGGACCTGCTGCACCTGTTGCTGCAATTGCTGCAACTCGGCGGGCCTCAGCAGGCTGGGCAGGTGCTCCACCAGGTCGCGCCGGTCCTGCCCGGCGAGCAGCTGGCGCTCGGACGCCCGGTCGGGGTAGCCCAGCGAGATGCGCATCAGGAAGCGGTCGAGCTGCGACTCGGGCAGGGCGAAAGTGCCCAGCTGGTCCAGCGGGTTTTGCGTGGCGATGACGAAAAACGGCGAGGGCAGGGGGCGGGTGGCGCCCTCCACCGTGACCTGCTTTTCTTCCATGGCCTCGAGCAGGGCGCTTTGGGTTTTGGGGCTGGCGCGGTTGATTTCGTCGGCCAGCAGAATTTGCGCAAACAGCGGGCCGGGGTGGAACACAAAGCTTTCCTTGCCGCGCTCGTAGATGGACACGCCGGTGAGGTCGCTGGGCATCAGGTCGGCGGTGAACTGCACGCGGGAAAACTGCAGGCCGAAAGTGCGCGCCAGCGCATGCGCCAGCGTAGTTTTGCCCACGCCGGGCACGTCCTCGATCAGCAGGTGTCCCCCTGCCAACAGGCAGGCCACGCAATCCTGTACCTGCGCTGGTTTGCCCACAATCACCGTGTTAAGCTGTTTTAGCAGTTCGTTGAGTTTGTTTTGTACGTGCATTTCTTCACGTTACCAAAAAATTAAAGACATCCAATTTCTAAGAAAAGCGGTTCACCGTGAACAAGACTGGCTACTTCACCCACCCCGCCTGCCGCAAACACGAAATGGGCGCAGGCCACCCCGAATGCCCGGCCCGGCTGGACGCGATTGACGACCGCTTGCTGATCAGCGGCGTGGCCGATGCGCTGGAGCATCTGCAGGCCGCACCTGCCGCGCTGGCCGACATCGAGCTGGCCCACAGCCGCACCCTGGTCTCTACCCTGCGCGGCCTGACCGACACGCTGCGCGAGGACATCAACGCCGGGGGCCCCACCCACGCGCAGGTCGACCCCGACACCAGCCTGAACATCTACACCTGGGACGCCGCCCTGGCCGCCGCCGGGGCCACGCTGGCGGCCACCGACGCAGTGCTGGCGGGCGAGCTGGAAAACGCCTTTTGCGCGGTGCGCCCGCCCGGCCACCATGCCGGGCGCGACACCGCCAGCGGCTTTTGCTTTTTCAACAACGTGGCGATTGCCGCCAAGTACGCACTGGAGCGCCACGGCCTGCAGCGGGTGGCGATTGTGGACTTTGACGTGCACCACGGCAACGGCACCGAGAACATCGTGGCCGGGGACGAGCGCATCCTGATGGTCAGCTTCTTCCAGCATCCGTTCTACCCTGAGGGCGGCGCGCTGTCGAACGCCCCCAACCTGGTCAACGTGCCCGTGCCCGCCTATACCAAGGGCATGGAGGTGCGCGAGCTGATCGAGATGGTCTGGATACCGCGCCTGGAAGAACACCGGCCCGAGATGATCTTCATCAGCGCCGGCTTCGACGCGCACCGCGAAGACGACATGGGCCAGATGGGGCTGGTGGAGCAAGACTACGCGTGGATCACCATGCGCATCAAGGACATTGCCCGCCGCTTTGCCAAAGGCCGCATCGTCAGCAGCCTGGAGGGTGGCTACGACCTGAGCGCACTGGGCCGCAGCGTCGAAGCCCACATCCGCGTGCTGGCAGATTTGTAAAACTTTGCAAATTATGGGCCCCTGGCGGGTGCTAGCGTATTTGTAGCTGCTCACGCTCTTGCTGCGTGGCCGGGAACCTTTTTTGCCTTGTTTTCTCCAACGTCTCCATGAATCCCGTTTCCGCGACCCACTCCGCCCCCATCACCGATCTGGACAGCTGGCTTGCCGCCCTGTTACGCCCCACCGCCCTGGTGGAACTGGCCTCACTGGGCGTGTGCATTCTGCTGGCCTGGACGCTGGTGTGGCTGCTGCGCCGGGCGGTGGGCCTACCCGACGAGAAGTCCATTTTGTTTGGCCGCCGCATCGTCGACGGCGTGATGTTCCCGCTGCTCTTGCTGGCCCTGGGCCTGCTGGACGAGGTGCTGCTGCAGCAGTGGATTCCGCTGGCGCTGTTCAAGATCGCCATGCCGGTGCTGGTGTCGCTGGCGGTGATCCGCACCGGGGTCAAGGTGCTGCAGGTGGCATTCCACAACGCGCCGGTGGTGCGGCTGCTGGAGCGCACCATTTCCTGGGTGGCCTGGCTGGCCATGGTGCTGTGGGTCAGTGGCCTGCTGCCGGTGCTGCTGGACGAGCTGGACCAGTTCAAGTGGAAAGTCGGCGGCTCCATGCTGTCGGCCCGCAACCTGGTGGAGGGCGCGTTGACGGCGGGGGCGGTGCTGATCTTCACGCTGTGGATTTCGGCGGCCATCGAAGGGCGGCTGCTCAAGTCGGCCACGGGCAGCGCTTTGTCGCTGCGCAAAGCCATCAGCAACGCCACCCGGGCCCTGCTGATGTTTGTGGGGCTGCTGGTGGCCTTGTCGTCGGTGGGCATCGACCTGACCGCGCTGTCGGTGCTGGGCGGTGCGGTGGGGGTAGGCATCGGCTTTGGCCTGCAGAAGCTGGCGGCCAACTATGTCAGCGGCTTTGTGATTCTGGCCGAGCGCAGCATCCGCATCGGCGACTTCGTGAAGGTCGACAACTTTGAAGGCCGGGTTACCGACATCAATGCCCGCTACACCGTCATCAGCGCCCCCAATGGCCGCGAATCCATCGTGCCCAACGAGATGCTGCTGATCCAGCGGGTGGAAAACCTGTCGCTCAACAACTCCCGCATTTCACAGTCCACCTCGGTGACCGTGGGTTTTCACAGCTCTGCCGAAGTGGTGATGGCCGCGATGCAAGAGGCCGCCCTGCAAGAACCCCGCGTGCTGCGCGACCCCGCACCGGCCGCCACCCTGGCCGAGTTTGCGCCCGAGGGGCTGGAATTCCACCTGGGCTACTGGATCAACGACCCCGAAAACGGCCAGGGCAACCTGCGCTCCGCCATCAACTTGCGCATCCTGCAGGCGCTGCGCGCGCAGCAGATCGGCATCCGCCTGCAAAGCGCCCAGCCACCCCTGCCCGGGGATGTGGTGTCGCCCAATTGACCCGGGGGCAAGCGACAAAGTCTCGTTTGCCTTTTATAATTTCAAAAAAGAACGGTCGTACTATTTTTTCCTGTCCCGCTGGGGTTGCGGCATAAAATCACGCTCGACAATTACATTCCATAACTTTGAGGAGCCGTTACATGAAGGTCCTGGTAGCTGTAAAACGCGTTGTTGACTACAACGTCAAGGTCCGCGTCAAAACCGACGGAACGGGCGTAGACATCGCCAACGTCAAGATGAGCATGAACCCGTTTGACGAAATCGCCGTCGAAGAAGCGGTTCGTTTAAAGGAAAAGGGCGTGGTCACCGAGATCATCGCCGTCTCCTGCGGTGTCACCCAGTGCTCCGAGACCCTGCGCACCGCCATGGCCATCGGTGCCGACCGTGCCATCCTGGTCGAAACGGCTGAAGAACTGCAGCCCCTGGCCGTCGCCAAGCTCCTCAAAGCCCTGGTCGACAAGGAACAGCCCGGCCTCATCATCCTGGGCAAGCAAGCCATCGACGACGACTGCAACCAGACCGGCCAGATGCTCGCCGCCCTGGCAGATTTGCCCCAAGCCACCTTCGCCAGCAAGATCGAAGTGGCTGATGGAAAAGCCAGCGTCACCCGCGAAGTCGACGGCGGCCTGGAAACCCTCAGCGTCTCGCTGCCCGCCGTGGTCACCACCGACCTGCGCCTGAACGAGCCCCGCTACGTCACCCTGCCCAACATCATGAAGGCCAAGAAGAAGCAGTTGGATGTCTTCAAGCCCGAAGACCTGGGCGTGGATGTGTCCCCGCGCATCAAGACCCTGAAGGTCTCCGAGCCGCCCAAACGCAGCGCTGGTATCAAAGTCCCCGACGTGGCCACCCTGGTAGCCAAACTCAAGACCGAAGCGAAAGTGATCTGACATGTCCGTACTCATCATTGCCGAACACGACAACAACAGCGTCAAAGGCGCGACCCTGAACACCGTTACCGCCGCACTCCAATGCGGAGGCGATGTGCACGTCCTCATCGCTGGTAGCAACGCCGCAGGTGCTGCCGCCGCTGCCGCCCAGATCGCCGGTGTGGCCAAAGTCCTGCACGCCGATGCGCCTGGGTTTGCCCACGGCCTGGCCGAGAACGTCACCGCCCAGGTGCTGGCGCTGGCGGCTGGCTACAGCCACATCGTCTTCCCCGCCACCGCCTCGGGCAAGAACATCGCCCCCCGCGTGGCTGCCAAGCTCGACGTGGGCCAGATCAGCGACGTGACCAAGGTGATCAGCGCCGATACCTTCGAGCGCCCCATCTACGCCGGTAACGCCATCGCCACCGTGCAAAGCCTGGATGCCACCAAGGTTCTCACCGTGCGCACCACCGGCTTCGACCCGGCAGCGGCCACCGGAGGCTCTGCCACCGTGGAAGTGCTGGCTGCCGCCGCCGATGCCGGGAAATCCAGCTTCCTGGGCAGCGAAATCGCCAAGAACGACCGCCCCGAACTCACCGCCGCCAAGATCATCGTGTCCGGCGGCCGGGCCCTGGGCAGCGCCGAGAAGTTCAACGAAGTCATGGTGCCGCTGGCCGACAAGCTGGGTGCCGCCCTGGGTGCATCCCGCGCTGCCGTGGACGCAGGCTACGCCCCGAACGACTGGCAAGTGGGCCAGACCGGCAAGATCGTGGCACCGCAGTTGTACGTGGCCGCCGGTATCAGCGGCGCCATCCAGCATTTGGCCGGCATGAAGGACAGCAAGGTCATCGTGGCGATCAACAAGGACGAAGAAGCGCCGATCTTCAGCGTGGCCGATTACGGCTTGGTGGCCGATTTATTCGTCGCTGTACCCGAACTTGTAAAGGCCTTGTAAGACGCAGGTCAGTGCAAAGGGGCATCGTGCGCGGTGCCCTTTTTTTATATCGATTCGATTCCGGAGACACCCCATGAGCTACACCGCCCCGCTGAAAGACATGCTGTTCAACATCCAGCACCTGGCCCGCATCGACCACATCGCTGCACTGCCTGGCTTTGAAGACGCGGGGCTGGACACGGCCCAGGCGGTGCTGGAAGAGGCGGCCAAATTCAACGAGGGCGTGCTGGCGCCGCTGAACTGGGTGGGCGATCAAAACCCTTCCACCTGGAAAGACGGCGTGGTCACCGCCACCCCGGGTTTCAAGGCCGCTTTCAAGCAGTTTGCCGAAGGCGGCTGGCAGGGCCTGCAGCACCCGGCCGAGTACGGCGGCGCGGGCCTGCCCAAGTCGATTGGCGCGGCCTGCGTGGAAATGTGCAACAGCGCCAACCTGAGCTTCGCGCTGTGCCCGCTGCTCAGCGACGGTGCCATCGAGGCGCTGCTGACCGCAGGCTCCGACGCGCTCAAGGCCACCTACCTGGACAAGCTGGTCAGCGGCGAATGGACCGGCACCATGAACCTGACGGAGCCGCAGGCCGGTAGCGACCTGGCCATGGTGCGCAGCCGCGCCGAACCCCAGGGCGACGGCAGCTACAAGGTGTTTGGCACCAAGATCTACATCACCTGGGGCGAGCACGACATGGCCGAGAACATCGTCCATCTGGTGCTGGCCCGGGTGAGCGGCGCGCCCGAGGGCGTCAAGGGCATCAGCCTGTTTGTAGTACCCAAATTCATGGTCAATGCCGACGGCACGCTGGGGGCGCGCAACGACGTGCACTGCGTCAGCATTGAGCACAAGCTCGGCATCAAGGCCAGCCCCACCGCCGTGCTGCAGTATGGCGACCACGGCGGTGCCGTGGGCTTCCTGGTGGGCGAGGAAAACCGCGGCCTGGAATACATGTTCATCATGATGAACGCCGCCCGCTACGCCGTGGGCGTGCAGGGCATTGCGGTGGCCGAGCGGGCCTACCAGACCGCGGTGCAGTTTGCCAAAGACCGGGTGCAAAGCCGCCCGGTGGATGGCAGCATCAAGGCCAGCGTGGCCATCATCCACCACCCTGACGTGCAGCGCATGCTGATGACCATGCGCGGCCACACCCAGGGCTGCCGCGCCATGGCCATGGCGGCGGCGGCGGCCTACGACACGGCCCACCACCACCCCGAAGCCGAGACCCGCCAGCAAAACCAGGCGATGTATGAATTCCTGGTGCCGCTGGTCAAGGGCTACAGCACCGAAATGAGCCTGGATGTAGCCTCGCTGGGCGTGCAGGTGCATGGCGGCATGGGCTTCATTGAAGAAACCGGTGCCGCCCAGTACCTGCGCGACGCCAAGATCCTGACCATTTACGAGGGCACCACCGCCATCCAGGCCAACGACCTGGTGGGCCGCAAGACCCTGCGCGATGCCGGTGCCACGGCCAAGGCCATCGCACGCCAGATCGTGGTGACCGAGACCGCGCTGGCCCAGAGCGGCAGCGCCAATGCAGTGGCCGTGGCCAAGCGCCTGAAGGCCGCCCGCACCGCCTTCCTGGACGTGGTGACCTTTGTGGTGACCCAGGCCAAAGCCCAGCCCAACGCCGTGTTTGCGGGCAGCGTGCCCTACCTGATGCTGGCGGGCAAGCTGGTGGCCGGTTGGCAACTGGCGCGCTCGCTGCTGGTGGCCGAAGAGCTGCTGGCCAAGGGCGAAGACACCGCCTTCATGCAGGCCAAGATCAGCACCGCGCGCTTCTACGCCGACCACGTGCTGGTGGCCGCCCAAAGCCTGCGCGACAGCATCGTGGAAGGCGCCGACAGCGTGACGGCTCTGGCTTTGGATGCGTATTGATTGCTACATATTAAGTAGCTTGCTACGCTGATGGAATAAGCGCTAGAGCCTGATTTCTTATAAAAAAACAATCTGGAGATGAAATGTCCAAGCTTCCCGCTGCTCTGAGCGCCTTGCCACTGCCCATCATCGCTTCGCCGATGTTCATCGTCAGCACGCCGCAGTTGGTGATTGCGCAGTGCATCGCCGGGGTGGTGGGCTCCATGCCGTCGCTGAACGCCCGCCCGGCGGCGCAGCTGGACGACTGGCTGGCCGAGATCACCGAAACCCTGGCGGCCTACAACCTGGCGCACCCCGACAAACCCGCGGCGCCATTTGCCATCAACCAGATCGTGCACAAGTCCAACGACCGGCTGGAGCACGACATGCAGGCCTGCGTGAAGTTCAAGGTGCCCATCGTCATCACCTCGCTGGGGGCGCGCGAGGACATCAACGCCGCCGCCCACAGCTACGGCGGCGTGGTGCTGCACGACATCATCAACAACAAGTTTGCCCACAAGGCGATCGAAAAGGGTGCCGACGGCCTGATCGCCGTGGCCACCGGCGCGGGCGGCCATGCGGGCATCAAGAGCCCGTTTGCGCTGGTCCAGGAAATCCGCGAATGGTTTGACGGCCCGCTGGCCCTGAGCGGCTCCATCGCCACCGGCGGCGCGGTGCTGGCGGCCCAGGCCATGGGCGCTGACTTTGCCTACATCGGCTCGGCTTTCATCGCCACCACCGAAGCGCGGGCCGCACTGGCCTACAAGCAGGCCGTGGTGGACGGCGATTCGGACGACATCGTGCTGAGCAACCTGTTCACCGGCGTGCACGGCAACTACCTGGCGCCCTCGATCCGCGCGGCGGGCCTGGACCCGGACCATCTGCCCGAAAGCGACCCCACCAAGATGAATTTTGGCGGCGACACGGCAGCCAAGGCCTGGAAGGATATTTGGGGCTGCGGGCAAGGTATTGGCGCAGTCCGTAAAATCCAGCCTGTGGCCGACTATGTCGCCCAACTCTCCCGCGAATACGCCGAGGCCAAAGCCCGGCTGTGTTCCTGATTTTTTCCGGCGCGCTGCGCCTCTGATACCGGTCCGCCCGCCGCTGCACTGCCAGCGGCGGGCGGGCGTTTTTTGTGACGATGCCGATTTCTACACCCCGCACTTCCCGAGCTTCCCGCATTCCCTTGCTGGATGTTCTCAAAGGCCTGGCCTGCATGCTCATCGTGGCCCACCACCTGGTGTTCTACGGGCCCATGTCGACCACCGCCTACCCGCTGGCCAGCGAACTGATGGACTGGCTGTTCAGCTATGGCCGCATGGCGGTGCAGGTGTTTCTGGTGCTGGGCGGCTATCTGGCGGCCAGCACCCTGGCCCCTGAGGGCGTGGCCCGGTTTGAGGGCTCCTGGCAGCAGGTGCAGCGGCGCTTTGTGCGGCTGTCCACCCCATACCTGGCAGCGCTGCTGTTTGGCCTGCTGGCGGCCGAGGTGGCGCGCTACGGCATGGAGCACCCGTCCATCCCGTCTGAGCCTTCGCTGCCCCAGTTGCTGGCCCATGTGTTCATGCTGCAGGATCTGCTGGGCTATGAGGCCCTGTCCGCGGGGGTGTGGTACGTGGCCATCGACTTCCAGCTGTTTGTACTGGCGGTGCTGGTCTTCAGCTTTGCCCGGGTGTGGTCGGCCCGTTGGCTGGCCCCGTTGCTGGTGGTGGGGCTGACCAGCGCCTCGTTGCTGTACTTCAACCTGGACGCGAATTTCGACACCCTGGGCCTGTACTTTGCCGGTGCCTATGGCCTGGGCATGCTGGCGTTCTGGGCGGGGCGCAGTGCCCGGCCCTGGGCTTGGCTGGTGGCCTTGGCCGTGCTGGGTCTGGGCGCATTGGCGCTGGACTACCGCGAACGTATCGCCGTGGCCCTGGTCACGGCCCTGGTGCTGGGCGTATTGCAGGCCAGTCCCTGGGCGCGCCAGTGGTCGCCGCTGCCGCGCGTGCAGCGCCTGGGGCAAATGTCGTACTCGGTGTTTTTGGTGCATTTTTCGGTATGCCTGCTGGTCAACACCGTGTTTGCCCAGTATTTCCCCACCCAGCCGTGGATGAATGCGGCCGGCATGCTGCTGGCGTTTGCGCTGTCGCTGCGCTCGGGCCAGTGGCTGTACCGCAACGTGGAAACCCGCCTGATCAGCATGCCCTCGGCCTTGCGCCTGCAGGGGAGCTTTTTGGCGGCAGGGCTGCTGCTGATGGGGCTCAAGGCGCTGTAGGAAAGGGCACGCCCGCGCTGCCCGATTCCCACGGCACCACTTTCTGCATCACCTGCACAAACAAGGCGGAGTTTTCAAAGTCTGCCAGCCACTTTTGGACCCGTGGCCAGGGCTGGGCGGCAAACCAGGCCGCATCGACGTGGGCGCACTGGCGCACGAACGGCGCGATCGCCATATCCGCCAGCGCAGGCTGCGGGCCGAACAGGTAGGGTTGCCCGGCCAGGCGCTGCTCCCAACCAGAAACCATATGCCCCAACGCACCCCTGTGCCCATCTGGTGGGCGTGAGCAGCTATCGTCTTCATAGCGCCCCGGGTATTTGTAGCGGTCCAGGTGGTGTTTGAAGGGGCCGTCCACTGCCGCAATCAGCGCCAGCATCTCGTCCAGCGGCGGCTGCAGCCAGCCTGCAGGGTCGTGGTGCGCCAATGCCCAACGCATGATGTCCAGGCTTTGGTCGATGACGCTGCCATCGGGCAGCACCAGCACCGGCACCGTGCCCTTGGGGGATGCCGCCAGCAGCTCGGGCGGCTTGTGGCGCAGCACCACTTCGCGTAGTTCCACCGTTTGGCCGCCCACCGCCAGCGCCAGCCGCGCCCGCATGGCGTAGGGGCAGCGGCGGAAGGAATAAAGGACGGGGTGCACTAGTTCTTCTGCTTGGCGCCCACGTGCAGCGTCTGGCGCGCGTGCGCCAGCGCCATTTGCCGCTCGCGCTCGCGAAAGCCTTGTTTTTGGGCCTCGGTGGTCTGGTCGGCACAGCGGGCGCATGCCACGCCGCGCTCGAACTGGGGCGATGCCAGATCGACTTCGGTCAGCGGGTGGCGGCAGGAGCGGCACAGCTCCAGCCCGCCCGGCACCAGGCCGTGGCCTACCGAGACGCGCTCGTCAAATACAAAGCACTGGCCGCGCCACAGGCTGTCGGCCTCGGGCACGGTCTCCAAATATTTCAGGATGCCGCCTTCGAGGTGGTAGACCTCGTCAAAGCCCTGGGCGCGCAGGTAGGCGGTGGACTTTTCGCAGCGGATGCCACCGGTGCAGAACATGGCGACCTTGGGCTTGCGCGGGGAATCGGCCAGCGGCTGGCCCTCGGCGCGGGCTTGCTCCACCCATTCGGGCAGCTCGGCAAAGCTGCGGGTGTGCGGGTTGAGCGCGCCTTCAAAGCTGCCGATGGCCACCTCGTAGTCGTTGCGGGTATCGACCACCACCACGTCCGGGTCGCTGATCAGCGCGTTCCAGTCGGCCGGTTTTACGTACTGCCCGGCCAGCTGGGTCGGGTCGACGCCCGGCACGCCCAGTGTGACGATTTCGCGCTTGAGCCGCACCTTCATGCGGTAAAACGGATCGTGCTGGGCGTGGGCCTCTTTGTGCTGCAAAGCTGCCAGCCGCGGGTCGCTGCGCAGCCAGGCCAGCACGGCGCGCACGCCATCCGGCGGCCCGGCGATGGTGCCGTTGATGCCCTCGGTGGCCAGCAGCACCATGCCTTTGACCCCGTGCGCCTCGCAGCAGGCCTGCAGCGGGGCTTGCAGGGCCGTGTAGTCGGGCAGGGCGACGAATTGGTAGAAGGCGGCGGTTAGAAATTCAGGCATACGGACCCAGACGAAGGCAGGGGCGGCAGTTTAGTGCACCGGCTTGCGCGGGTGCTCCGCAAAGAAGCGCCACATCTCGGCCGAGGCGTCCGGGCCCAGCGGGTCGGTGTAGCTGCCTTTGGCGCTACCGCCCGACCAGGCATGGCCCGCGCCGTGCAGGGTCCAGTTTTCAGCGATGCTGCTGCCATTGGGGGTTTGGTAGGTGGTACGGGTGTAGCTTTGGCCGCGGGCGGCACTGCCCTTGCTCATCTGGGCGGTGGTGGTGGCTTGGCCGATGGCGGTTTGCAGCACGGCTTCGGCGTTGTGCGGGTGCACGGTTTTGTCGGCATCGCCGTGGAAGACGATGGTGGGGAGCTTGGATGTTTTGGAGGTGGCCGCGGCGGCGGTACGGCCATTTTTCATGACCGACAGGGCGCCGATCACGTTGCTGGCCACGCCGCAGGCCAGGCCGGAATGCACGCCCACGGCGGCAAACACGTCGGGGTGGGTGTGGCCCAGGATGCTGGCCATGGCACCGCCTGCGGACAGGCCGGCTACGTAGACGCGGTCTGGGTCGATGGCACGCAGTTGGGTGACCTGGTGGACCAGGGCGGCCAGCCAGGCGGCTTCGCCGGTGTCGCGCTGCTGGTCGGCGGGGGTGAACCAGTTCCAACAGCGCTGGGCGTTGGCCTTCTGGTTTTGCGCGGGGTAGACCACCACGAAGCCGTGCGCCAGCGCCAGCGCGTTCATGCCCGTGCCCGTGGCGAAGTCGTCGGGGTTCTGGGTGCAGCCGTGCAGCATCAGTACCAGCGGCAAGGGTTGCGCCGGTTGGGCAATGGCGTGCGGCGGGGTGTAGAGCTTGTAGCTGCGGGTGGTGCCTGCGTGGGCAAACGTGGCCTCGGTGAATTCGCCGGGGCCATCGTTGGAGGCGGGCTCCAGTGGGGTGTGCAGCGGGCGCACGGGTTCTGACACCGGCTGCGGGATGGGGCGTGCCACCACGTCGATGGTGTCGCTGTCGTTTTTCCAGGCGGAGGCGGCGGGCGGCTTGGATGCCGCACTAGCGCGGCCCAGCGCCTGCTGGATGGCGCGGGTGGCGTCCTGCAGGCTGCCATGGCGGGTCAGCCGGGTGGCTTCCTGGATGAGTTTTTTGAAGAGGGCGCTCATGGATTCTTTCGGGTTTAGATCAAACGGTGGGCCAAGGCGGCTTTGACTTCGGGGCTGGCTTGCAGAGATCCCAGCACTTCCAGGGTGTCGATAGTGGCCAGTGCCAGTTCGGGCGATACGTCGGGGGCAATACAGGCCAGACCCAACACGCGGATCTGTAGTTTTTGGTTTGCGGCCTGCACGGCCAGCAGGTCGGCCTGGCTGAAATGCTGCAGGCCCAGCACCAGCATCTTGCGGGCGACGACCTGCTTGACCGCATCGGAGTGCGTGGCCAACTGGTTGCGTATCGCCGTGCGGATGAAGTCGGTGCGGTTGGCGTAAAAGCTCTCGGCGACCAGCAGGTCGATATGGCCCAGGTCCACGAAACCGAGATTGATGGTGATTTTTTCCGAGTCGGGTAACTTGGACCTGACGGCAGGCTGCGCTGGGCTGGTGGAGGCGATGGCTTTAGAGGGCATGCCTGGAGTTTAAACCATCCGGTTGGATGGTGTACGGATGGATAAATAAATACCGCTTTGCTGAAATGGCTACCGAAAATAGATAAAAAATCAGACTCCTGCGCTTATTCCATCAGCACAAGCAGCTATACAAACAGGAGCAAAGTGCTCAGGGGTTCTTTTTGACGTCGCTGCGGCGGCGTTTTTCGCTCTGGTGCTCGGCCACCAACGAGACGCTGCCGTCGGCGTTTTGCCGCTCCAGCCGCACGTTGAAGCCCCACAGCGTGGCCATGTGTTTGAGCACGGTGGCACTGGAATCGCCCAGCGGGCGGCGCTGGTGGGCGAAGTGGCGCAAGGTCAGCGAGCGGTCGCCGCGCAGGTCCACGTTCCAGACCTGGATGTTGGGCTCGCGGTTGCCCAGGTCGTACTGTTCGGACAATTGCTGGCGCAGGGCGCGAAAGCCACTGTCGTCGTGGATGCTCTGGATGTCGAGGGTTTTGCGGCTGTCGTCGTCCAGCACCGAGAACAAGCGGAATTCCCGCATCAACTTCGGGCTCAGGTACTGGGCGATGAAGCTTTCGTCCTTGAAGTTGTGCATCGCAAAGTCAAAAGCCTTGCGCCACGGCGTGCCCGCAATGTCGGGGAACCAGGCGCGGTCTTCGTCGGTGGGCTCTTCGCAGATGCGGCGGATGTCGCGCCACATCGCAAAGCCCAGCGCATACACGTTGATGCCCGAAAAATGCGGGCTGTTGTAGGGCGGCTGGTAGACCACATTGGTGTGCGACTGTAAAAACTCCAGCATGAAGCCGTCGCCCAGGCGGCCTTCGTCGTACAGGGTGTTGAGCAGGGTGTAGTGCCAGTAGGTGGCCCAGCCTTCGTTCATCACCTGGGTCTGGCGCTGGGGGTAGAAGTACTGGCCGATCTTGCGCACGATGCGCACCACCTCACGCTGCCAGGGCTCCAGCAGGGGCGCGTTTTTTTCCACAAAGTACAGCAGGTTTTCTTCGGCCTCCAGCGGGAAGCGCTTTTCTTCGCGGGTTTCTTCGGTCTCGGCGCGCGGCGGCAGGGTGCGCCACAGGTCGTTGACCTGGGCTTGCAGGTAGTCGGCACGCTCTTTGATGCGGGTGGTTTCTTTTTCCAGGGACAGCCGGGGCGAGCGCTTGTAGCGGTCTACACCCAGGTTGCTCAGGGCGTGGCAGGCGTCCAGCAGCTGCTCTACTGCTTCCATGCCAAAGCGCTCTTCGCACTGGGCGATGTATTTGCGGGCGAACACCAGGTAGTCGACGATGGCGTCGGCGCTGGTCCACTGCTTGAACAGGTGGTTACCCTTGAAGAACGAGTTGTGCCCATAGGCCGCGTGGGCGATCACCAGCGCCTGCATGGGCAGGGTGTTTTCGTCCATCAGGTAGGCGATGCAGGGGTCGGAGTTGATGACGATCTCGTACGCCAGGCCCATCTGGCCGCGCTTGTAGCGGTTTTCAGTGGCCAGAAAGTGCTTGCCGAAGGACCAGTGGTGGTAGTAGACCGGCATGCCGATGGAGGCGTAGGCGTCCATCATCTGCTCGGCGCTGATGATTTCGAGCAGGTGCGGGTAGCCGTCGAGCTGGTAGCGGCGGGCGACCTCCCCGATGGCCTGGTCGTACTCTTCGATGGCCTCAAATGTCCATTCGGAGCCGGTGGGGAGGAGTTTCGACTTGGTCATGGGGTCAGGCCCTGCGTTTGAACAACTCTCGGAAGACGGGGTAGATGTCGGCCACGGTGGCGATGCGCTGCATGGCGAACTTGCCTTGCTGGCCAGCTGCCAACTTTTGGTATTCCTCCCACAGGTTTTGTGGCGGACCGTCGGTGATTTCGATGTAGGCAAAAAACTGGGTCAGCGGCAGGATGGATTCCTCCAGCAAGGCCTTGCAGCGGGGCGAGTCGTCGTGCCAGTTGTCGCCGTCCGAGGCCTGCGCCCCGTAGATGTTCCAGGCGTTGCTGGGGTAGCGGGCGACGATGATCTCGTGCATCAGCTTCAGGGCACTCGACACCACCGTACCGCCCGACTCGCGCGAGGTGAAGAAGTCGTCTTCGTCCACCTCGGTGGCCACCGTGTGGTGGCGGATGAACACCACTTCGATGCGCTCGTAGTTGCGCGTCAAAAACAAATACAGCAGCATGAAGAAGCGCTTGGCCACGTTCTTGCGGCCCTCGTCCATCGAGCCCGACACGTCCAGCAGGCAGAACATCACCGCCTGGGTGGTCGGCTGGGGCACGCGCACCCGGTTGTTGTAGCGCAGGTCGTAGGTGTCCACAAAGGGCACGGCCTCGATCTTGGCGCGCAGCTTGGCGATGTCGCGGCGGGTTTGCTCGACCTCGGGGTCCCCTTCGGGGCGGGTGCCCAGCAGCTCCATCAGCTCGGCTTCCAGCGCCCGCAGCTGCGCCGCGTATGGCCCGCCGATGGCGATGCGCCGCAGCGCCGCGCCGCGCATGGTGCGGCTGAGGTTGATATTGGTGGGCACGCCGGTCTGCACAAAACCGGCGCGGATGCGGCGGTACTGTTCGATACGGGCGAGCTGCAGCTTGACCAGGTTGGGCAGGGCCAGTTCGTCGAAAAAGATGTCCAGAAACTCGTCGCGGGTGAGGGTGAAGACGAACTCGTCCAGCCCTTCGCCGTCCTGGCTGGCCTGCCCCTTGCCGCTGCCCTTGCCGCCGCCGCTGGGCGGGCGCTCCACCTGGTCGCCACGCAAGAACCGGTCGTTGCCCGGGCGCACCGTTTCCCAGACACCGCCTTTGCCGTGCTCGAACTGCGGCTCGCCGATGTCGCGGCCCGAAATGCCGATCTTCTCGCCGTTGTCCAGATCCTTGAGGCCGCGCTTGTTGATCGCATCGGACACGGCCTTGCGGATCTGGCCCTTGAAGCGCTGGATGAAGCGGCTGCGGTTGACCGAGCTTTTGTGCTTGCTGTCAAATCGGCGGTCTACGATGCGCACGGTCATAAGCACTCCAGATGGTGGGTGGCAGTTATGAAGACTTACGGACGCGCAAATACCATTCGCACAGCAGCCGCACCTGCTTCTCGGTGTAGCCCTTGGTGATCATGCGGTTCACAAAATCCTGGTGCTTCTTCTGCTCTTCACCGCTGCCCTTGGTGTTGAACGAGATCACCGGCAGCAGCTCTTCGGTGTTGGAGAACATCTTCTTCTCGATCACCGCACGCAGCTTCTCGTAGGAGGTCCACAGCGGGTTGTGGCCATCTTGCCGGGCACGGGCGCGCAGCACAAAGTTGACCACCTCGTTGCGGAAGTCCTTGGGGTTGCTGATGCCGGCGGGCTTCTCGATTTTTTCGAGCTCGTCGTTCAACGCGCTGCGGTCCAGCATTTCGCCGGTGTTGGGGTCGCGGTATTCCTGGTCCTGGATCCAGAAGTCGGCGTAGACCACGTAGCGGTCAAAGATGTTTTGCCCGTACTCGGAATAGCTCTCCAGGTAAGAGGTCTGGATTTCCTTGCCGATGAATTCGGCGTAGCGCGGCGACAAAAATTCCTTGATGTAGCGCAGGTACTTTTCTTCCACCTCGGGCGGGTACTGCTCTTGCTCGATCTGCTGCTCCAGCACGTACATCAGGTGCACCGGGTTGGCGGCCACCTCGCGGTGGTCGAAGTTGAACACCCGCGACAAAATCTTGAACGCAAAGCGGGTCGACAGGCCGGTCATGCCCTCGTCCACCCCGGCAAAGTCGCGGTACTCCTGGTAGCTCTTGGCCTTGGGGTCGGTGTCTTTGAGGTTCTCGCCGTCGTAGACCCGCATCTTCGAGAAGCTGCTGCTGTTCTCGGGCTCTTTCAGGCGCGACAGCACCGAGAACTGGGCCAGCATGCGCAGCGTGTCGGGCGCGCAGGGCGCTTTGGACAGCGACGAGTTCTCCAGCAGCTTTTCATAGATGTGGATTTCATCCGACACGCGCAAGGAGTAGGGCACCTTGACGATGTAGATGCGGTCCAGGAAAGCCTCGTTGTTGCGGTTGTTCTTGAAGGCTTGCCATTCGGCCTCGTTCGAGTGCGCCAGGATCAGCCCGTCGAACGGAATCGCCCCAAAGCCTTCGGTGCCCTTGTAATTGCCCTCCTGGGTGGCAGTGAGCAGGGGGTGCAAGACCTTGATGGGGGCCTTGAACATTTCCACAAACTCCAGAATGCCCCGGTTCGACAGGCACAGCCCGCCCGAATACGAATAGGCATCGGGGTCGTCCTGCGAATAGGTTTCCAGCTTGCGGATGTCGATCTTGCCGACCAGGGCCGAGATGTCCTGGTTGTTCTCGTCGCCGGGTTCGGTCTTGGACACGGCAATCTGCGACAGCACCGAGGGCCGTAGCTTGACCACCCGGAACTGGGTGATGTCGCCGCCAAATTCCTGCAGCCGCTTGACGGCCCAGGGGCTCATGATGGTCCCCAGGTAGCGGCGCGGGATTTTGTAGTCGGACTCCAGCAGGTCCGCATCCTCACTGGGGTTGAACAACCCCAGCGGCGACTCGTGCACCGGCGAGCCCTTGATGGCGTAGAACGGCACCTTTTCGATCAGCGCCTTGAGCTTTTCGGCCAGCGACGACTTGCCGCCGCCCACCGGGCCCAACAGATACAGAATTTGCTTCTTTTCTTCCAGCCCCTGCGCTGCGTGGCGGAAGTAGGACACGATGTGCTCGATCACCTCTTCCATGCCATACAGGTCTTTGAAGCTGGGGTAGACCTTGAGCACCTTGTTGGCAAAGATGCGCGACAGGCGCGGGTCGGTGCGGGTGTCTACCAGCGCTGGCTCGCCGATCGCCATCAGCATGCGTTCTGCCACGCTGGCATAGGCCGACGGGTCCCGCTTACACAACTCCAGGTACTCTTGAACCGACATCTCCTCTTCCTGTGCCGCGGTAAATCGGCCTTGGTAGCGGGTGAAAATGGTCATGGCATTCTCCTAGTGTTGTGCTGTGTAGGGTCGTATGGGTCTGAGTCGCAAGGCTCGTAGGAAGTTCTTTTGTTTATGCTTTAAGACCAACGCAGCGCGCCGCATCGGTCTTGTGTGTTTTTAATCAGCTCGTAAATCATCATAGAGCCTTAGCCCCGATGTGTGTGGAGTAGGGGCACTGGTTTAGTGCAGTATCTCCAACAGGCGGTCCAGGCCACCGGTATTGATGGCCACCATCGCCTGGGCCCGCACCGCAGGCTTGGCGTGGTACGCCACCGACAGGCCTGCCACGCCCATCATCGGCAGGTCGTTGGCGCCGTCGCCCATGGCGATGGCCTGGTGCGGCCCGATGCCCATCTGGGCGCAGGTTTCCAGCAGCATCTTGCGCTTCTCGTCACCGTCGCAAATATCGCCCCAGGGCTGGTCGACCATGCGGCCGGTGAGCAGCCCGTTTTCGGTTTCCAGGTGGTTGGAGCGGGTGGCATCTATGTGCAATAAGTCACGAATCCGGTCGGTAAAAAATGTAAAGCCGCCGCTAACTAGCAACACTTGCATGCCCGCCGCCTTGCAGGCCGCCACCAATGCCGCCGCGCCGGGGTTGAGTTGCAGACGCTGGCTGTAGACCTGTTCCATGCTGGCCACGCTCACGCCCTTGAGCAGGGCCACGCGCTGGCGCAGGCTTTCTTTGTAGTCGGTGATTTCGCCACGCATGGCGGCTTCGGTGATGGCCGACACCTCGGCCTTGCGGCCCGCAGCATCGGCTATTTCGTCCACGCATTCGATGTTGATCAGGGTCGAATCCATGTCGAAGGCGATCAGTTTGAAGTCGGCCAGGCGCAGCGGGGGGGTGATGCCTTGGAGGACAAGGCCGGGGGAGATTTCTTGCGGGATAGGCATGGCAGATACGGTTGAAAAGATGCCGTATTTTGCTTGAGCCGAGGGGCCCCGCCGACCGCCGCCCGGGCGGGTTGAATCCAAAAGCCTGTGGGCTCCGTATTCCCTGCATGGCGGTTTGTATCTGGATATGTCTGACAATCCGCCCATGAGCCCACCTACACCCGCCTATTCCCTCAACCCGGACACCGAACTCATGGAACTGCTGGACCGCGTCGCCCAACGCGATGCCCTTGCCCTCAAAGCCCTGTACGAGCACACCTCGTCCAAGCTCTACGGCCTGGCGGTGCGCGTGGTGGGCAACCGCGAATGGGCCGAAGACGTGCTGCAAGAGGCCTTCATGACCATCTGGCGTGCTGCCGGCGACTACCGCGCCACCCTCAGCCCGCCCATGGCCTGGCTGGGGCTGATCGTGCGCAGCCGCGGGCTGGACTTTTTGCGCCGCCGCACGGCCGACCGCAGCGGCGTGACCCAGGAGCTCGACGAAGTCATGGCCGAAACGCTGGAGGGCGACAGCCCCAACCCCATGGACACCACCCACGCCAGCCAGCAGGCCTGGGCGCTGCACCAGTGCATGGGCCGGTTGGACAACCGCCAGCGCGAAGTGGTCAGCCTGGCCTACCTGCGCGACCTGAGCCATGGCGAACTCGCCGAACAACTCAAGCTGCCGCTGGGCACGGTGAAGACCTGGATCCGGCGCGGGCTGGAGCAGTTGCGCACCTGCATGGCCCGGTTTGCCTGAGGAGCGCACCATGCATTTGCCCCAACACCCTGAACTCCTGGACAAACTGGCTGCCAGCTACGCCCTGGGCACGCTGCGCGGTGGCGCCCGGCGCCGTTTTGAAACCCTGGCCCGCGAACAGGCCCCGGTGCGCGCCGCCGCCCTGATCTGGCAGGCCCGCATCGGCAGTGTGGCCGAACTGCAAATCCCCGCCCAGCCCGCCCCGGCGGTGTGGACGCGCATTGACAACCTGGTGCAGGCCGACGTAGAGCGCCAGGCCATGCGCGATGCCCATGCAGTCCCGCCTGCCGCTGGCGGCTGGTGGCGGAACCTGTTCGTCTGGCGCGGCGCGGCGGCGGCCGGTGTGGCTGCGGCCATCGTCGCCATGGTGCTGGGTGTGGACCAACGCACCCAACTGGGCACCCAGATCGCCAGCCTGCAAACCCAGCTGCTGGCCACCCCGCAAATCAAATACGTGGCCGTGCTGGCCGACGGCAAGGCCGACCCTTCCATGCTGGTGACCTTCGATGCCCGCAGCAACAAGCTGCTGCTGCAGCGCGTGGGCGGCTACCAGGAAGCCAGCGACAAGTCGCTGCAGCTGTGGGCCTTGCCACCCCAGGGCGGGCCGCGTTCACTGGGCGTGCTGGGCACCGACAAGCTGCTGCGCCTACCGGCGGGCGAGGGCGACGTCCAGCAAGTCCCCACCCTGGCTATCAGCCTGGAGCCCAAGGGCGGTGTGCCTAGCGCGGGCGGGCCGACTGGGCCGGTGCTGTTTACGGGGGCTTTGATTCAGAAGATGCTGTAGGGCTTTGGGATGGAAATAGCTGCTAGCGCCCGTGGAGTAGGCGTGAGAAGCTCTTATTTTGATAGTGGAAAAGTGTAGCGGGGTGGTTTTTATTGCGATCCCTGGCCGGGAGTTGCGCCCGGCGGCGCAGTACCTTTTCTTTGTGTGGCCAAAGAAAAGGCACCAAAAGAAAGGCCACCCCCACTGTCTCCGCCCTCCGCTGTCGCTGCGGGAACCTGCGGTGCTCACTTTGTGCGGGGTCTGGCTAAACTCGCTGCGCTCAAACAACGCCAGCCCTTTTCCGCCCAAAGCTGCGCTCCTCGGCTGCGACAGAGGGGGACCCCGAATGCGGGATCGGGGGCGCGCAGCGCCCCATCGTGCCTAGGGCACGAAACTGGGATCGGCACGCCAGCCGATAGCCGAATCGATTGCACAACCACCAACACCGACCAGCTCGCGCCCTAGGCGCGATGCCCGGCTGCGCCGGGCCGATCCCGCTCCCCGGGGTCCCCCTCTGCAATGCGCCGAGGAGCGCAGCTAGCGATGGACCAGGGCTGGCGTTGTTTGAGCGCAGCGAGTTTAGCCAGACCCCATCGGTGGCGAGCACCGCAGGTTCCCCGGCGCGAGAGCGACGGGGCGCTGGCAGTGGGGGTGGCCTTTTCTTTGGTGACTTTCTTTTGGCCAAGCAAAAGAAAGTTACTGCGCCGCCGGGCGCACATCCCGGCCAGGGATCGAAATAAAACCCCACCCGCTACACTTTTCCACTATCAAAATAAGAGCTGCTACCGCCCATTCCATCAGCGCAAGCAGCCCATTCAACACCTAAAAACACCCCAAAAACTCAACAACACCGCCCCACACGCCCCTTGCCCCCGTACCGCGCCTCCTGGCGCTCACGGAAGAAGGCTTCGTAGCCCATCACCGGCTGGTCGGGGTGCTGGCTGCGCTGGTGGGCGACGTAGGTGTCGTAGTTGGGCACGCCCACCATTAGGCGGGCGGTCTGGCCCAAATAGCTGCCCAGGTTCTGGCCCAGGCTGGCGAGGTCTTTAAACACGGGCGCGGGCGTTGGGGGCGGTCATGCGCACCGGCATCACCACGGGCGCACCGGTTTCGCGGGTGGTGGGCTTGCTGGCGCGCAGGGCGGCCAGGCAGGCGCGGATGCCGTAGAACAGGATGCTGACGACCACCACCATGAAGAAGGCGCATAGCGTGGCGTCGATGTAGTCGTTGACGATCACGCGGTGCATGTCCTCCAGGGCCTTGGCGGGGGCCAGCAGCTTGCCCTGGTCGAGCGCGTCGCGGTACTTGGCGGCGTGGGCCAGGAAGCCGATCTTCGGGTTCGCATCGAACAGCTTTTGCCAGCCAGCCGTCATGGTGCAAATCAGTAGCCAGGCGGCGGGCAGCATGCTCACCCAGGCGTAGCGCTCGCGCTTCATCTTGAACAGCACCACGGTACCCAGGATCAGCGCCACGCTGGCCAGCATCTGGTTGGAGATGCCAAACAGCGGCCACAGGGTGTTGATGCCGCCCAGCGGATCGACCACGCCCTGGTACAAAAAGTAGCCCCAGGCGGCCACGCACAGGCCGGTGGCCAGGCCGCTGCTGATCCACGAGTCGGTCTTCTTGAGCGAGGGCACAAAGGTGCCCAGCAGGTCTTGCAGCATGAAGCGCCCGGCGCGGGTGCCCGCGTCTACCGCGGTGAGGATGAACAGGGCTTCAAACAAAATGGCAAAGTGGTACCAGAAGCCCATCATGGCCTTGCCGCCCACCATGTGCGAGAAGATCTGCGCCATGCCCACGGCCAGCGTGGGTGCGCCCCCGGCGCGCGAGATGATGGTGGTTTCACCCACGTCCTGGGCGGTTTGCAGCAGCATCTCGGGCGTGACCACAAAGCCCCACTGCGAGATCACCTGCGCGGCGCTCTCGGCCGTGGGGCCCAGCACGGCCAGCGGGCTGTTCATTGCAAAGTACACGCCCGGCTCGATGATGGACGCGGCCACCAGGGCCATGATGGCCACAAACGACTCCATCAGCATCGCGCCGTAGCCGATAAAGCGGGCCTGGGCCTCGTTTTCCAGCAGCTTGGGCGTGGTGCCCGAAGAAATGAGCGCGTGAAAGCCCGACACCGCGCCGCAGGCGATGGTGATGAACAAAAACGGAAACAGGCTGCCCGCCCACACCGGGCCGCTGCCGTCCACAAAGCGGGTGACGGCGGGCATCTTCAGGTCGGGGGCAATCACCACGATGCCAATGGCCAGCGCCAGAATCGCGCCGATTTTCAAGAAGGTGGACAAATAGTCGCGCGGGGCCAGCAGCAGCCACACCGGCAGCACGGAGGCAATGAAGCCGTAGGCAATCAAGATCCAGGTGAGCTGTTTGCCGTCAAAGGTGAACAGCGGTGCCCACTCGGGGCTGGCTGCCACCTGGCCGCCACCGACGATAGAGGCGATCAGCAGCACAAAGCCGATCACCGACACCTCGCCAATCTTGCCGGGCCGGATATAGCGGGTGTACACGCCCATGAACAGCGCCAGCGGAATCGTGGCCGCCACTGTGAACGTGCCCCAGGGGCTGTCAGCCAGCGCCTTGACCACGATCAGCGCCAGCACCGCCAAAATGATCACCATGATCATGAAGGTGCCAAACAAGGCGATCACGCCGGGCACCGCGCCCAGCTCCGACTTGATCAGGTCGCCCAGCGAGCGGCCATCGCGCCGGGTCGAGATGAACAGCACCATGAAGTCCTGCACCGCCCCGGCAAACACTACGCCCGCCAAAATCCACAGCATGCCGGGCAGGTAGCCCATTTGCGCGGCCAATACCGGGCCCACCAGCGGGCCGGCCCCGGCAATCGCTGCAAAGTGGTGGCCAAACAGCACGTATTTGTTGGTGGGCACGTAGTCCAGTCCGTCATTGAGCCGCACCGCGGGGGTAGGGCGGTCGGGGTCCAGCTTGAGCACCGTATCGGCAATGAACAGGCTGTAGTAGCGGTAGGCAATCAGGTACACGGCAATCGCCGTGGCCACCACCCACAGGGCGTTGACGGTTTCGCCCCGGTGCAGCGCAATGGTGGCCAGCGCCCCCGCGCCCCCCAGGGCTACCAGCGCCCACAGGGCGTGCTGGGTCCAGCTTTTTGTCGGAGTGTGCATGCTCTTGTCTCGTTGTTAAAAATGAACTCCATGAGTATTCATTCCGCGACACGCCAAGGCATTGGTGCTAGTGCGGAGCGCCGCTCTGTGTGAATACGTAAGCGTTTTCCCTAGACCCCGGCGGTCTACCATTGGCATTCAAACCGAAAGGATGGCGATGCGTTTACGGTGGAAAGTGCTGCTGCTGGCCGCCGTGCCGCTGCTGCTGGCGATGGCGGCGGTGGCCTGGACGGTGCGCCAGCAGTCCGACCAGTTGGCCCAGGCCCAGATTGCGGCGGTGCAGCCCATCCTGCTGCAGGCCCGCAAGGACGAACTGGCGCATTTTGTGCGCGTGGGCCTGCGCGCCATCGCCACCCTGGTGGAGCAAAAAGGCGACGTAGCCGCCGCCCAGCAGCAGGCCCTGGCGCTGCTGCGGCGCATGGACTTTGACGAAGACAACTACTTTTTTGTCTACGACCAGAACGGCAACAGCCTGATGCACCCGCGCCTGCCGCAGCTGGAAGGGCGCAGCCAGTGGGAGCTACGCGATGCCGCGGGCGGCCTGACCATCCAGCAGCTGGTGGCCCGGGCCCAGGGCGGCGGCGGCTTTGTGGACTACCCCTGGAACCGGCCCTCCACCCACCGCGTGGAGCGCAAGCTGGGCTATGTGGAATTCATCCCGGCCTGGGGCTGGGTGGTGGGCACCGGCCTGTACCTGGACCACCTGCAGGAAACCCAGGCGCTGATCACCAGCTCCACCGCGGCGGCCATTGTGCAAACCCGCAACCAGATACTTTTGATAGCACTCGCCGCCCTGCTGCTGGTCGCTGGGGGCGGATTTGCCTTGAATTTGGTGGAGCAGCGCGCCGCCGATGCCCGGCTGCGCGCTATGGCCCAGAAGGTGGTGCTGTCGCAAGAGGCCGAGCGCTCCCGCGTGTCGCGCGAGCTGCACGACGGCATCAGCCAGTGGCTGGTGTCGGTGAAGTTTGTCTTCGAGTCGGCCCTGGTGCAGGTGCAGCGCGGGCAGGCCGATGCACCGGCCACGCTGCGCAGCGGGCTGGACTTGATGCAGGGTGTGATGCGCGACGTGCGCCGCATCTCGCACGACCTGCGCCCCACACTGCTGGACGACGTGGGCCTGGCCGGTGCCGTGGCCCAGATTGCCCGCGAATTCGGCGAGCGCACCGGCATCGCGGTGGATACCCGGGTGGACACGCTGCCGCAGCTGCCCGACGCCGTGGCCACCGCCGTGTTCCGGGTGCTGCAAGAGGCGCTGGGCAATGTGGAAAAACACGCCCAGGCCCGCCAGGTGGTGCTGCAACTGCGGCATGGCACTGCAGGCCTGCACCTGGCGCTGCACGACGATGGCCGCGGTTTTGACGTGCAGGCCAGCCAGCGCCAGGTGCGCGAGGGCCTGGGCCTGACCCACATGCGCGAGCGCATCGCCACCCTGGGCGGGCAGTTCAGCCTGCAGTCAGAGCCCGGTGCGACCGTACTTACCGCCCATCTACCCCCGGAAGCCTTGAAGTTGTGACATCCCCCGCTACGCGCCCCCCCATCAAGCTGCTGATCGTGGACGACCACCCCATCGTGCTGCACAGTCTGGTCAGCCTGCTCACCACCTACGGCCCGCCGGTGCAGGTGGTGGCCCAGGCCCGCAGCGCCGAAGAAGCCCTGGTGCTGGCCGAGCAAAGCCAGCCCGACATCGTGCTCACCGACCTGCGCATGCAGCCCACCAGCGGCATCACCCTGATTGAGCGCCTGAGCGCGCGCCAGCCGGGCATCCGCTACGTGGTGTTTACCGCCTCCACGCAAGACGAGCACATGCTGCAGGCCTTTGATGCGGGTGCCGCCGGTTTTGTGGTGAAAGAGTCCGAGGTGGAGGTGATCGTCCAGGCCATCGAGGCGGTGATGGGCGGCTCCACCCACTACCCCGCGGGGCTGATGCGCGCCCTGGAGCGCCGCCAGCAGCAGCCCAGCCTCACGGCCCGCGAGGCCGAAGTGCTGGCCCTGGTGGCCCAGGGGTTGACCAGCAAGGAGATTGCGCGCTTTCTGGGCATCGACTTTCGCACCGTGGACGCCCACCGCGCCAACATCCGCCAGCGCTTCCACCTGGACAGCAGTGCCGCGCTGCTGCGGTTTGCGATGGAAAACAGCAAAAATTGAAGAAATTGCTATCGAATAAAGAGCTGCTCACGCTGATGGAATGAGCGCAGGGTGCCGATTGGATGCCTTGAATTTTGCTATGGTTTCTGGGCCAAAGCCTTGTCGATGGCCGCCAGCAGCTTGGGGCTGTCGGGCCCGGTCATGGAGTTGTAGCTGTCCACCACCTGGCCCTTGCGGTCGATCAGGTACTTGTAGAAGTTCCAGCGCGGTTCCTGGCCGGTGGCCTTGACCAGTTGGGCGTAAAACGCATTTTTGCCCGCGCTCGACACGACCGACTTGCCCATCATCGGGAACTTCACGCCATAGGTGTTGTAGCAGAAGTCGGCAATTTCCTTGGAGGTCTTGGCCTCTTGCGCGAAGTCGTTGGACGGAAAGCCCAGCACCACCAGGCCCTTGTCTTTTTGTTTGGCGTACAGCGCCTCCAGCCCCTCGAACTGGCCTGCAAAGCCACAGTAGCTGGCGGTGTTGACCACCAGCACCACACGGCCAGCGTACTGGCACAGGTTCTGCGGCGCTTCGTCTTGCAGGCGCGGGAACTGGTGCTGCAGCACGGCGGGGCAGGAAGCGGGTGGGGTGGCGCTTTGGGCGGCGGCAGGCAGGCTGCTGGCGGCCAGCGCGAAGGTAAGGGCGTAGAAAGTGGGGTGCATGGCGGGCTCCTGGTGTGCCGCTAACTCTAGTGCTTTTGCATCAGCGCAGCATGGCCAGGGGTTGTTGCAAAGCTGGTGGCGAAGGCGATGAAAGCCTGCAGCGCCGGGGTGGTCTGCTTGTGGCGCGGCACGATGAGGTGGCATTGGCGCTGGATGGCGGGCAGCGGCGTTTGCAGGCAGCGCAATTGCCCGGCCGCCAGCTTGTCCTGCACCACCCAGCGCGACAGGCAGGCAATGCCCAGGCCGTGCACGGCGGCTTGCTGCATGGCCTCGGAACTGTTGAGTTCGATGCTGCGCCGGTAGGCGTGCAGGTGCGGCAGCAGCGCCTGGTCGGTGGTTTCGCGGGTACCGGAGCCGGGCTCGCGCAGCAGCCACACGGCTTCGCGCAGGCCGTCCAGCGTGGCGATATTTTCTTGGGCTAGCGGATGCGTGGGTGCGGCCACCAGCACCAGCGTGTCCTGCAGCCAGGGCGTGACTTGCAGCGTGGCCTCGTGGCAGGCCCCTTCGATCAGGCCCACGTCCAGCGCAAAGTCGGCCACCGCGCGGGCTATTTGCCCGGTATTGCCGATCTGCACCCGGGACTGCCAGGCGCTGGCCTGGGCCGCTGCCTGCCAGGCCGCCCAGCCACCCAGCAGCGGCGGCAGCACGTAGTTGCCGATGGTGGTGCTAGCCCCGATGCGCAGCGACTGGGCCTGGTCGCCACCATCGCGCGCCATCTGCTCGATGCCCGCCGCCCCGTCCAGCAAGGCCAGCGCGCGCGGCAGCAGGGCGCGGCCGTTGTCGTTGAGCAACAGGCGCTTGCCCACGCGGTCAAACAACTGCAGCGACAGCAGCCGCTCCAGCTCGGTCACGGCCGAGCTGGTGGCCGACTGCGACAGCGCAATCGCCAGGCTGGCCGCCGTGGTGCTGCCACCCTGGGCCACGGCCACAAAAATCTGCAGTTGGCGCAGGGTCAGGCGCAGGACATCCATGGCGGCGGGGCTTTCTATATAACGATTGTGTAGATACATATTACAGAAACAAGCTGTTGGACGGTTTGAAGAGGGCTCTTTACAGTCCGCTCCATTCCCTGAAACCACCCCACCCGCCACATGACCGCCACGCTTCTCACACCCATATTTGCCCCTGGTTTGCGCCTCTTGCCGGGGCTGGCGCTGTGCGCGGTGTTGGCGGCCTGTGCCATGGTGCTGGGCGATCTACCCAGCTTCCAGGCGCACGGACTGGGCGTGCTGACCCTGGCCATCGTGCTGGGCATGCTGGTGGGCAACACGGTCTACCCGCGCTGGGCCGGGGCCAGTGGTCCCGGGGTGCATGTTGCCAAGCAGCGCCTGTTGCGCCTGGGCGTGGTGCTGTACGGCCTGCGCCTGACCACCCAGGACATGGCCAGCGTGGGCCTGGCCGGGGTGCTGGTGGATGCGCTGGTGCTGGGCTCCACGTTTGCGCTGGCCTGCTGGGTCGGCACCCGTTGGCTGGGCTTGGACCGCAACACCGCCATGCTGGTCGGCATGGGCAGCGCGGTCTGCGGCGCCGCCGCGGTGATGGCCACCGGGCCGGTGCTGCGTGCCCGGGCCGAGCAGGTCACGGTGGCGGTGGCCACGGTGGTGGTGTTTGGCACGCTGGCCACCTTTGTCTACCCGCTGCTGTACGCCTGGAACCTGCAGGCGCAGTGGGTGCCGGGCGGCGCCCACGGCTTTGGCATCTACACGGGCTCCACCATCCACGAGGTGGCGCAGGTCGTGGCCGCGGCCCGCGCCATCGGGCCCGAGGCGGCCGATGCCGCGGTGATCGCCAAGATGGTGCGGGTGATGATGCTGGCCCCGGTGCTGCTGGCGCTGTCGGCCTGGCTGGCCCGCGAGGGCGCCCACACACCGGCACAAGCGGCGCCGCAGCCGCTGGCGATCCCGTGGTTTGCTGTGGGCTTTGTCGGCATGGTGCTGTTCCATTCGCTGCAGTGGCTGCCCGTATCCGTGGTGGCGGTGGGCAACCAGGTGGATACGGTGCTGCTGGCCATGGCCATGGCGGCCCTGGGCCTATCGACCCAGCTGGGCGCCATCCGCCGCGCGGGTGTACGGCCGCTGTTGCTGGCCGGACTGCTGTTTGCCTGGCTGGTGGTCGGCGGGGCGGGCATCCAGCATGGGGTCGCAGAAATTATTTCTGCGCCGGCGGGAATAAACCGCTGACACTTTGCGTCTACCCAGGCATAGGCGCTCTTGCCTGGTTTTACCCAAGGAGTTCAACACCATGTTCACCAAATCCTTTGCTGCAGCCCTTTTGCTCGGCTGTGCGGCACTGGCCGCCAGCGCCGCCGATGCACCCGCCAAAATGGCCGGTGGTGTGCTGGTCGGCCCCAATGGCATGGCGCTGTACACATTTGACAAAGACATGGCGGGCAACGGCAAAAGCGCCTGCAGCGGCCCTTGTGCCACTCTGTGGCCGCCGCTGATGGCCAGCGCCGCCGACCAGCCCGTAGACGGCTTCACCCTGGTCACCCGCGACGACGGTGGCAAGCAGTGGGCCTACAAGGGCAAGCCGCTGTACTACTTCCAGAACGACAAAGCCGCCACCGACCGCATGGGCGATAACTTCAAGGATGTTTGGCACCTGGCGAAATAAGGGACCGATGCCCCAGGACGACCTGCAACTCCTCAGCGCCGTGCCGCGCCTGCGCCGCTACGCGCGGGCCCTGGTGCGCAACCGCGAAGATGCCGACGACCTGGTGCAAGACACCCTGGAGCGCGCCTGGACCAAATCCGGCCTGTGGCGCGGTGTGGCCGACATGCGCGCCTGGCTGTTCGGCATCATGCACAACCTGCACGCAGACGGCCAGCGCCGCCCCCGGCTGGCCACCGTGGATCTGGACGATGCCATGCCCGAGAGTCCTGTCGCGGGCAGCCACAGCGAGCGCCTGGATGTGCTGGACCTGCAGGCCGCCCTGGCCTTGCTGCCGCACGAGCAACAAGAGGTCCTGCTGCTGGTGGCGCTGGAAGACATGGCCTATGCCGACATCGCCAGCACCCTGGGCATCCCCATCGGCACGGTGATGTCGCGCCTGTCGCGTGGCCGCGAGCGCCTGCGCGCCCTGATGGAAGGCCGCGCCGAACCGGTGCACCTGAAAGTTGTCCCATGACCCCCGAGCACCCCCCGATCACCGAAGCCGAGCTGCAGGCCTATACCGACGGCCAGCTGGCCCCCGAGCGCCAGGATGCTGTGCAGGCCTACCTGGCCCAGCACCCCGACGAAGCCCGGCGCCTGGCCGCCTACCGTGCCCAGACCCGGGGCCTGCGCACGCTGTTCGCCCCGGTGCTGGCGGAAACCCTGCCGCCGCGCCTGGTCCGGGCAGCGCTGCCCCGTGTGCCCACCACGCCCTGGTACGGCCAACGCCTGGCCGCGGGCGTGGCGATTGCCGTGGTCAGCGCCGCATCGGCCTGGTTTGTGCGCGGCCATGTCGAGCCGACGCTGGCGCTGGCTCCGCAGGCGGCACAGCCCGCGCTGACCGGTTTTGCCCTGCGCGCCGCTGTGGCCCATGTGGTGTTCAGCCCCGAGGTACGGCACCCGGTGGAGGTCAGCGCCGACCAGGAGCAGCACCTGGTGGCCTGGCTGTCCAAGCGCCTGGGGACGGCGGTCACCGTGCCCAGCCTGCAGCCCATCGGCTATGCGCTGCTGGGCGGGCGTTTGCTGCCCGGTGACAGCGGGCCAGTGGCCCAGTTCATGTACGCCGATGCCAGCGGCCAGCGCCTCACGCTATACCTCACGCACGAAGCGCCCACGCTGCCCCACCAGCCCGCCACCGCCTTCCAGTTCGGCCAGGACGGCCCGGTCAACGTCTTCTACTGGGTGGACAAAAGCTTTGGCTACGCCTTGTCGGGCAGCGTGCCCAAGCCTGAGCTGGCGCGCGTGGCCCACGAGGTGTACCGGCAGCTGGTGCCGGGCGGAGCGGGCTTATCGGACAAATAGCGCAATCAAGATGATGATGGGGATGGGAATTCCGATCAGGTACAAAAGCAGTGAACGCATGCTGTTCTCCAAAAAATTTAAAAGGTCGGGGGACGGAGTGGTTTAGAGATCGCGCTGGCGGCCGCCGTAGGTGGCGACCCAGCTGGACACAAAGGCCCCCATCAGCAGCGCAATGAACAGCCACAGGGCGGCGTAGGCCGACAGCTTGCGGCTCTTCTCTACGGCCTCCAGTGCGGTGGTCTTGGCGCTGTGCAGTTGGGTCTGCATCTGGGTATAGACGGTGTTGACGCGCTTTTCGGCGTCTGCCTGCGGCAAGCCGGTGCGCTGTGCCACCAGCTGGGCCACGTAACGCGCATCGGCCGGGGGCAGGGTGGTGGCTTGCAGGTTGGTGGCAAAAATGCGGCCGACCTCGATCAGCGGGGCTGCCGAGACAGGGTCTGCCACCGCTGCATCCCCTTCCTTGCGGAACAAGCTATCGACAAAATAGCCCATGGGGGTGTCTGCGCTGTCGGCTTTGGCCACCAGTTGCGCGCCAGCCGCGGCCGCGGTGCCCACGGCCTGTGCGCCACTGCCGAGGATGGAGCCCACGGCCGAGGCCAACAAGGTCACCGTCGCCAGCGAGGCAATCGCCCAGGCCAGAAAGCCATGCGCGGTGTCGCGAAAGTACACCTCGTCGCTGTGCGTGTGGGCCCAGCGCTGCCGCAGCCGCCCGGCCAGGTAGCCGCCAAACGCCGAAGCCGCCACCTGGGTCACCGTGATCCACACCACGGTGGAGGTGCCAAAGGTGCTGGCGCTGACCCCATCCCGGGCCCAGGGCGACACCGACGACAGGCCCAAGCCCACGCCCAGCATCAGCAAGATCAGCGACAGGGCCGCCGCGGCAGCAGCACCCGCCAGGATCGCCCCCCAGGACACGGCGCTGGCCGTGGGGACGGTGGTGGCCAAGCTGCCGAGGTCATCGGCTGTGGCAGGGTAGGGGCGGCTCATACAGGTCTCCAGAAGTTGTGTGGAGCGATGATTGCCGAGCGCCCGCCCGCCTGCTGTCAGACAGTTTGGGTAAGCTGTGTAGGAAAAATACCGGTGTGCCGGGCCGGTGCTGCTGCGCTATGTATTTTGATGGTGAGGCGCAGGCGGGATGCGCGCCAGCGGCCGGTTTTTCTTAAACCGGGCGGCGCATCTGGAACAGCTGCTCCGGCCCGATGTGGAAGTAGTCTGCCGGGCCGCCGCCGCGCAGAATATGCCCGGCGCGGGCCGTGTCGTACACCCCGTCTTTGAGCAGCGCGGTGTCGATGTGCACCGCCACCACCTCGCCCAGCACCAGCCAGGTCGGCACCTTGTCGCCGTTGGCGGCCTGCAACTGCACAATCTGCGTGGTGCGGCACTCGAACGCCACCGGGCTCTCCCGCACCCGCGGCACCGCCACCAGCTGCGATGCCACCGGGGTCAGCCCTGCCAGCCCGAATTCGCTTACCTCCGGCGGCACGGCGGCACAGGTCTGGTTCATGGCCTCGGCCAAGGTGCGCGTCGCCAGGTTCCACACAAACTCCCCGGTCGCCTCGATATTGCGCACCGTGTCTTTGTAGCCCACGCTGGCAAAACCAATGATGGGTGGCGTGTAGTTGAAGCCGTTGAAAAAGCTGTACGGCGCCAGGTTCAAGGCCCCCGTGGCGCTGTGCGAGGCAATCCAGCCGATGGGCCGGGGCCCGACGATGGCGTTGAACGGATCGTGCGGCAGACCGTGGCCGTGGCGGGGTTGGTAGGAGTGGATGGGCATGGGTGGTGGCTAAGTCAAGCCCAAAAGCGCGGCTCTGGACAAGGGATTGCGGTGCTGGTGAAAGCCCGACAGCACGTTCACCGTGTCGCCGTCGATGGCACAAAACAGCGCGTAGGGAAAGCGGGTGAGATTGGCCCGCCGGACTTCCAGTTCCACACAAGGGCAGAGATAGGGGTTGCGGGCCAAAAATCTGTCGGTGCGTTCCAGTTCGGCCAGAAAGTCTTCGCCCATTTTGATGTGCGACTGGCCATACCACTGGAAGGCCTCGGCCACTTCCAACTGGGCCAAGGGCTTGTAGATGACCTGACCTAGGCAGAGGTGGCTAGTCGGGCTTTCAGCTGGGCAAAATCCAGGCCCTGCTCATCGGGGTGCGCCCGGTGGTGGGCCAGCCGCGACCGGAGCTCTGCACGTTGGGCCTCGGTGAGCAAAGCGCCGGAGGCCTCGCTGTCGGCGCTGACGATCAAGGCTTCGCTCAGCGAGCGCTTTTCAGCGCTGCTCAGGTTCTCGAGTTCTTGCAAGATGTGGGCGTTCATGGCAAAACATTACCACATTGGGTCTCACATTGGGCAGCAGATTACGCCGCAGGACCCGCGCCGTTGACCAGCACGTCTTCAAACTCGGCCAGCTCCAGTGCGATGGCGGCGTATTTCTTGGACTTGGCTTTGTTGTCGGCCCACTGGAGGGTGGCGGCTTCGAGGTCGGCCTTGTAGTGGGCCAGGGCGGCTTGCTTGATTTTGGGGGTCACGGACTTGTCGGCGCTGGACCACAGGTCGATCAGTTCGCCCAGGCCGTTGTCGAAGTCGTCGTAGGTCTCAAGGGGAATCCATTGGCCGTTGGGGTCGAACATGTGTGCTTTCGGTAATTGCATTTACTGCGGGGTGAATTGGACATAAAAAAAGCACTTAACCGGGAGGGGTAAGTGCTTTTTTTGTTTCTGGCTCCCGGTCCGAGAGTCAGTACGAACCGGGCGAGTGGAGATTCTACGTCCTCAGATTTGGCCGAAAATTTTGCGTATGGCTGCTTGACTCTAGATTTACTGCAGAAACGCTGCAGAGTCGTCCGAGAGTCACTACGAATCTTTTTGCGCTGCTAAAGTGCCACTTTTGCAAGAAAAGGGCGGAAATGAAGACTTTGGCGGTGGTTTTAGTACTGTTTTGCGCAAATTCATTTGCCGAGCCTTTGAAGGATTTCGAGGCCCTGGTGTCGCAATGCCGCCAATCTTTTGAAAATCGGTCCGTGGTGGAGGTCGATTTCGTTGAAAGAAATAAAAATTGGGTGAAGCGTGTGTGGTCGCCCATGAAATCGACCTATGACGTAAAGCGAACCGACTCGTTGGTATCACCGTTTTCTGCCTTCCTTGAACTCACCGACTCTGCTGCCTTTGGTACAGCGCCCGATGCACTCGCTGCCAATGATCTTGATGTACCTGCCGATGGCAAAGGCATCATGCAGATTCGTCGCCTGGATTTCGCGTACCAAGATCGAGCTTGGGTTCTTACCGGTGGTCGATCCTCCATTGCATTTCGCCGTGTGGCTGGTGGCCCGTTTGTCCCTGATGGGTACACCGACCTGACCCGTGACCAGGTTTTAAAGGGGACTGGGCCGATTGCACGATGCTTTTCACTGGGCCGCTAATTGACTTTGCTTGTTTTGCCCTATCGGGCTGACTACATTGGGGCTGCGCTGTAGGCAGCGTGTCTCCTTGACCCGATAACGGTCAATTTGGGCGGTGGGGCTTGGCTCTGCTGCCCATTTTTTTGCCAAATTACCCCCCTTTTTTTGGCGTGCCGTCTGGCCGACCATGGCCGCCTATGGCACAGGACTGGACGGCTCCACTCGATACGGTGAACTTTCGCTGCGGCGGGTGTCGGCACGCCTGGGAGGCGCAGCCGGACCTGATCGAGGACGCGCCGGACGACGAGCACCACCCGCACCGGTACTTTGCTACCTGCCCGCGCTGCCAGCGCGAGCACCAGCCGCAGGCGGCCTGGGCGCGCAACCTAATGCGGGCGCACCAGGCGGCTACCGGGCCGCGCACGGCCGAAGGCCTGGCCAAGGTGGGCCAGAACCTGGCGGGTCACCCCAACAGCGAAGCGCAGCGGCGCACCCGGTTCAACGCCATGAAGCACGGCATGGCGGCCAAGACGGCCACCTACTTTCCGGCCAAGCCGGACGGTTACAGCTTTTGCGCGCAGTGCGAGGTAAACCGTGGATGGTGCGAAGGCCAGGCGGCATGCGTCAAACAGACCGAGATTTTCATGCTGCACCACGCCGCCTTCGAGTCGCGCAACCCGCGCGTGCTGGCCGGCGTGCACGCCGACTTGCAAGCGGGGCTGACGGCCATGCTGCAGATGCTGATGCAGGGCGTGCTGGCCGACGGCGTAACGCTGAAGGTGCCCAAGGTCGAACTAGACCGGGAGGGAAATTGCGTCACGTTGTCCTATCTGGATGAATTCGGTGAACGCCGCAATGTGTACGAGCTCAGCGCGCACCCGGCCTTGAAGTCGATTACCGATTTTGTGAACCGCCTGGGCCTGAGCATGAACGACCTGGGCATGACGGCGCGCACCGCCGACCCCGAGGATGAGAAGGGTGGCGGGGTGTTGAAACTGGATGCCGAGACCCAGGAAACCCTGCAGGGCTTCGGCAAGCGCATGGAGCTGGCCATGGGCACTGCCCGCGAAATGCTGGCCCGGGCACACAAAACGACCCAGGAAGACCCTGTGCTGGTGGCACACGAGGCGCGGGAGGGCAAAACGTGAAGAAGCCCAACCCATGCCAGGTCTGCCAATACAAACCCAGGCCACAGCTACCCGCTGGTGAAAACCATCTATGGGAGTGCTCACACATCGAGTGCCCCCACCGCCACAAGGTCACGGCGGCACCGAGTGACCAAATTCCCCAACCAAAGGACTGAAAAATGCATTACCGAAATGGCCGCGAGGCAAAGAACGGCGACAAGATCGTGAAACTGGACGGAGGGAAGGTTGTTTCTTTCGGCGTGCTTCACAGCGCGACGCCTGGAAATGACTATTGCAACGGCAACATCGCGGCAATCCAACAGCCGAATGACTATGCCTGCATGGTTGACTGTATCCATGTGGACGACCTGGCCGCGGTATTGGCCGAAAAGGGCTTGGATAAGCGCCCCGAAGGTAAATAGTCCAGCGACGTACTGACATGCGCAACACCGCAGCCGACCGCCGTAAAAGCTCCATCGTGGCCGAGCGCGAGATCATGCGTTTTGCTGTGCCGGATGCGGTGACCGGCCTGCGGCCGCACGCCCTGTGGCACAAGCACGTGCACAACGTCGAGCTAGACCCGATGCAATGCCTGAAGATGCAGGAAATGGACCTCCACGACAACACCGTGGACTTCAGCTCACGGCGCACCGGCAAGACGTTCAATAAAGAGCTCTACAACCTGGAGATGCTGGCCACCGACTCGCACCAGCAGTGCGGCATCGTGGCACCGCGCATGCAGCAGAGCCAGAACAACCTGAACTACATGACGGACGCGATCAAGCGCAGCGAGATGCTGCGGGCGTTCATCAACTACGTGAACGGGCGCAGCCAGCTCAAGGACACCGGCTTCCAGTTCGTCAACCTGAGCATGTGCACCATCTACGGGATCATGAGTCAGATCGATGGCGACTCGCTGACCATTGGCAGCCTGGAAGAAATTGACGACATGCCCCAAGACCGGCTGATGAGCCGGTTTTTGCCCATGCTGGGAGCGGCGCGGAGGCCGGGAGTGGCGGCCAACACCGGCAAGTTCAAGCCGTCGATCCGTATCACCGGGGTGTACAAGGGCGCGGACGTGCTGCAGCGGCTGATCAACACCGGCGAGTACCACGTGCTGCCCGCCGTCAACATCCACCTGGGGGTGGAGATGGGCATGGTGGATGCCGCCTGGGCCAAGTCCATGCAGGCCCAGCAAAGCCCTGAAGAGTGGATCCGCCAGTTTTTGTGCAAAAACATCAAGGCCCGCAACTGGATCTGGGAAGAACATATCCGCCGGGCCTGCGCCCTGGGCCTGGAAGCAGGCCTACAGCGTGCCGAACCCCTGCCAGGCCAACGCTACAAACGCAGAGGCCTGATCGGCCTGGGCTACGACCACACCGGCCATGGCGAAACCCCCGAGGCCTCCAAAAGCGCGCTGGTGATCGTGGAAGTGATGGGCAACTGGCTGACCTTCCCCTATGTGAAGCTGTGGCCGCCCGGAACCAGCGATGCCACGCTGCGCCAGGACATCGTGGCCATTTGGGACTACTTTCGCCCGGATTACGCCATCGGCGATGCCTACGGCGTGGGCATGATGACCGCGGTGAACGACGACCTGTTCCGCCGCGGCCTGACCGAGATCAACCGCGAAACCGTGGCCGAGGGGCAAAGCAATGCCAGCGCCTGGGGCGGCTGGGCGTTTGCCCCCCTGCGCTTCGAGGGCATGACCAAACACGTGATGGCCAGCGCCGTGCGCGAGGCCTTCCACAACAACCGCGCCGCCTTTCCCTACGTAGACACCACCGACGACCGCGAAGACCCCGCCTGGCTGACCTTCATGCGCCAGCTGGGCAACATGAAAGCGCTGCCTACCCTGGCCAGCTACAGCAGCTTCCAGATGGTGGACCAAAAGGTGGGCGACGACTTGTTTGATGCCGTGTGCGCGGGCGTGTACGCCCTGCTGACGCGCGGCCTGGCCGACGCGCCGGTGGTGATCCAGCAGCGCAAGACCACGCGCGAAAGCCTGCTGGGTGAAGCGCCTGTGCTGTTGGGATATTGAGATTTAACTGGAGCGATCGATGGCACTGAAACACACACGGATCTATCAGCCTGACCCTACCAAACCACAGCCCGGCTCTTTTGAAGCGGAACACGTGGACGAGATGGGAAATCCACCGCCGTTGTGGGTTTATGGCGGGGCGGACGGGAAGACCATCGTTGGGATCAAGAAGCCAGACGGATCCCTGGTGGATGGGGGTGGGATTATCGTTTCGGCGATAGCTCCCAATAATGCCGACGGTCGTCCTGATGGCACGATCTACATCCAGACGGTATAAATCATGACGATTTATGCGAAGAAGGCTGGCACATATTCGCCAATTGTGGGCGTAAGCGTCAAGAAATCCAGCATTTACTCTGCGGCTGTTGGTATCTGGGTCAAAGTGCTGGGGGTTTATCAAGCAGTTATTTCCAATCTGCCCTCATTGCCAGCAAATGCGGGAACAGTCTCGATTACAGCAACAGGTCGCGTGAAAGGCTCCTACGGAACCTTGGTAGGCATCAGTTGCACGGCAGGCACCTCTATCGTTTTGACTGTTTATGACAATCCATATGCAGCATCAGGTGCCGTGCTGTTTACCGGCGCGCTATCTAGCGGCCAGTCTGCAACGCTTGCGACGAATCCGACGTATTGCCAGGACGGTATTTGGGCCGCATTCAGTGGGACAGCCACATTCGACTTTGTGATAGGGGCCTGAGCATGCTTGTAACTTCTGGAACTTTTACCGGTAACGGTGCGCGCCGCACCATAACTTTGGCATTCGCCCCCAAGGTCGTATTTATCAAAGGTGACCAGGCACTTCACGGAATGTTCCACACGCCAAATCAGTGGTGCGGGCGCTCTGTTGGAATGTCTAATTTGGAAAGCGGCAATAACCTGATTCGCATCGTCGGAAATACGATTCGCCTCGGAACCGACGCAAAAGTTGCGGCGAGTGGCGTTAACTTTATATGGGGCGCATTAGGTGAAGACACTACTGACGACTTAGAAACGCAATCTTGGCTTGGTCGTGGAGCTATCGCTTTACCGATCGCACTGCAAAAAGGATTTACCCCGAAAGCCATGTTTATCAAGCGCGATAATGCGTTGTCAGGCATTTTGCGCGTTTCGCCGCTTAACGGTGGGGCGGGGCGTGGCCTGGATGGGGCAACCCTGGCTGGGGAGCCTGTTACGGGAGTAACCTCGGGGCTAGTCACGCTTGCCGCGAGCGTCAACAACGTCAATCAGTACGACTCTGCGAACGGTATTGGCGAAGGCATTGATGGTGTTTTTGTCTCTAGTGCGTCTACAAGCTGCGAAGTAGTAGCATGGACCGGGACCGGATCTTCGGGAACTGTCACCATCGCAATGCCAAACCCGAAGTTCGCGTTTATCTACCGCGATGACGCTACGCAGACAAATCAAGCCCGGATTGCAGTGGTGGGCACAACGCTGCCCATGGGTGCGACAGCAGCAGTGGCAAACGATGCAGTATTAAATTCTGGGAATATTTCATTCAGCACAGGCTTTGGTGGCGTATCCGGAGTTCCATTTAAGGCCATTGTCTTTGGTGGCGTGGATGGAACTCCTGCTGAAGCGCCAACTATTATCACGTCGGGTAAAAAGGCCGTGTATCTGCCTGGCCGAGATATTGCCAGTGTCATTGATTGCGGCGTATCAGACGCTACGTTGAATATTTCTGGCGCCATGACAGTCGAGTGGTTTGGCATCCCTTTCGTGCCGGGTCTGTCCAACAAGATTGGGCAGTTAATCGGTCGAGGACTTGGCCCAATAGACACCGCCAATGGATATTCTTGGGCGTCGCTGCTGGTCGCAACAGATGAGACCACTACGGAGCTCTTTTGGCCAGGTGGGCAGTACATGGTTGTCCCGTTGCCGCAAATTGGCATAGGTAAACCCCTAGATACCTGCGCTTGGCGCACGGGGATTCTCGGGAAGTACGGTGCGGCGCAGCACGTTATCACTACCCACGATGGCGCGGGGGGGTGGAAACTAATTGTGAATGGGGTGCTTGTAAAGCAGCGCGTGAAGCCGCTGGCGACAAATATTGCATCAGTTTCAGGTCACCGTACCGGTATCGGTGCGTGGCAAAACGGCAGTGGCTGGGCCGACCCGTTGCGAATGGCATTTATTGGTGCCAGGGTTTACAACCGGCAATTGAACTTGTCAGAAGCCGCAACCCGTTTTTCTATCGCGGCACTAGGTTCCGCCGCTGCCGATGTGACCACTGGACTAGCAGAAGTATGGGATGCTAGTACCGCGTCGGGCACTTTGCTACCTGCACAAGTCAACACACAGAACAGCGGCACTATCGTCAATGGTCAGATAGTGATGCTTTAATCTTCCGCAGGAGCAGCGTAGCTAAAGTTTAGGTTTTGCTCGTTGCTCTTGCGATCGCCGTCGTCTCCAGAATAGGAGGAGAACACCACAGGCCCCTATTATTCCAAGGCCTGCAGCGCCCTCCTTTTTATGAGCGAATGCTGCCCCCGCAGTATTCGCGGCGCGATAGCGGACATCTGCCGGAATGCACCAACTAGTGGCGGAAGACTCAACTCGCCGCGCGAGTCGACCGCCGTAGGTAAAGTAATGGTTATCAGGAATACCAGGGTCAATATTTTTTTTGTCCAAACCTATTTCGATGTAGTTGAAGGAACCGCCGCGAAGTCCTTTTTTTGGTGTGTCGCAGCGCCAGCAATCTTCGCCGCCAAAATTACGCCACGTTTCGGTCCATTCCCACAGATTACCGCCCATGTCAGAAACCTTAAAATATCCTGAACCCTTGAAAACGCCAGACTCGCTCACGTAATAAGGAGCGCCTTCCCCCATAGTTTCATTTTGGAAATTCGCACCATTTTTAGATTCCATTGAATTTTCGGGTATGGCATCAACTCTTTCAGGATAAATCCAATATTTTGATAGCCCGGATTTTTCAGGATCGTAATAGGCGGCTTTGTACCATTCATCATCGTTGGGGATAAAGTACTTTGCATCTGGATTACGTGTAAGTAAATGCTTAATACTTTTATTATTTTTATAAGCGTTTAGTGCGGTAGTGTCATAGGCGCCAGTTGAAGAATTCCCTTCGGTGACCCCAAGCACTTGATCTCCAACAGGTTTGCCAAAATGCATCCAGTTGGCATACCGTGCAATCATGAACCAAGAGAGATATGCGACTGGTCTATTTTCATAGCCATTTTTTGAAGAATATCTATAAGTTTCCAAAGTTTTTTTTCGTTCTATGCCTCCGGCAATACCTGTTGACATGTCGTCAAGATATAGAAAATAAGTATCTCTGCTAGCTGCAACTGAGTTCAGAAAGTCTGAATATTCTTGATTAGTGATTTTGAATGCGGCTATTTCATACTCATTTGCCACACAGCCTCTGCCTGTTTGGAAATCGGAAGTATTACCGGGGATACTGATTCTTATCCATTTTTCAATTGGCACCGTTTTATTGGTTGTCTGCGCTGCTGAAACTGATTTTACGAATGGTTCACTGGTCTCTGCTGTTGCGCTCAAAGTCGCTGAGTCATTGCTTGGAGTTTTTTTTGCTATCCGAAATCCAAAGGAACTCAATTTTTTTGATGGTAGTTCGAGATCACGATAAGTGCTCGTGATGGTGTCGCCAGGCAAGAAGAGTGAACCTCCAAGCGCCATATTGCCGTCCGTTTCTACCCATTCCATTACATTTCCAGCTTGGTTTAAAGTACCAAGTGCGCTTGAGTTGCTCGTATATGCGTCAACTGCGGCAAGGTGTGGATATGGGATTGCCCACTGATCTGTGTAGTAGTTTGCGGATCTTGTGTTGGCGTTAGGAGGCCCAGCGATTGGCGGCGTGTCGCCGCCGGAGTCCCGGCTTATGATCTTGTTGATAGGGTTGTAGAAGCCCGCATATATCCATTCTCCGCAAGTCGGTAAAAAGTAAGTTGCATTTTTGTTTCTCTGCGGAGGTACTTTATTTGTTTCTAGGTCGGCCGTGTTGTAAGCCCCGTGGGTTGCATTTCCCTCCGTTGTTCCTAATTCACTGCGTCCTGTATTTGGTTTTCCATAACTTAGCCAGTTTAGGTATCTTATGGCATCAAACCAAGATATGAATGTTGCGGGTAGTTTTTCATACCCGTACTTTACGTAGAATATGGTTTCCTCGCCGACTTTCTTTGCGATAATTCCACCCCAAAAATGTTGCGATTGAATTTTCGTGTATAAATTGAACGGGTCGCCTTTCTTTGCGACAGAGTTCAAGAATTCAACATATTCCGTATTGCTTAATTCGTATTTGGAGATTTCATATGGATCTGTTGGGAATGTGCAATTTGTATGGCTTTTGTCTTTAATTTTTTCGGGAACTATTTTTACAAATTCGCTTTTGAATTTAAATTCCGCAGCGTGAGTAGTCCCGAATATTAGAAAAGTGAATGCCATCACTGAAACCTTGAAGACTTTACGCATAGGAATAAGTGAGAGAATAAGTGCGTTCGTTTCCAATGATCTTGATTGCGATACAAGCCTTAATTTCATTTCGTCCCCACAATAGTGGGTTGCCCCTGTTTGGTATGAGCATATTTTCTTCGAACGATGTCATTTAACCAAATGCGGATAGGAACATCGAAGAAACGGTGTAGTGACCATGCAAGTGAGAGAGCCACTACTAGGAATGCTGGCATCCAAATAATTCTGTCGATGCCCGCTTCTTCGGCTGCCCACGCGCAGATAAAAATAAGCGGATAGTGGATCACGTAAATCGCATATGACAGATCGCCCATCGCTTCGCTGGCTCTAAAGAAAGAGCGTGGTGGATTGAGCGTTGCCCCAACCCAAACCAATATTGGGGCAAGAATCACTACTACGGTAAGTTCGTAGGCCGCACCGAAGAGGTAGCCTTTTGGTGGCACACATAGTAGCGCGATCAGAACAACCATCGGAATCAATGCGATGCGGCTTTCGCGAGGCGGACTGTTGTGAACTCTTGCGAGGATGGCGCCTACGGTGAATGCGAATCCGGCCCTGATGAAGCCGAACCAAAGGCCTTCCCAACGAGGCCCATGGTTTATGCCATCACCAGAGACAGTAAGCCAAACAAGGGCGGTGCCAGTCAGCGCTGCAATAGCAACAAGAACTTTCACTGGAGCTTTGAAAAGAAATGCTGCATAGATGAGATTCACAGCAATCTCAAAAAACAAAGACCAGCCAGGCAGATTGAGCATGTACAGATCCATGCCTGGAATCGAGGGAAGCATGAAAGCTTCGGTGGCCAGGCTCAGCCAAACGTCTGTCGATGTCATCGCGTCGGGTCGTCCTAGACTGATTTGCCAAAGCCTGTGGGCAAGTGCAATAAACAACCCAACCGCGAAGAGGGGGTAGAGCCGGATGTAACGCAGGATGGCAAACCGCCAGAGTTCCAGCCCTGCCCTCAGTCTTGGATCGTAAGTCTTGGCGATCACAAAGCCGCTCAGTAGGAAAAAAAGGTCAACGGCGAGGTAGGCACTTTTAGCCTGTGAAAAGCCAACGTTCCGGAGATGGAAGATCACAACGAGGATTGCGGCGATGCCTCGCATGGCATCTAAAGTGATCAGCCGCTGATTTTTGTCGGACATATTTATTAGTTTCTAGAAGATGCGTAGGAGCAAAGTGACTGTAGCGCAGGCGTCGAAGCGCCTAACCCCATCCCTTTAGTTGGGATATTTCGACGACATCAATGTAACTATTCGTAAGATCTGCAAACTAAGTCACGGCAATTTTTCGACTGAGCGGGGAAAATTCGAGCGTTCATCTATCCAGGCATCCGCCGCAGCCTACCTTTTTTCACTCATGACAATTTCTTCCAAAGTACTTTTGGGCGTTCTTTTTGGCGGCGTTTTTTTTGGCGTAGCCCAGGCAACGCCTGTAAATTATGTTCCTACAGCGACCACCTATTTCGGCCCTGTATCCAGTCAAATAACAAATGCTCCATACGCCCGATTTTCCAATCAAGATTGGAACTGGAGTCAGGCTGCCTATAGTGGGGCATTCACTTCCGCCGCGTTAACCATTGGTGCAAATGATGTGGACCCAGGCGAATTTGACAACATCTATGCCTATGACTCAAATTCGGCCGGAGGAACATGGGTGCTTCTCGGTATGCTTACTGGAGGTGATAAGCTTTTCTCTGATACCAGCTTCACCCTTACAAGCAACTTTTTTGATGACATAGCGACCGGTCTAAAGTTGAGAATTGATATCGATGCAAGCAACTCCGGTTGGGGTGTGGCGCTTACCAACTCAGTTATCAATCTCACGGGAAGCAATTCCAATTCTGTACCGGAGCCTGGTTCACTAGCACTCGTCGGTCTTGGATTTGCAGGACTTTTGGCTAATCGTAGGCTCAAGCTGGTCTGACTTCGACAACATCAAGATCTGACTCGCCTCGGCGAGTTTTTTTGTTCGGCCACTGACAGTATTCCCATCCCCTGCCGGTGAACCCGTCAGTCTTCAGAGCCACCTTCGGGTGGCTTTTTCTTTGGCATCGGAGCTGCGTCGACAAGGTCACGCAGCCAGGCCCTGCCTGCTTCATCAATCTTTGCCCACTGGCCCGCAGTGAACCGCATGGACTTGGAGATAAGTCTTTGATCGTCTGGTGTGGCAGGGCGGCCAGGTTTGGGTTTTGATGTAGTCATTTCGTGATTTTATGCGCAGTTTTTGAGACTCATAAATGGCAGGTTGGTTTATTTTTGAGACTCATAAATTATCCTAATTGTTGAGTCTCAACAAATGGAGGGGTTTATGGGTCTTATGTCGAGGATTTTGGGGCGGGTGTCTCCACAGTGGCGCTCCCTCTCTGAGTGGTTGGATGTGTACCAAGAAATCATCAAACAGCGTGAGTACAACCCGCAAACCGTCAAGAACAAATCCATCTGTGTGCGCCATATTCGGCGGGGCCTGGGCAGCCACACGATGCGCAGCATCCGGCCCCATCACCTGACGACGGCCATCCGCAGTTTTTTGCCAGATCGAGCGCCTACTGCGCAGCGTGTGCTCGATGAGTTGCGTGATGTGTTTTCAGAAGCGGTGGCGAATGGCTGGATGGATTTGAACCCGGCGTTGCACGTCCGTCGCCCGGCGGCCAAGGTCAAACGCCAGCGCCTAACGTTAGAGCAGTGGCAGCAGATGCGGACGCTCGCCGCTGCGGGGTCCATCAAGTGGTTGGAGCCCATGCTTTTGCTGGCACTTGCAACTGGGCAGCGGCGGGCAGACCTTTGCAAAATGCGCTTCGATGATGTGAGCGATGGATACCTTCACATCGAGCAGCAAAAAAAAGCGGGCAAGCCACATGGCGCGCGGGTAGCGCTGCCGCTGTCGTTGCGCCTTGATGCAGTCGGCCTGACTTTGGGCGAGGTGATTGAACTATGCCGCTTTTATGCAAAGGCAGGTCCGACGCTTTTGCGAAAAAAGAACGGCGCAGCATTTGAGCGCCCCGACATGCTCAGCTATCGCTTTGAAGAGTGCATCAACAAAATAGGTACGTGGCTCCGCGGTGTCCGCCCCAGCTTGCATGAATGCCGATCGCTGGCTGAGCGGCTTTATCGCAAGCAGGGTATCGATACCCAGACGCTGCTGGGACACAAGCACCAGTCTATGACCGACCGCTACAACGATGATAGAGGGCTCAGCGTGGGTGAGTGGAAGCGGTTGGTTCTGACTACCTGATAGACCATTTGGTTGCCGGATTACCCCCCTTTTTTTGGCGCGAAAACTGTCCGACGATGGCCGCCTATGGCCATCTTCCGCGCACTAACCAACAATGTCCTGGCCCCGCTGGCATCCAAATGGTCGGCGCTGTTCCCGTCCTCCAGCAGCCTGCCAGGCGAGCAGGGCCAGCGCATTGCCTCCGACCTGGCCATGCAGCGCGCCATGCGCAACGCCATGTTTGTGGACTACGACCGGCGCGCGCTCGTGGCCACCATGCGCGAGATGGACCGCAAGGATGGCCGGGTGAAGATGGTGCACGGCCGCACCGCCAGCGACGTGATCCGGGGCGGGCTCGTGATGCAGACCGCCAGCGAGGTGCTGAAGCGCGAGTGGGATGGCTTCCAGGCGCGGTTGCAGCTCAACAATTGGGAGAAGCTCAAAAGCGATGCCCGGGGCGGGCTGGTAATCGAGGGCAACCTGCCGCTGCAGCTGGTGCTGGACACGTCGGGCACCACCGCCCAGGTGGTGGCCGCGGTGCGCATGCCCAGCGACACCCTGCAGCCCATGACCGACATGGGCGGCCGCTTCAAGAACCCGGCCGCAGCGTTTGAGCAGCGCGACGTGATGACCGGCCAGACCCTGGCCAGCTTCGCCGCCTGGCAGTTGGCGCTGGGCCGCTTGGACCCCGACAACTGGGACGACCTGGGCAGCATGGGGCGCCCCATGCTGGACGGCTGCGCCAGCACCTGGCGCAAACTGATCATGACCGAGGAAGACCTGGTGATCCGCCGCCGCACCCGCGCGCCGCTGCGCCTGGCCCACATTCTGGAAAATGCCGACGAACCCACCATGGCCGCCTACCGCCAGCAGACCCAGGGCGAACAGAACGAGATCACCACCGACTTCTTTTTAAACCGCAAGGGCGGCGTGCAGGCCATCCAGGGAGACGCCACCCTGGGCGATATCGGCGACGTAGCCCACCTGCTGAGCACCTTTTTTGCCGGTTCGCCCGCGCCCAAGGCCTTGTTTGGCTACACCGACGGCGTGGCCCGCGATGTGCTGGAGGACATGAAGCGCCAGTATTACGACTACGTGGACGGCCTGCAGGACGCGCAGGGCGGGGTGTACGCCTTTGCCTTCCGCATCCACCTGCTGCTGCAAGGCATAGACCCCGGTCCGGACGATTTCTACCTTCGCTTTGCCACCCGCCGCACCGAGACATCCAACCAGGTGGCGGACCTGGCGCTGAAATGGATGGCGCTGGGCCTGCCGGATGAGTACATCCAGACCGAGATGGGTTTGGATCCGCAGAAGATCCGGGCGATGAAGATCAAGCAGGCCAACAGCACCGACCCGTACCCCAACCCGTTGAAAGTGGGGCCGGACGGCCTGCCCATGGCCCAGGGTTCGTTGAAGGTCAGCACCACGCCCGGCAACGCACCCAAAGGCGAGAGCAGCACGGCGGTGGGGCAACCGGGTAGCAATGGCGGGCGAGGGCGCGGGTGAAGTCCGCTGTCACCCGTGCCGCCATCCATCGTGCCAGCCAGCAGGCACGCAATGCCATGCAGGATCTGGACGCTCAGCAGGCCGCAGAGCTGCTACAAATATACGAGCAAGCTGCGCAGGATGTACAAGCGCTGGTGGCCTCCAAGGCCAACAATGGCGACCTGGTGCCGCTGGAGCGCCTGCAGGATCTGCTGCGCCAGGTAAACGACGTGATCGACGCGCTGGGCCACCAGCGCAACACCCTGATGGCCCAGGGCCTGGAGCAGGCGGCCGCGCTGGGCGTACAGCCGTACACCCCGGCAGCGGTGGCGGCTACGGGCCAGGCGGGCGCACAGGCGGTGCTGGGCAGCGATGCGGCCATGCGTGTGGCCACCGATGCCGTGAAATTCGTGCTGAACTTCCGCGCCGCCGACGGACTGCAGCTGAGCGACCGGGTGTGGCGGCTGGACCAGGGGGCCAAAGAAGTGCTAGGCCGGGCTATCAACAGCGCGGTGGTGCAGGGCTGGGACGCGCAGCGCGCGGCGGCGCAGTTCATGTACAGCGGCCAGCCGGTACCGGCCGATGTGTCGGCGCGCCTCCAGGGCGGCACCGTGGGGCAGGTGGCCCGCGCGGCCGATTTGCTGGCCGGCAATGATCAGGCTGAAGTGTGGAAGGCCGCCCGCGTGTTCCGCACCGAAGCCAACCGCGCCCACGGCACCGCCTACATGCAGGGCGCCGCGCAAACGCCGGGCTTTGTGGGCTTCAAGTACCTGTTGAGCCCGCAGCACCCCAAGCCCGACATTTGCGACCTGCTGGCCGCGCAGAACCTGTACGGCCTGGGCCAGGGCGTGTACCCCAGCGCCGACCGCTGCCCCTGGCCCGCACACCCCAACACACTCAGCTTTGTGAACATCGTGTTTGCGTCGGACCTGACCACTGCCGACGCGGCGGGCAAGGAAACCGTGACCGATGCCATGGGCCGCATGCCGCCCGATGTGCGCGAGGGCATTCTGGGCCAGCAAAAGGCCACGCTGTGGGACGAGGGAAAGCTATCGCAGGGCATGATTCGCAGCCCGCTGTATGCAGTGAATAAAAGGCTCTTGCGCAGAGCCTGACTGCGCAGGCAGCTATGAATTTTGATGGATATTCAACGGCCTGCTACGACGTGGGCAGCAGTTTCTCCAGCTCCCGCTGGTAGTCCAAGGGGGACAGTGGTGGCGATCCGGGGTGGGTAGGGCGGCACAGCCAAAGCTGGGCATATTCGTGGGTGCGGGCTTCCTGCAGCTCCACCTCCACGCCTGCCAGCAGCATGCCATTGCCGACGGTGCGCAGAATTACCGGGTCGGCCATCACTGCCACCGTGCGCCATGAGCTGCCGCCCACCCGCTCGTACAAGGTGGCGAAGCGCAGGTGGCGCCGGAAGTTGTTGTGTTTGGCATCGCTGTCGGCAATGACCAGGTGGGCGCGCACGGGCTGGGGCCATTCGGCTTCCCGAAGTCGGCGGCCTTTGTCTCGCAGGGATGTAATTTCACAGAACACTGGTTAAATATACAGTAAACCACGGCGCTACGATATTGCCATGTGCAGCCACTACCAAGCCGTAAAAAAGCGCGAGCAATTCCGCAAACATTTTGGGTGCGACATGCCCGAGGAAGCGGGCGTGGCCGATTTGTGGCCAGGCAAGCAAGGCCTATTCATCCGGCGACCGCGTGAGGAAGATGGGCGTGAAGCCCTGCCGGGCCTGTTTGGCATGGTGCCGCACTGGGCAGACGACACCAAAGGCACCCGGTTCACCTACAACGCGCGCACCGAAACCGTGGCCGAGAAACCCAGCTTCCGCGATGCCTGGCGGCTGGGGCGACACTGCATCATTCCGGCCGATGCGATCTACGAGCCCGACTGGCGCAGCGGCAAAGCCATCGCCACCCGCATCTCCCGGGCAGACGAACAGCCCATGGGCATCGCAGGCCTGTGGACCGGGTGGAAGGCACCCGACGGCAGCATTGTGCGCAGCTACACCATGCTGACGATCAACGCGGCGGACCATGCGCTGATGCGCAATTTCCATAAAACCGAAGACGAGAAGCGCATGGTGGTCATCCTGCAGGAGGATGCCTACGGTGCCTGGCTGAACGCCCCGGCCGAGGACAGCATGGCTTTCATGCAGATGTACCCGGGCGAGCTGGTGGCCCAGGCGTAGCGGCTAGCGCTTGGTTTCGACCACCAACGCGGCGTTGGGCGGAATGATGGTTTCGCCTGCTTTGAGCAAGTCTTTCAGCTGCTGGTAGGTGGTCTGTGGGGTCAGGGTGATCTGCAACAGCGTGCCGCCCTTCGATTGGCCAGCCAGCACCAGTCGTGTGAGCGCCTCACTCTCTGTGCAATTTCTACTTTTTGCCTCAGCTTCCACCGCTGCTTTCACCTCTGCAGGTAGATCTGGAATGGGTGATGCAAAGGAGCTCTGAAGGCGGGCTGTGACCTCTGCGTTAAAGCTGCGGCCCATCGCAAAAGCCGCTTTAGTTACTTGGTATTTGAGTTCGCTGGAAATGCGTAATGGATACGAGGGAGATTGGTGTCGATCGGTCATGGCCGAAATTGTGGATGCCAATTGGAATCTTGACAAAGAATCTATTTGACATCCATCAAATGTGGAATCTATACTTCATCCACACGAACAACAGTGTGTGAAAGGAACAAATGGAGAAACCACCACAACGAAAGCCCTATTCGCTGCGCATGCCCGTTGACTTGGAAAAGTGGCTCAAGCATGAGGCGGTAGATAACTCCCGCAGCTTGACTGCTGAAATCGTTACCCGGCTGGAGGAATCCAGGCGGCAACAGCTCGAAAAGAGGGCTGAAGATGCGAAGTGAGCCCACAAAAGAAAATGCCCCGGCTGCGTCAACAGCCGGGGCATCGAGTGCCCAGAACCCCATTACCAATGAAAGAACCAAGCCCATGAATTCTAATACCCAACACCCAGCATCGGCTATAGAGAAATCAGAGCCGGTACAGCTGATGCCCGTGCTATTCCACGAGGACACCCTGGTTTTGGTTGAGCATAATGCGCAGCCCTACGTGGTCATGAAGCCCTTGGTGACCGCCATGGGCCTCGATTGGCGCAGCCAGTACGTCAAACTTGCTGAGAAATTCGGGTCAACTATGGTGGAAATCACCACAGTTGCAGAGGACGGAAAGCCTCGCACCATGATTTGTCAACCTCTCCGCAAGCTCCCCGGCTGGCTGTACTCCCTCAACCCTGGCAAGCTGACCGCTGCGCTGCGCCCCAAGGTCATCCGGTACCAGGACGAGTGCGACGAGGTGCTGTGGCGGCACTGGACCCAGCAAGAACCGCTGCATGGAGGGAAACGACTGGGGGCCAGCGACAGCGACCGGCTCATGCGGAGGCGCGGTGATTTGCGCAAAGAGCTGGGCAACACCGCTAGCCTGGGTGTCGCCACCGATGCCTATGCCGACTACGTGATGGTCAGTGCTTTGCTGGGGCAGCGCGCATCTGCGATGCTGGATTTGGCCCCAGGTGTGCGGCAGCAGATTCTTGCCCTGGAAGGCGGTGCACCATGAGCGATGAACTTCAAGAAACCCTGTCCGACACCGCCGTGGATGCCGACGGCGCTTACACCAGCATCCGCGCCCTGTTGGAGCTGCTGCACGGTTGCCCACCGGAATACCCGCTGTCGGCAGGCCTGTTTGTCGGGCTGGTGGAGGGTGTAGGCGTGCAGATGGCCAACGTGGTGGACGGCCTGCGGGTGGCACGGCACACCCGCTTTCAGGCGTAATGCAGTAGGCCTCACCGGCCCGGCGGGGTGCTACCGAATGCGTAGCATCCCGCGCTTTACCCTGGCCTTGATTCCCGCAATCAATTGCCACTTTACCCCCCTTTTTTTGGCGAGCTGAACCCTTGAAACTGTGCCCCATCCGGTCGTCGGATGAGAGGCCTTATGAAGCGTTCGATCATTGCAATTGCAGCCCGGCACATGCTGCTGGCCCAAGGGGATGCGCCCGGCGTGGTGCGGTTCCTGAGCCAGTCGGTCACGCTGGCTGACGGCGTTACGCAGACGTGGGTGACCTTGACCCGGACGGGCAATTTCACCGACCCGCGCTACGGCGCATTTGCGATCACCAACGACATGCTGGGCCAGATGGTGGCCAACTTTGACAAGCGCGTGCTGGGCCAGGACGTGTTTATCGACGTGAGCCACAAGCCCAGCGACGGCGCTGCGGGCAAGGTGGTGAAGCTTTCGGTCGAGGGCGGCCGACTGCGTGCCCTGGTGGAGTGGACACCTTTCGGTGTGGCCGCGATCCAGGACCGGGGCTTTACCTACTTGAGCGCCGAATACCACGAGCAGTGGCAAGACAACGAAAAGCAACAGCCGTACGGCTGCGTTTTGCTGGGCGCTGGCTTGACGGTGCGGCCCGTGATCAAGCACCTGGAGCCGGTGCAGCTCTCCGCCGACAACGACCACGACCGTGCCGTGCGCACGGCGATCTCCCCATCCCTTCTTAAAGAACTCTCGGAGTTTTCCATGAACAAATTTTTGCAAGCCCTGCTGGCCCGCCTGATCAAGCTGGGCTTTACCGAATCGACGGCCAAGCCGCTGCTGGATGCGGCTGCCATCCAACTGACCGCCGCTGCCGATGACGAGGCCAAATGCCTTGCGGTGGTGGACACCTGGGCAGTGGCGGGCGATGCCGCCATGGCACAGATCAAGGCCGCAGGCGGCGATGGCAAGCATGTGACCATCCAGCTGGCGGCCCCCACGGTAGACGTGGCAGGCGCTGTGCGCCTGGCCCTGGATGCCCGCGATGCCGCCACCCTGGCCGACCGCACCGGCATGGCCGCCAAGCTCAAGCTGCTCAGCGACACCATTGCCGACGGCGACAAGACCCTGACCCCCGAGGGCGTGAAGAAGTTTGCCGACGACTACGCCCCCATGGTGTCGTCCGCCACCACCGACGACCAGGTGAAGCACCTGGCCGCCCTGGCCATCAAGCAGACGCAGAGCATGACCGCCGCGGTGAAGCTGGCCACGCTGGGCTACAACCCTGTAGGCGGCACGATCCAGATCAGCGTGGACAGCAGCAATGGCATCAAGGCCCTGCAGGAGACGGTGGACAAGCGCCTGGGCTTTGCCGAGGGCAAAAAGGCCGACCGCCGCTTTGACCGCACCGGTGGCGTGTTGCTGGCCCAGAACAAGGACTTTGCCGACAAGTGCCTGGCGCTGTTCGATGCCGTCAACGGCCAGCAGCTCAGCGACGAGCACAAAGCCCTGGCCGCAGGCGCGGGCAGTATCAGTGACGTGGCGATCCCCAAGATTGCTGAGCGCACGGTGGTGCGTGAGTCGCTGTACAACCTGATGAGCCTGGGCCTGGTGGATGTGGGCACCATCCCGTTCACCAACGTGCTCAGCATCAACTACAGCTACCGCGACCAGACGGCCGCCGTGGCATCGGGCCTGCGCCGCTACGAGCGCCAGGCCATCCGCAACGCCGGAGTGATCCAGACCAGCGAAGAAACCCGGCCCATCCCGCAAAAGCTGGCCATGCAGGTCAGCAACGAAATGAAGCTGCTGATGGCCGCGGCCAACATCGACTTTGACCCCATCGCCGACAACGTGCTGAACATGGCCCGCATCGTGGGCGAAGACGTGGAACTGCTGAACCTGAACGAAATCGCGGGTAGCGCAGACGAGTGGGGCGCCTATGCCGTCAGCACCGAAACCCTGACCGCCAACGTCAACGGCACCAAGCGGATTTTCCCGCTGGCCAACTTCCCCGTGGTCAAGCCGCGCGCCATGTACGACCTGAAGGGCGTGCAGCAGGGCACCACGCTGAACCCCATCACCGTGATGCTGAACGGCGCGGCCAAGACCGAGTACCTGGTGCCCGCCGATGGCAGCACCCTGGCCGCTGGCCAGTACTGGGTGATGGACTACAACATGGGCGAGCTGCAGTTTCTGACCGAAACCGGCGCGGCCTACACGCCTCCCAACGCCACGGCGCTGACGGTGGCCTACAGCACCACCACCAACGTCAAGAAGTTCGACACCGACCAGGGTGCCGTAGCCACCGATGTGTTCTATGACACGTTGCTCTTCGCCATCGGCGGCCGCAAGTCGGTGATCGAAGACACGCGCTACTACAACGCCAACATGATCCTGATGAGCGGCAACGTGAACAACGCGCTCAGCCAGGCCAAGACCTTTGGCGCCAACTCCGCCCGCGTCGCGACCGGCCTGGCAGCCGACGGCAGCGTGGGCCTGGTGAAAGATATGCCGGTGTTCCGCCCCCGTGCGCCGGGCTCGCTGTTTGGCGACACGCGCATTGTGGTGGGCCAGCGCCTTAACACCCGCTTCCGCATGGCCAAGCCCTGGTCCATGACGCCTCTGGAGCAAGCCCGCAACTCTGCTGGCGCCTTCATCGACGCCATGGAAGGCTTTGGCACCCAGTGGGTGGGCAGCCACACGCCCAGCCAGCTCAAGGGCGCGGCCACCAGCATCATCTTGTACAGCACCAATGGGCGTGTTGCACGCGCCATCTAGCCCCGGCATAACTCCCCGCCGCTAGTTGCCCCCCGGCCCGCCTTATGTGCGGGCCGGGAGCTTGCCAAACCCCCATGGAGCCTTCGATGCAAAAGATTTTTACCAACGACACCAACAGCCCGATGTACGTCCGCGGCCAGATGATCCCGCCCGGCGAGCAGGTGATGCTGGAGGTGCCCGACGAAGCCGCGCCCCTCGCCGCTGCGCCTCTGCCCACCCTGGCCGAGCTGGTGGCGCTGGAACTGAAAAAGCCGGTACCCGAACTGGTGGCGGGCTTTGCCGCAACCGGCGACGACGCGCTGGACATGATGGCCGCGCTGGAAGGCCAGGCCGACAAGCCCCGCACCACGCTGCTGACGGCCCTGGCCGACGAGCGAATCCGCCGCGCCGATGCCAAGCTGACCAGCGACCCTTTGTAAACCAGACCTAAGGCGGCAGCAACATGGCGGGCTCGATGGCATTGGCAGACCTGGCGGCAGACTTTCAACGCAGTCTGCACGACGGCGCGAGCCTGTTCAAAGCCGACGACTATGCCGATCTGACCCGGTTTTTGCTGCAGGCCCTGCCCGACATGGCCACCAAGCGGCCCCGCACGCTGCTGGGCCAGGTGACACTGAGCGCGGGCGTGGCGCAGTACCCATTGGCCGCGCTGCCTGCTTTCAGCGCCTACAAGGCGCACCTGTGGGACCGCACTGCGTGTTTCCCGCAGCCATGGGAACCCGGCTACCCCGGTGCTACGCCCCGAGTGTGTGCATCGTCAGACGGTGCCGCCTATGCGCTGGACTTCAGCCCCGCGCCCACCGCGTTGCACCTGGCCGCGCTGGGCAGCACCTTCAAGTTCTATTACTTTGCCCAGCATGTGCTGGGTGCTACAGCGGCCGAAACCACCGTGGCCGCTGCCGATCGGGGCCTGCTGCTGCTGCGCGCCCAGGCCGAGGCCATGCGCGAGCTCACGCTGCACCAGGCCAACAAGCCCGTGTCCATGCGCGACGGCCTCAGCGGTACACCCCGCAACAGCACCCCCGCCGCACTGCACGAAATGCTGCTGCGCCTGTTCTGGGAAGCAAAATGACCAGCGGCATCCGCCACAACGCCTACCAGGTGGCCGAACGCCTGGCTGCGCGCGGCCCCCGGGTCGAGGCGGCCGCCAAGGCCGCGCTGGACACCCAGGGCCAGATGCTGGCGCGGGTGATGCGCACCAAGGCCCCCAAATTTCAAAGCCTGCTGACCAACTCGATCCGCATGGACTCGCCCAGCCCTTTCCAGCGCGTGATTGCGCCGGGCGTGGACTATGCGCCTTACCAAGAGCACGGCATTGCCCCCGGTGGCCGGGGCCTGCCACGCTTCAACGACCCCGCCGCCGGGCCCATCATTGCCTGGCTGCAGAGCAAGGCCTTTGCGGGCCAGCGCACACCGCGCAAGGGCAGCCGCAAGGCGGTGCTGCGCAACCTGGAACTGCGCGACCGCTACGAGGGCCTGGCCTGGGCCATCCGCCACAAGGGCACCAAGGCCAGCCCGTTCGTCAAGCCCACCTTTGCCGAGCAGAGCCGCAACGTCGGCGAGGCCCTGCGCCGCGCCGTGGCCAAGGGCCTGGCGGCAGACACCGCAGCGGGTACCAGCGCATGAGCGGCATCCAAGAGCAAACCCTGGCCGCGATGGTGGCCAGCCTGGCAGCCCGCATGCCCGGACGCACGGTGCAGCGCAGCCTGCCCAAAGACCCGGCAGGCCTGCAGGTGGCCGACCTGGTGCCCGGCCTGGTGTGCATCGTCGCCGCCGGTGGCGGCAGCTTTGCCAACTGGAGCGGCCGCGAGGGCGAGCTGGGCAGCATGAACGTCAAGGTGGTGGCCTTCCTGGCGGTGGACGAAGACACCGAGCCGCAGGCCATCGAGCAGGCTGAAAACGCATTGCTGGCCGACCTGCTGGCCTGGTGCCAAGACATAAAACCCGAGCCGCTGGACGACGTGGTGCCGGGCAACTACCAGCAAAGCAGCCAGGTGGAACACCCCTACGGCTGGCTGGTGCTGGACCTGACCGTGAGGAACGTATGAACTTTGACCAGGCATTTGACCGGCTGATGGGCGCAGAGGGCGGCTACGTCAACGACCCCCACGACCCCGGCGGCGAGACCAATTGGGGTATCAGCAAGCGCAGCTACCCCACCGTGGACATCAAAGCCCTGACCCGCGAGGGCGCCAAGGCCATTTACCTGCGCGACTTTTGGGCACCGCTGGTGGATGCCCATCCTGCCGTGCGCTTCCAGACCTTCGACTTTGCCGTGAATAGCGGCATCTCCACCGCCGTGCGCAAGCTGCAGGCCGCCATCGGCGTGGCAGACGATGGCCACTGGGGGCCGCTCAGCGCCGCCAAGCTGGCCAGCATGGACGTAAACGATGCGCTCATGCGCTTCATGGCCCAACGCCTGCGGTTCTGGGTCAAGTGCTCCGCCTGGCCATCGCAGGGCGCGGGCTGGGTCAACCGCGGCGCGCGGCAGCTGGAATATGCGGCGGAGGACAACTAGATGGACTTCTCCAACCTGTTGACTAAGGCCCTGCCGTGGATAGGCGCGGCCGCCACCGGCAATGTGCCTGCCCTGATCACGCTGGCCGCCAACGAGGTGGGCAGCGCCCTGGGCGTGGATGTGGCCGCCACGGCAGACGCGATCGGCAGCGCCGTAGCCCACGCCACCCCCGAGCAACTGCTGGCCCTGAAGGACCGCGAGCTGGGGTTTCAAGAGCGCATGCAGGCCATGGGCTTCACCCACGTCGAGGATATGGCGCGCTTGGCGGTGGAAGAGGCCAAGGTGTTCGTGGCCGACACAGCCGATGCGCGGCACTCCAACAGCGGCGACACCAAGGTGTACTGGCTGGGCATATCGGTACTGGGCACCTTTGCCATGCTGATGGTCCTGGTGCTGCTGGGCTGCTACCGGTTTGTGATCGGCGAAGCCAAGATGGACATGGGGGCCGTGGCCGTGGTGGCCGGGCTGATCGGCACTGTAGTGGGCTATGCCGCTGCGAATGCCCAGCAGGTAGTCAGCTACTTCTTTGGTAGCAGCAAGGGCAGCAAAGACAACGGCCAGCGGCTGGGTGATGCCCTGAGCGAAACCATGAAACAAATCGGAAACAAGGGCTAGGCCATGCAGCGCTTGGAGAAATTTATGCAGGCAGCCGGTGACGACGTGGCGTGGTGGGTGCTGTTTCTGCTGTTCAGCGGGGCAGGGGCCTCCATGCTGGGCCTGAGCGTGCACCTGCGCGGCGGCGGCGCGTTGACCCTGCGGGCCCTGGTGGGTGCGCTGCTGCACAGCCTGATGTGGGGCATGGTGGTTTTTTTAACCGGCTACAGCACCTTGAAGGCCGACGTACCCATGTTGCTGGGCCTGAGCATTTTGAGTGGCATGGGCAGCGCCAGTGCCGCCGATGTGGTGCTCATGCTGGTGAAACACAAGCTGGGTATCAGCGTAACGATTAACCCGCCCGGAAGGGCAAAGGAGCCGAGTGATGGACAAAGTTGAACGTGCCACGGTGCACACCGAGCCGCCGTTTGCGCTGCCCACCCACGGCGGCGTGTATGCCCGCCAGGGCGACGGCGTGGTGGCGGTAGAAGGCGGCCAGGTCACCCTGGCCATAGTGGCTGCAGAGCCTGCAACTTTGGGAGACGAGCATGAAGAGCAAGCGTAAAGGCGTAGGCATCAAGGTCGAGGCTACGCCCGGCACCGAGGCCACCCTGGCGGGTGCCACCGACTACCTGGCCGCTATCGACTTCAAGTGGGACGCCGCTGCCAAGGCCGTGACCGACGAGTTTGAGTACGCCAGCGGCGGCTACGGCAGCCGCGACAAGTTCATGGTCAGCCTGACCCGCGAATGCAGCTTCACCCTGCCGCTGGTGGGCGCGGGCGCCCCGTTGGGCACCAATTTCAGCGCATCGTGGCTGGCGGTGTGGCGGGCCTGCGGCCATGCCGTCACCCCCACCACCAGCACCAACGTGCTGGTGAACCCCATCAGCGCCGGGGAAGAAGCCGCCACGCTCAACGTCAACGAAGATGGCTTCCTGCGCAAGATGACGTTTGCGCGCGGCTCCATGAAGTGGATGTTTGAAGAAGGCAAGGTGCCCCGCATGGCGGTGGCCCTGATGGGCATGTACAGCACCCCGGCGGATCTGGCCATGCCCGCCATCACCCTGCCCGTGGTACCCAAGAGCGTGGGCTTCAGCAAGAGCAACACGGTGGTCACCCTGGGCGGCACCACGCTGAAGGTGTCGAGCATCGAGATTGACGAAGTCCGCACCCACACCTACCGCAACCTGGCCAACGCCGAAGACATCGTGCCCATGGACTGCCGCCCCACGGTGTCCATGAAGTTCGAGCTGCCGGTGGCTGCGGTGAAAAACCTTTACAGCGAGCTGGAAACCACCACCACCCAGACCCTGGCCATCGCCCACGGCACCGTGGTGGGCAACCGCGTGGGCTTTGGTGCAGCGCGGGCCCAGCTGGTGGACATGAGCGAGGGCGACGACCGGGGCGTGATCTTCACCACCGCCAAGTTTGAGCTGCTGCCCACCACCGCCGGTAACGACCACTACCTGTTCACCTTCACCTGACAGGCCGCTGGCCCATGCCACCCCGGTTTACCCCTTCATTACGAGACAACCCATGAAATCAGCCCTCTCTGCCGCCTTGTTTGTGATGGCCCAGCCCGACACCTTCACCTGGCCCGTCAATGTGCGCGTGCCGCTGAACGGTACCTATGGCCAGGCCACTTTCACCGGCGAGTTTCCCAACATGGCCGACGCCGAACGCGATGCCCTGGTGGCCAGCGACGCAAGCGGCGCCGCCCAATTCACCAACGTGCAAGTGGCCGACAAGGTGCTGATCAGCTTCAGCGACCTCAAGATGCCCGACGGCAGCACCTTGCCATTCACCCCCGAGAACAAGGCCGCGCTGCTGGCCCAGCCCCGCGTGGCGAACGCCGTGGTGGGCACCTTCCTGGCCGTCACCCGTGGAGTAGCCGCAGAAAAAAACGCCTAGCGGCTGCGCGGCACTGGGCGCGCCAAGAGCGCGGCGGTGCCCAGCAGCCAGAGGACGACCACGATGACGACGAACGCACAGCCCTGGGTATCAGCGAAGCGGACTGGGACGCGGCCTTTGACTGGGCTGACGAGCCAGCGCCTGCCACCGACCCGGACGAACCGCCGCCCGGCGAACCCCTGCGCGTGTGGCCAGACAACTGGGGCGTGGTCAGCCTGTTCCTCAAATGCGCGGTATCCCAGTGGGTGCTCACCCCGCAGGGCAGGGTGCTGGGCTTCAACTACCCCGGCGTGGAAGTCGTGATGCGGCACAACACACCTTTGGTACCCGATGCCGCCCTGGCCTTTGACCAACTGCAGGGCATGGAAGCCGCTGCGCGCGGGGTGCTGAATGGCTGACCAAACCGAACGCCTGCGCGTCGTCATCGAACTGGACGGCACCGCCGCCCTGAGCGACGGCACCAAACTGAGCGCGCAACAGATACGCGACCTGGGCGACCACCTCACCCAAACCGGCAAGCAGGCCGAGGCCGCAGGCACGCAGATTGGCAAGGCAGGGCAGTCGGTCGCCACGGTAGGGCGCGAGCTGGCGCAGGGTGATTGGCGCAATGCCGCGCTGGAAGCCGGGCGCCTTGCGGTCGGTACCGGGGCCGCCAGTGGCGGTCTGGCGCTGATGGCGGGCGGCGTGGCGCTGGCCACCGTGGCCCTGGGCGGCTACGTTGCTGCCGTAGTGCAAGCCCATGCTGAAACCCAGCGCCAGAACGATGCCCTGCTGCTTACCGGCAATTACGCCGGGCTGGTGGGCGGGCAGCTGAACCAAATGGCCCGGGAGTCGGCTGCGGCCATCAACGGCAACGTGGCCAACACCCGCGAGACCATGGAAGGCCTGGTGGCCACCGGGCGCGTGACCAGCCAAAGCCTGACGAGTGTGGCCCAGGCGGTGCAGTTGGTTACCCAGTACAGCAGCAAGAACCGCGAGGCCGTGCTGAGCGACTTTGCGGGCATGGCCGACGGTGTGGCCACCTGGGCGGCCAAGCACAACCAGGCCTATCACTTCCTGAACCTCGAACAGTACAAATACATCGAGTCGCTGGAAAAGGCAGGCAAGACCCAAGAGGCCATGCAGGTCACCAGCGAGGCACTGAGCCGCCACCTGGGCGGCGACATGACTACCAACCTGGGCACTCTGCAAAAGGCATGGCAAGGCGTGAACAACTGGGCCAGCCGGGCCTGGGATGCCATGCTCAACGTGGGCCGCGAGGACACCACCGCCGACAAGATTGCCAAGATCAAGGCGCAGCTGGACGCCCTGGCCACCCGCAAGAACACGGGGCGCTACACCGACGACACCCGGGCCGAGCTGGTTGCCAACCTGCAAAGCCAATTGCAATCGGCCCAGGAAGCCGCCCGCGTGGAGCGTCGTGCGGCAGACGGCAAATCGCAAGAAGCCCAGGCCAACGAAGCCGCCATTGCCGCTGCCCGCGAAAAGCCCAAAACCCCCAAGGCCGAACGCGTAGACCCCGAGATTGAGGCCCAGCGCCGCGTGCTGGCCGAGCTGTCGGGCTACTCAGCCAGCTATGAGAAGGACGTGCAGCGCCTGGCGGCCATGTACGACAAGGGCACGCTGTCCACCGCCACCTACCAGCGGGCGCTGCAAGAGCTGCTGGCCAGGCAGCCCTTCATGCGCGAGGCGGCCAAAGCCGAGGCCGATGCCCTGCGCGAAGCCACCAAGAACCGCGAGGCCGCCGCGGCCGCCGCCACCAAAGACTACGAGGCCCGCGAGCAAGAGATTGCCGGCCTGCTCAAGGCCAACAGCACGCTGGAGCTGCAGATTGAATCGGTCGGCAAGACCAAGGGCCAGATCGACGCGCTGAAAGCCGCCCGTCTGGACCACATCATTGCCATGAAACAGGAAGACCTGGCCTCCATGGACGGCTTTGGTTTTGACGAGCAGCAGATCACCCAAAAACAGCGCCTGATCGACGCCCTGATCCAGGAACGCGACCTCACGGCCCAGCTGGGCCAGGTCCAGCTGGCCGACGACCAGCGCAAGAAAAATGAGGCCGACAGCAAGCAGTTCAGCGACGACCTGCGCCGCGACATGACCGATTCACTACAGCGCGCCTTCGAGTCGGGCAAGAACCCGGCCGAGGCCCTGGCTGCCACCCTGGCCAGCACCGTCAAGACGCGGCTGATCCGGGCCATTGCAGAGTCCATCACCAACCCGTGGCTGAAGCCGCTGGAGGGTGCGATCACCGGGCTGGTGTCCGGCTTTTTTGGGGGTGCCACAAGCCCTATGGGGGCACCCAATGTGGGGCCGCAGTTACCGGCCACCACGATGGCCCATGGCGGGGCCTGGATGGACGGCCTCCAGGCATTTGCCCAGGGCGGCACCTTTACCAATAGCGTGGTGAGCTCGCCTACCTTGTTCAAGTTTGCACAGGGTACGGGCCTGATGGGCGAGGCCGGGCCCGAGGCCATCATGCCGCTGTCGCGCGGCGCTGACGGCTCGCTGGGCGTGCGCGCAGCAGGAGGCGGTGGCCAGCAGCAGGTAACAGTGAACGTGTACCCCACTGCCGGGCAAACAGCTACCGTGCAGCAGTCGCAAAACGGCGGCGGCCTGCAGATCGACGTAATGCTGCGCCAGGTGGAAGACATGCTGGCCGACAACGTGAGCGCCGGTTCTGGCAGCCTGGCCCGCTCCATGGAAGGCCGTTACGGCCTTAGAACGGCGGTGAACTGATGGCCACCTTCCCTACCTACGTAAAGCTGGGCTGGCGCGACAGCGGCGAGCAGGCGCAGCCCATCGTGGCGCGCAGCGAGATGGAGCGCGGCGTGGCCAAGCAGCGCCGCACCCAGGCCGATGTAACCGTGACTGTGCCCATGATGCTGTACTTCGACACCGCCGCCAACGCAGCCGCCTTTGAAACCTGGGTGTACACCGATGCCAGTGGCGGGGCGGCCTGGTTCGACTTTGTGCTGCCGCGCACCGGCGTGACGGTGCAGGCGCGCATTGTGGGCGGCGACATCGGCACCCTGACCCCCAGCATCGGCAGCTGGGGCCGCACGCAGCGCAGCGTGAAGCTGGAATACGTGAAGGCCGCCCTGTGACTACCAGCGCCGCCACCACCCGCAACTTGCACGCGGTAGACGACCCGCAGGGCGTGCTCATGCTGCTGCAGCTGGACCACCCCGCACTCAGCGGCCCGGTGCGCCTGGTCAACGACACCCGCAACCTGGTCACCCTGGGCGCGACCTACCTGGGCCTGCCGTTTTCCATCTCCCTGCCCAACGACAAGGCTAAGGAAGTGCCGCGTGCCAAGCTGCAGATGGACAACGTGGGCCGCGAGCTCACCGCCGAGCTGGAGCGCCTGCCCCCCGGTGCGGCACTCATGGCCACCATCTTGATGGTCCATCGCACCACGCCGGGGGTGGTGGACTACAGCTTTACCGCTCCGCTCAGCGGCGTGCGGGTGGACATGCACACCCTGAGCGCCACCATGGGCCCAGACGACCTGCTGCGCCGCCCTGCGGTGCTGCTGCGCTACGACCCCATAAGCGCCCCGGCGCTGTTCCCGGACTGAAACCCCCCATGCCAACCCTTTTTGACCAAGCGCAGCGCTACGTGGGCACGCCCTACTTGGTGGGCGAGTTCGACTGTGCCGACCTGGCCGCCCAGGTGCAGTGGCAGGTGTTTGGCCGCGTGGTCGAGCTGCCCACCCACCGCAAGCGCCCAGGCGGCGCACTGGGCCAGGCCCGGGAGATCCACCGCCTGCAGGGCACCCTGGCCGACCCGGTGGCCACGCCTGCCGACGGCTGCGCCGTGCTGATGTTTGAGCCCGGCCCCACGGCTCCGCTGTGGCATGTGGGCACCGTGTTCATGCGCGACGGGCAGGTATGGGTGCTGCACAACAGCTTTGGCCTGGGCAGCGCCGCCCTGCAGCGCCTGGAAGACCTGCAGCGCTTTGGCATGCGGCTGGACGGCTTTTACGCCTGGAGGGCCGCAGCATGACGGCGCTGGTAGTCACCCCGCACCCGCTGAGCACCCAGGGCCAGCAGGTGCTGGACGCACAGGCGGCGGCGCTGGTACCGGGTGAAACCCTGGACCTGTTTTTGCAGCGCCACGGCGTGGTTGCCGGGCAGCAGTGGGTGGTATCCATCGGCGGGGTGGAGGTGGCCGAGGCGCACTGGCTGCGCCTGCGGCCCAAGCACGGCCACCTGATCGAGGCGCGTCGGGTGCCGCAAAAGCAGGTGCTGCAGCTTGTGGCGATTGCAGCTTTGGCATATTTCACTTTCGGCGCCGGTGGCTTGGGTGCCAGTGGGTGGCTGACGGGTATGGGGTTCTCGGGTGTCACTGGCTACATTGCGGCCGGTGTGATCTTCATGGCTGGCAGCATGGTGATAAACAAGCTGCTGGGCCCCAAGGCGCTGACCCCGGTAACCAATTCCGAAAACCCCAGCTATTCGCTGACCGGTGGGCGCAATACCTCCCGCCTGTTTGAACCCATGGGCCTGGTGCTGGGCCAGCCCTATTGCGTGCCCGACCTGGCCGCACAAAACTACACCTTCTTTGCCAACGGCGAGCAGTTTCTGTGGCAGCTGTTCCACGCAGGGCTTAACTGCGCCAGCGTGGACACGCTGCGCATCGGGCAGACGGCCATTGGCACCTACCAGGGCGTAACCCTGAGTTACCAAGGCTTTGCCAGCGGCAACACGGGCCTACCGGTACTCACATCCAGCGTGGACACTGTGGCCGGGGCCCTGCTGGACGCTCCCACCAGCCCTGGCGCATGGGTCACCCGCACCACCAGCGTGAACACCATCCAATTGGTGGTCGACCTGGAGGGCCAGCTGTTCAAGGTGGGCGGCAATGGCGCGTATGAAAACCTGCTGTGCATCCTGGAGGTGGAATTCCGGGCCGTGGGCAGCAGCACCTGGCAGATGCTGCACAGCGAACCCTACGACGTGGTGACCCCACCGGTGTACACCCACGTGGGCCATGGGGCCGACTACGAATCCACCCTGGTCAGCCCGGGCTATACCACCACCATCACCCCCACCAATGTGCGGCTCAACAACGCCAACAGCAAGCCGCTGCGCCTGAGCCTGCAGCGCAGCGTGCCCGCTGGGCAGTACGAGGTGCGGGCGCGCAAGATCACGGCCAACGAAACATCCACTTCCGCCCAAAATGCCATCCAGTGGACCGTGCTGAAAAGCTACCAGCTCGACACCGGCAACTACGCAGGCCAGGCCCGCCTGGGCGTGCAGATCCAGGCCAGTGGCCAACTCAGCGGCAGCCTGGACGAGCTGAACTGGATGGCCACCGCCAACCCGCACCCGTACTGGAACGGCAGCACCTGGACCACCGCCACAAACCGCGGCAACGGCCTGAGCAACCCCGGCGCGCTGATATTGCTGCTGGCGCGCGGCATCTACGGGCCGGATGGGCGGCTGCTGGCCGGGCTGGGGTTTGCCGACAGCCAGATTGACATCGCCGGGCTGCAGGGCTTCATGGTGCGCTGCGCGGCCAAGGGCTTCACCTTCGACTATTTTGTGCAAGAGAGCACCAGCGTGGGCGACCTGCTCAATGCCATTGCCGCCGCAGGCATGGGCACCGTGAGCTGGCACACCGGCAAGCTGGGCGTAGTCTGGTTCAGCGAAGACGACCCGGTGGAGAGCGTGCTGAACATGGGCACCATGAAGGCCAAAAGCTTCAGCGTGGACTACGACACCGGCGCCACCGCCGACGAAATGGAGTACCAGTACTTTGACCGCAACCGGGGCAATGCCTGGAAGAGCGTGCGCGTGCTGGCCCCCGGCGTCACCACGCCCACCGACACCGCCCGCCAGAAGCTGGTGGGCGTGACCAGCGAGGCGCACGCCGCCATCCTGGCCCGCTTCAGCATGGCGCAAAACATCTACCTGCGCAAAACCGTGAACTGCGAGGTGGACCTGGAGCACATGACCTTCCGCCGCGGCACCGTGATAGCCGTGAGCCACGACGTCACCCAGTGGGGCTATGGCGGGCGGCTTAAGGCGGCCAGCAACGCGGGCGGCACCGTCACCCTCACGCTGGACGACGTGGTACCCGCCGTCTCGCCCACCGGCGCCACCAGCCGCTACGTAGGCCTGCGCCTGGCGGGTGAGCGGCAGTACCGCATTTTTCCCATTGCCGCCTTCACCGGCAGCAGCCGAGTGCTCACACTGGCCACCGCCTGGCCTGGCGGCGTGTCGGTACCGGGCGACAGCGCCAGCAACCCCGCTTGGGACGCAGTGTGGATCTACGACTTCAAGGCCACCCCAGGCCAAAAGATGCGGGTGGCCGACATCAGCCCGCAGGGCAACATGGAGGGCGCACGCGTGGCCCTGGTGCCCGAGAGCCCGGAGTTTTGGACCTACGTGTGGACTGGGGCCTACACCCCGCCGCCCAATACCAGTCTGCTGCAGGGCGGGCCGGTGGTGTCGGGCGTGCTGGTGACCGAGCAGCTCAAGCGCCAAGGCACCACCTACTACACCGAACTCACGCTCACCTTCGACGTGACCGGCAGCTACGCCCAGGCCGAGCTGTGGGGCGCCATGGGCGATGGGGTCAAAGCTCTGCTGGCCACCACCCGCGGCACCCGCCTCACCTGGCAGGGCGGGCTGAGCGAGACGTGGTACCTGGAGCTGCGCACCTTCAGCGACCTGCACACCGGCACGCCCTACGCCACGGGCTACAAGGTGGCCGGCCTGTCGGTGCCGCCCGAGCCGTTCGACTTCTTCACCATCCAGGTGCAGCCAGACGGCACGCGCCAGTACAACTTTGGCTACAACTCGCTGGACGCACAGCCCGCCGACTGGCTGGGCTGCGAGATCCGCTACACCAGCGGCACCGTGCCCGCGCCCGACTGGGCCAGCATGCAACTGCTGCAAGACACCACCACCTACTACACGCACAGCCCGGTGGAGCTCAACGCGCCGCTCAGTGGCATTTACACCTTTGCGGCCAAGTCCATCGACACCACGGGTAACGAGAGCAGCATGCTGGTGCGCACCATTGCGCTGCCCGACCGGCGGCTGGGCAACGTGTTTGACGAGTTTTTTGAAGAACAAGAGGGGTGGCTGGGCACCAAAACCGGCTGCCAGGTGCAGGGCGGCATTCTGGAAGCGCTGGACAGCACCACCTGGGCCACGCTGCCCAGCACCTGGGCGGGCTGGACGCGCTGGAATCTCAACCCCACCAGCCCCATCACCTACACCACCCCGGTGCGCGACTTTGGCACCGTGATTGCGGGCCAGGTGAACAGCACGATTGATGCCGACGGCACCCTGGTGCAGGAGATACGGGTGAGCGCCGACGGCAGCACCTGGGGCGCATGGGGTAGTTCGGTGGCACCGTTCAACACCCGTTACATCCAGCTGCGCATTACCGTGGCGGCCACCACCCCCAGCCCTGTGCCCACGGTGCGCAGCTGGCGCTACCAGATCAACGCGCCCATCAAGAGCGAGTACATCAACGACGTGCAGATTGCCACCCTGGGCACCCTGTACCGCCTGGGCGTGGGCGACGTGCGCATACCGCTGGGCGGCAGCTACAGCATCCTGAAGCGCACCACCATCGTGGTCCAGGACAACCGGTCGGGCACCTGGACCTATGTGCGCATCGACCAGGCCCTGAGCCCCGGCCCACGCTGGCAGTTCCGCCTGAACGGCACGCTGACCGACCCGCAATACGTGGATTTTTTTGTAGAAGGATATTGACCATGACCTACCCGGCAAGCGATGTAAACCGCACCAACGCGGATGCCAGCACCGACAGCCCGGCCACGTTCCGCAGCGATGCCTTGGACTTGATTGACAAGTTCAATCTGCTGCGCAACCACATCAGTTCGTTCATGCAAGGGCTGCTGGCCAGCGCCAACGCTGCAGCCGTGCGCACGGCTCTGGATGTGCCCACCATCACCGGGGGCGGGGCCACAGGCAACTGGAATATCAATGCGGCCAACGCCATCGGGGCCGGGCAGGTATGGCGCGATGTGACTGGCTCCCGGGCTGCGTCGGTCAACTACACGTCACCGGGGCGCCCTATTGAAATATGCGTCGTGGTCTCTCTGGTGCCGGGCTCCACTGCGCAACTCTCTATCGGCGGGGTTGGGACCGACTACCTCTACACCAGCGCGTACGGTGCCAACATGCTGCGAGCCGTCATACCGCCTTCGACCGGCTACGTGGTCCTGGTGGACGGCGGAGCGACCGTATCCGCTTGGCGTGAATTGAGCTAAGGTAAAAAATGCAGTACTACAAAACACCCGATGGCCAGGTGTGGGCCTTTGAAGCCGACGGCACACAAGATGACTTGATCACCGACGACATGGTGGTCATGACCCCCGAGGAGGTAGCCGCGCACCTTGCCCCTCCATCCCCCGCCGTGCCCCAGGTGGTCGAGATGGTGCAGGCCCGCCTGGCCCTGCTGCACGCCGGGCACCTGGCCACCGTCAAAACGGCCATTGCCAGCATGCCCGGCCTGGCAGGCGACGAGGCCCGGGAAGTGTGGGAGTTTGGCCCCCGCGTGCGGCGCGACTCCAACCTGGTGGCGGCCATGGCCCAGGTGCTGGGGCTGGACGGCGCGGCGCTGGACGCGCTGTTTGTAGACGCGGCCACGCGTTGAACCCATAAAGGCTGGCCACACCATGCGCACCGTCACTTTGCCGCGTGAATTCACGGTGCTGATGTTTGACCGGCCCGGCACGGTCAACCCCAGCAGCAGCCTGCAGGTGGTGCAGATCGGCGACCGGGCTTTCATCCACAGCCTGATTGGCCCGGGCTTCTACGCCATGCTGGCCGAGGAAGGACTGGCGGCCTTTGCAAAGAAGGGGGTGCGCTACGTGTATGCCGCCGTGAGCGATGCGCACCTGCGGCTGATGCGCACCCGGCTACCGGGCATATGGCTGGAGGAACTGGCGGGCGGCTGCGAGATCGAGGGGCACCGCTTCAACTGGGTGTTGCTGCAGGAGGGGCCTGCGCCTAGTCAGTAGTGACTTAGTTTTTGAACAGCGAGAGCAGCGCCAGTTGCTTCTCGGGTGGCAGGCCGTGGAACACACGGAGCATGGCCCGGTCGAGCTCCGAAAGGGCTTCGCCCGGGCCTTTTTCGTTGATGTGCAGCACCGTCGCGGCGTGGGGCTGACTCATGGGATGAACCTTGGGGGCGGGTGGCGGTTCTGCAGCGGCTTGAAGGCTGTCGCGCAGACGAATGTTTATTTCAGCCGTGATGCGCCTTCCGCTGAGCGTGGCTTGGCGCATCAACTCCAGTTTGAGCGGTGCCGGAAGGCGAAGTAACAGCGAATCGTCGTTTTTTTCCACAGATTTCATGGCTTTCAAGGGTCGCTGATTTTCATGCCTTTTGACGGCGAACAAAAACATTTACAAAAGTGAAATCGTTTGATACCATTTGATATCGCAATGAAATCACATGAGATCAACAAGTGAAAAAACCAAGCAAAACCCCTGTACCCGCCTTGCTGCGGTTACCTCCCCCTTTGTTGAAGAAGCTGGACGCAGCGGCACGGTCCCAAAGCCGCAGCCGCAATGCCGAGGCATGCCTGCGGCTTTCCGAAAGTTTCAAGGCGAAAAAACCAATGGTTGCCGAGGTGGTGGCATGAGCGGCGTGGTGCATGGCGTGACTGTGGCGCATGCGCCCCGCCACTACAAGTGAAACGAAGCGGGAAATTCACCAATGACGACCAAACACGAAGTGGGGCCAACGGCAAATCCGTTTAGAGCTTTCAGCGACCTGGTGGACAAAGCGGGCACTGCTGATCTCGCTGTCCAGATGGGCATGCGTATCGGCACGCTCTACAACAAGGCCGATGCCGATGAGAAATCGCACCACCAGCCCACGCTGCGCGACGTGATGCTGGCCACCCGCCTGACCGGCGACATGCGGGTGCTGGACGCAATGAACGAGTCCTTTGGCCGGGCGGCGTTTGACGTGCGGCCGCACACCAGCGACAGCGACGAGGCGCTGCTGGAGCTGGTGTGCAAGTTGGGCGCGGAGCATGGCGAGTTCCTCAGCGTGGTGCGCTCTGCCCTGATCGACCACAACTTCAACCGCCATGCACTGAACGCCATCCGGGCCGAGGCCTTCGATGTGGTCGGCGCCCTGATGACGCTGGTGGCCCGGCTGGAGGGCCTGCTCGATGACTGACTACGAGATCACCCACGCCGTGCCCGCCGGGTACGAGCTGGGCGGCGACCGGCTGGCCAAGAACCTGGCGGCCCTGTTTGGGGCCGAGATTGCGGCCGCCTTTAACGCGGAGTACGCGGATGCCAAAGCTTTTTCAACACCACCCGGATGCACAGGCATTGGTGCAGGCCCTGACAGCAGTGCCGGTGCCCGACCAGCAGCAGGCGGTGGCGCTGGCCATGTACCGCAGCAGCGCGGTGTTGCGGCAACGGTTTACCAGTTTCGACGCGCTGATGGCGCACCCGGTCACGGGGCGGTGCGTGGCGATGGCGGCGGCAGCAGTGGTGCGTAACCGGCTGCAGCGCGCCAAGAGATTTGGCTGGTGATGCCGAGCGGCGGCGACTGGCTGGGTGGGGCGGTGCTGGCGGCGGCCTTGGGCGGCTTGGGGCTGGCACTGGATGGGGTTTCTACAAACAAAGGACACGGCGATGGCAATGAACAAACGGTATTTGACGGACGGGGAGCAACGGCTGCTGCTGATGGCAGCACGGGGCTGCAGCGATGTGCTGGCGCAGCGCGACCATGCCTGGATGCGCCTACTGATCGAGACGGGCATGCGGGTGAACGAGCTGGCCACCCTGAGCCAGGCGCAGGCGATACGGGCCCTGGCCAGTGGCTGGCTGGTGCTGACCAAGGCACAGCGCAAGGGGGGCAAGCAGGGGCACGAGTACCTGGTGACCGAGCCGGTGCGCCAGTGCCTGGAGCGCCTGCTGAAGCTGCACGCTGACATGCGCCCCGCGCTGGCGCACGGCTGGGACGGCGAGCCGCCATTGCTGTGGGGCCGCTGCAGCGAGTGGGGCGCCGATGGCGATATCGCCCAGGTGGCCGTGGAGCACCTGAGCGTGCGCAGCCTGCAGGCCCGCATGGCGCATTGGACCCAGGTGGCAGGCCTGCCGCCCGGCGTGAGCCCGCATTGGCTGCGCCACACCCGGGGCGTCAACATCATCCGTCGCAGCCGGGGCAAAAACCCGCTGAAGGTGGCGCAGCAGGCGCTGGGCCATGTGTCGATTGCCAGCACCGGCATCTACACCCAGATGTGCCGCGAAGAGTACGAGCAGGAGCTGCACAACGTGGCAGGCGGGCGCATGCGCAAGGCAGCGGCCCGGGGCTCGGCAGGGCAGGGTAGTGGGGTGGCGGCGTGAGCGCGGCGGTGGCACAAGCGGCTGCACCGCGCACCCGTGAAGAGCTGCTGGAGCGCGACCGCATGGGCACGCTGAGCCGCTACACGGCCGAGCAGCAGGCCGCAGCGTTGCTGATCTACAAGCTGGTGAAGCGCTGCCCCGACACCGGTGGAGGTATCCGGGCTGCCAAGTTCTTGCTGGGCTTGTACAACGGCCCGCGCTTCCCGTTTGACCTGACGGACCTGCGCTGTTTCGACCCCTCCACCTTCCAGGCGGCCATGGTGGTACTGCGCATGGATGCCGAGCACACCTACTGCGAGATCCATGTGCTGCTGAACGCCATCCTGGGTCCCAGCGCCAATGTGGGTGCGGAGCTGGAGCACTGGGCCTACGACATCGGCCTGAAGGGCTGCTGCAAAAAGAGCCAGCTGCCCGAGCTGCGGAGGGCATGAGCATGCTTTTCAAAGTAACCCACATCGACCGTGCCGGCCACCGCCACCAGGCCCGGGTGTCGGCCCTGAGCGTAGGCGATGCCATCGACCAGGTGGAGCGCCTGTGGGGCGTGCCCCGCTCGCTGGCCTGTGTGCGCATGCCTGCCCGGCCTGTGCTGCAACTGGTGGCCCGCGGCCACCACCATTTTCAAATCACCGGGAGAACCTTATGCGCGTAGTGCTGTGGCGTTTGGCGATGTTTGTGCTGCTGGGCGTGGAGTTCGTGTGGCTGCTGCCCGAGGTGCTGGTGGACCGCATCGGCGGCCTGCTGCGCCGTGCGGCCGATGCGGCCGAGATCAACTGGATCCTGGCCGGGGTGAATGCAGCCCTGGCCGCCAAGCTGAAAGCCAAGGGCATGACCCGGGCGCAGTTTGACGAGTCCATGGGGGACTGGTGATGGGCGCGGCGGCCAAAGCTGTGGCGCCGCTGGCCCCGTGCACCGCCCGCCCGCTGGCCGCGGTGCTGGTGGAGCGCCTGGTGGCCGCAGGCACCTGGGTAAACCGGGCCACTTTGGTGCGCGGGCTGAGCACCAGCGCGGTGGCGCTGGAAGACGCGCTGGCCGACCTGGTGGTGGACGCAAAGGCCGAATGGCGCGACGGGGCGGGCTACCGGCTGGCGGGTGGGCTGCTGGCCCGGCAGGCGGCGCAGAAGCGGCAGGCCGGGGGCCACGCCCGCCAGGTGCTGGGCCGCGAGATCAACGGGGCCTACCGCGTAGGGGTGGCCGAGCTGGTGCCCGGCGTGGGGCCGGTGATGTACGAGCTGGTGCTGCCCCTGCCGGGGGCGGGCCCGCAATTTATGGCGCAGCACCAGAAACAGGTGCAAGCGGTGATGGATTTTTCAATGCGAGGGAGCGAGTGATGGGGATTTACCGAATTGAGACCGTGCGCGACCAGGTGTTGCACCTGCTGCGCGGTCAGAAAAAGGCCGTGGGCCGCGACTGGATGGCGCTGGCCCTGCATTTGCCGACCTATGCGGTGGATGCGGGCCTGGAGGCGGCGCAGGCCGGTGGCCTGGTGACGTATGCGGCGGGCGAAGGCTGGTGGATTGCCACTTCGCGGCCCGAATTTTTGGAGCCAAAAGAGGGCCTAGCGCCTGATGAGCGGTCACGGGTAGCTAGTATTTCTGTAGCAGAACATTCACATATTTAAGGGGATTGGGACCATGAAAATTTACATTGCCGGGCCGATGACGGGCCTGCCGGGGTTCAACTACCCCGCCTTCCACGCCATGGCCGACAAGCTGCGCCGGGCAGGCCATGAGGCGCTGAACCCCGCCGAAAACCCCGTGCCCCAGCCCGAGACCTGGGTGGGCTACATGCGCAGCGCGCTGGCCCAGCTGGTGACTGCGGATGCCATCCTGCTGCTGCCTGGCTGGCATTTGTCGAAGGGTGCCCGGGTGGAGTTTCAGGTGGCCACGGCACTGGACCTAGTGGTGGTGCCGCCGGAAGGGGATTTTGAAGGCTGGACGCGCGGCTTTGCCAGGGTGGAGCCGGTGGCGGGTGTGGTGGCGGCGGCTGCGGAGGTGGCAGCATGAACAACGCCAAGTTGAAACCCTTCCGCGTCTTCATGCGCCGCCGCGCGGGCCGCACCCATGGCCGCATCGACGTGATGGCCACCTGCCAAAACCACGCCGAGCGCGTGGCCGTGGCGCAAAACATCGAAATCAGCCACCCCAAAACCAAGCCGGGCCAGTGGATTGTGACCAGCGTGCAGGTGCTGCCTGCGGTGCCGGTGGGGCTGGTGGTGGTTGGGGCGGAAGGCGGTGCCGCATGAGCAATTGCAACTGTCGGGCCGATATCGAGGCCAAGCTGCTGGCACGCTTCAAGGAACAGTCGCCGGAAGCTTCGGACCATGGTGTTTCGCTGGAGGGCTATGCCTTTTTGCTGGGTAACGCTGGCATGCGTACCCAGGCCTACATGCCGTTCAAGCAGGCGGCGATGTTCCCGCTGAAGAAGGGCGGGGCCAAGTTGCAGACGAAGCACATCAACATGATGTTCAGCTTTTGCCCGTTTTGCGGCCAGCCTGAAGGTGCGGCGCCAGCGGACGGGGCCGAGAACATTGAGCAGTTGGCCAAGGCGCTGGTGGCCCGTGCCAAGGCTTTCGGGGTGGTTTTGACCATTGGGCAGCAAGCCCTGCAGCCGCTGGCGATGGGGCATTACGCCACGGTGGTGGCGGTGCGGCCGCAGCGGTCGTTGGAGGGTGTGGAAGGCGGTGCCCAATGACCAAAAGCCGAGGCATCAACCGCCCCAAATGGGTGTGGACCTCTGAGCAATTGGCGCTGATCCGCCAAGATTTTCCCCGTGTCAAGACTCGGGTACTCGCCCAAAGACTCGGGTGTACAGATGCTGTGCTATCTGCAAAGGCGCGCCGTATAGGTATCGGCAAAAGTGCTGAGTTCCTGGCATCCCCCGAGAGCGGCCGCATGCTGACGGGTAGCCAGCGCGGCGCGGCCACAAGGTTTTCAGCTGGTCAAGAGTCCTGGAACAAAGGTACGCACTATGTGGCCGGCGGGCGTAGCGCGGAGACCCGGTTTCGTCCAGGTGTGCGCCCGCATACCTGGTTGCCCATTGGTAGCTACCGCATCAACTCTTGCGGCGTGCTCGAGCGCAAGGTGAACGACTTGCCGGGTGCCAACCATGTCCGCTGGCATCCGGTGGCGCGCCTGATTTGGGAAGAAGCCAATGGCCCGGTACCAAAGAACCACATAGTGGTCTTCAAGCCGGGTCGAGCCTCCACCGTTTTGGAGCGCATCACCCTGGACTGCGTGGAGTGCATCAGCCGGGGCGAAAACATCCGCCGCAACCACCCCCGCAGCAAGTCGCCCGAGCTGGCCAAGCTGGTGCAGATCAAGGGCGCCATCACGCGCCAGGTAAACCGAATTCAACGTGAGGCCGACGAGGCCCAAAGGACCACAACATGACGACCCCCGACAGCCTTGCAATGGCACAGCCACACATTCAGCAGCTTCGTTCACACCTGATGGACACGCTGGCCGATCTGCGCAACCGCGAAAAGCCCATGGAGCCCGACCGTGCCCGTGCTGTGGCGCAGGTTGCTTCGGTGTTGATTGATTCGGCCAAGGTGGAAATTGAATACATCAAGGCCACTGGCCAGGATAAGTCCAGTTTTTTGGCGATACCAGAGGAGCCTGAACAACCGCGCTTGACGCAGGTACCCAGCCCGTTTCCACAGGCTGGCATCGTGGGAACAACCCGCCACCGACTGCAAGGGTGATTGCCATGACCGATCTCCTTTGCTGCATAGCCGCCATGGGCCTGCATCTGGGCAGCGCCCACGTGGGCCACCAGCCGGTGGACGACCTGAACCCGGTGAATCCCGGCCTGTACGTTGAGCTGCGCAGCGGCTGGACCGCCGGGGCGTACTACAACTCTGTGCGCCGCACCAGCCTGTACGCGGGCTACCAGTGGCACGGCCCGGCCTGGGGGCTGGTACGGCCAGCGGTGACACTGGGGGCCATCACCGGCTACCTGGGCGGGCCGCTGCTGGCGGTGGTGCCCAGTGCCTATGTGGACCTGGGCGGCTGGGGGGCGCGGCTGAGCTACATCCCCAAGGTCCAGGCGACGAAGGTGCACACGCTGCACTTTGCACTGGAGCGGCGGTTTTGAGCCCCGTGGAGCGCAAAGCAAAGACTGCCCTGGCTCTTGTGGCAAAGCTGGAGGCGGCATCTGCGGCGATGAATGCATTCATTCGTGCCGGGGTGGATTGTGGAGAGCCGTTCCCCTACGCGGACGACCAGCGGCGCACCCTGGGCGGGACGATGCTGGAGTATTCGGCCTATCTGCGGTCGGTTTACGACAAATGAGCGCCAGGATCCACACCTGCGCCGCCACCGGCTGCCAGCACCAGATCCCCGCACATCTGCTGATGTGCATGGACCACTGGCGCATGGTGCCGGTGGTCCTGCGCCGCGCCGTGCTTGCGACCCATCGGGACATGCGCCGGGCACCGGGAGGTGATTGGCAGGCCAGGCTGGATGCCCGTACGAATTACCACCACGCCGTCGCCAACGCCGTTGCCGCGCTGGCGGCCAAGCAACACCACAAGATCAACGAACGCACGGCGGTTATGGGTGATTTATTCACCCAGCGCACACCCGCTGTGCACGAGCAGCTATTAAAAGAAGAGCATGGCAACACAACACCTACAGAGCCCGGGCGGCGAATCTCCACTGGCGGCAGCGGGGAAGGAACTGAACGCACGGGTGGACTGCGCGGACCTGGCCCTGCGCCTGGGGTTTAAGCGCCCCGGCGGCAAGGGCAGCTTTGAGAACCCACACCACCCCGACCGCCCGGCCACGCTGGCCTGCTACGCGGCAGGCAGCGGCAAGGGCAGCAAGTGGAAGGACTTTCGCACCGAAGAAAACGGCGGGCCGATTGACCTGCTGATGCTGCACAGCGGGCTGGACTTCACCGCGGCGGTGAAAGAGCTGGCTAGCATGTACGGCGTAACCATCGGCAGCAAGCCGCGCCTGGCGCCGGTGGAGAAAAGCCGGGCCGAGTTCATCGCCGACAACTGCCTGCGCGACGTGAAGGGGTCGGCCGAGGTGCTGAACTACCTAGTGGAGCGGGGCATTGCGCCCAAGGCCATCGAGCACGCCATTGCCCGCGGCACGCTGGGGCTGAACCTCTACAACAGCAAGACGGCGCAGCGCGGCGAGGTGAACTGGGGCGGCCCGGCCGCCGCCTTTGTGGTGCGCAGCCAGATGACGGGGCAGGTGGTGGCGGTGGACATGCGCTACTTCAACCCGGCCGACAACGGCGGCGTGAAGACGCAGAGCCAGGGTGAGAAGGCGCACTACCCGTGGTGCAGCGACTGGCGCAAGCTGGAAGCGGCCAAGACGGTCTATGTGGTGGAAAGCAGCATAAACGCCCTGAGCATCGAGAGCTGCGAGCTGCCCGGCACGGCGGTGGTCAGCCTGCGCGGCACCGGCAACGTGGACACCATCGACTGGACGTTTCTGCGCGGCAAACAGGTGCTGGGCTGCCTGGACAACGACATGCCGTTTGAAACCGGGCCCAACACCGGCTATTGCGCCGGGCTGAAGGCGTTTTGGCGGCTGCACGAGGTGCTGACGGGCCTGGATATCAGCTGCCTGATGGTGGATGCGGGCGACTGGGTGGACGACGACGATGCGCCCATCAACGACATCAACGACTACCTTAAGCTGAAAGGCGTGGATGCCACGGCCAAGGCGCTGCGCAAGCTGCAAGACTGGCTGATACCGGGCATGGTGGGCAACGACGACCGGCTGGGCAAGCCCCGGCTGTACCTGCCGCACCACGACTACATGGTGTATTGGAAGTACCGGGTGCAGCCGGACTTCACCAAGATGATCGGCAAGACCACCAAAGACGAAGAGAGCGGCGAGGAAAAGCACGACTTTGGCGACGTGTGTGGCTTCCGCGTGGCGGCGGTGGCCCGGGTGTCGATTGCCAGCGACGAAAGCACCATGACGGGCAACAAGGACAACGCGCCCACCACCATGTTTGCCCTGAGCGTGCAAACCGCCCGCCACGGCCCGGTGCTGCAGCGCGTGGTAGTGGACGACGAGCGGCTGCACAACATCGAGGTGTGGAAGAAGCTGGGCCCGGTGTATGCGCCCACGCCTTTCAGCCGTATGGTGAACGTGTGGGAGCGGGCGGCCAGCATCGGCGCGCGCGACGCCATCAACTTTGTGGGCCTGGCCTGGCGCGACGGGCGGCTGGCGCTGAACGAGGGCACCGACTGCTTTTTTACCGAACCTACCGAGCAGTGCCCGTACTACAACCTGACGTTTCCCAGCGGCACGGTGGCACACGGGGTGGAGGTGCTGCGGCAGTTTCAGGGCACGTTTGCCGACAACGAGGCCGCCATTGCGCTGGTGTGGACGCTGGGCGCGCACCTGAAAGCCTTTTTGGGCTACTGGCCGCACTTTGTGATCCAGGCCGAGAAGGGCGCGGGCAAGAGCGCGGTGGTAAAGGCCATCGGTACGGCCGTGGCCATGAAACAGTTCAGCCGCCAGACGCTGCAAAGCGAGTACCGCATCATCGGCAGCGTGAGCTACACCAGCCAGCCGGTAGCCTGGGGTGAGTTCAGCACCAACAAGCAAGAATTGCGCACCAAGGCAGTCGGCACCTTGCAAGAGAGCTATCAATACGAGAGCACTTCACGCGGCATCGGCCTGAAGCGTAAGTTTTTGATGAGCGCCCCGGTGCTGCTGAGCGGCGAGGACGTGCCGGTGGACGGGCTGGAGGGCAAGATTGCCCGCAGCACCCTGACCAAGGAAAAGCGCGGCCCGATGATCACACCGGATTGCCCCATGTTCCCCATGCGCCAGTGGATCCAGTGGCTGGCGGTGCAGGACAAGCGCCGGGTGCTGGCGCTGCACGAGCAACTGGTGGGCGAGTTGCAGGGCAGCAGCCTGGCCAAGGCCGACGATGCCGGGGCCGAGCGCATGGTGAACAACTATGCGGGCGTGGCCATGGGCTGGCACCTGCTGTGTGCGTTTCTGGACATCCACGTGGACACCGGCGGCTTTCTGGGCGATTTGACGAAGCAAATGAACCTGCACATCGCCGAAACCAAGGCCACGCGCCACCCCTGGGTGTGGATCATCGAGAAGCTGCTCAGCGAAATTGCCCGCGGCGAGTTCCGCTACCCCTTCAAGTTCGATTTTGAAGACGAGGTGGAGGTGCTGTGCATCCGCACCGGCCACATCATGGACCACATGAGCCAAAGCAGCGGCCTGCGGGCGTTCTGGGACGAGCTGCCCATCAAGAGCGACCGGGCGCTGAAAAAGCAGCTGGGCCTGGCCGGTGTGCTGATGGTCGACCTGGCGGGCGACGGCGAGCCCATGACCTTCGAGCGCACGGTGCACGGCAAGCGGGTAGGGCACATGGTGGGGATCAGCCTGCCGATGCTGCGGCAGTACGGGCTGCACGCGGTGGTGCCGATGGATCGGGTGGGAGAGCACGCATGAATAGCGACCGACGAAAGCGGCTATCGCTGCTGGCCGAGCGCCTGACCGACGTGCGCTCGTTCCTTGAGGATCTGCGCAACGAAGAGGAAGTCGCTTTGGAGAACATGCCGGAAAGCCTGCAGCAGGGTGACCGCGCTCAGGCGATGGCCGAACGGGTCGGTGAACTGGATGAAGCACTGAACCAGCTGGACGATGTGATCAGTTGCGTGGAGGGCTGTGCCGCATGACCCGCTGCAAAGCCCCACAGCGCCGCCAGGCGCGCTCCACGGCCCATCGCGCAGCGACTGGTGGATTGATGCCGCCCGCGCATCGTTCCCCCTGGCCCCCCCGTACCCCCCACCCAAGGAAAACCGGCCCCGGATGGGGATGCCTGGAAGGATCAGGGGGGCAACCGATAGCCAAAACCTTCGCCGGGGGTCGGAGAGTGCGCCAAGAACCCGTGGATACACCCCTCTGTAACCTTGTTACCCCGCGTGGTTGTAAGAAAAATGCCCCCACGGGTTCGTTGCAGATTCCACGGGTTGGCCTGTTTTATCCACGGGTTGCCATGGTCTTTCCACGGGTTGGTTTTGGCGGTTTTGTGTCGTTGACCCTCTCTCTATCTCTCTTTTCATTGGTAAAAAAGAGAGAGAGAGGGACGGCATGGGCAAAAGCGGCCATCCACGGGTTTTTAAAAGCCGAAATTTGGCATCCACGGGTTAGCTATCAAAAGAGTAGCTATTCCGTGGATGAAAAGGGCAACCCGTGGGCAACAAGCCTTTACAAATCAACAACTTGCAGTTCTATCCACGGGAATCCACGTTCCACGGGTAAAAATGCCTATGCCCTTTGGGAAAAGGTTCGCAATGGCCGCTGAAAAATGGGCAGACGACCAGGCGATTGATGCGTGGTTGGCATATATCGAGATCGACCGGGGCCGCTTGGTGCGCACCATCGAGACCTACCGCGCGGCGCTGAAGCGTCTGCAGGAGTTCTTGGCCGGCAAGCTGCTGGTGGATGCCAGCGCCGAGGATCTGCAGCTGTTTTGCGGGCTGTGGCTGCACAAAAAGGGCGTGATTGCCCGCAGCCGCAAGCCCTACATTTCGGCGGTGCGGGGCTTTTATGCCTGGCTGCAGTCCATCCACCAGGTGGCGCAAGACCCCGGCAAGGCCCTGGTGCACCCCAAGACGGGCAGACCGCTGCCGCGCACCATCTCGCTGACCAATGCCGAAAAGCTGATGTGGGCCCCCGACATGGGCACGTTCATCGGGATCCGCGATGCCACCATGCTCAGCCTGCTGATCGGCTGCGGCCTGCGGGTGTCGGGCCTGACCCGGCTGAACGAGGGCGACCTGCAGACCATTGAGCTGGAGCGCGAGCCCAGGCTGACCATCCGCACCACCGAAAAGGGCGAGGCCGAGCGCCGCATGCCGGTGCCACGCGAGGCGGCCATGCTGCTGCAGGTGTACCTGGGCCACGAGGATCTGGCGGCCATCGACCGCGACACCACGGGCCGGGGAGGGCGGGCCGACAAGGTGCTGTTCGTGTCGGTGCGCAGCACCAGGCTGCAGGCCCATGAGCACATCGGCGAGAAGCGCCGCCTCACGCGCAAGGCGGTCAACGACCTGATCAAGCGCTACGGCAAGCGCCTGGGCATCCCCGCTGGGGAACTGCACCCCCATGCCATGCGCCACCTGTTTGGGACCGAGCTGACCGAGGACGACACGCCCACCCTGCAGGTGCAAGACCTGATGGGCCACGTGGACCCCAAGAGCACCAGCATCTACACCCACCTGGCCATGCGCAAGAAGACCGCCACGATGGACAAGGCCGCCCCCTTGGCCAAGATGAAAACGCCGGTGAGCGAGCTGCTCAAGCGCTTGCCCCGCTGATCCCCTGACCCCATCCCCTGCCAGGCCTGACCCATGCCCGAACCCACCACACGGTTACCCAATTCCTCTTATCGCACCATGCCTTTAACCCCATCCCCGACGACGCAGGGCGCAGTTGCACCGCTCTCCAAAACATCCCTTAGAACGACCAGACTCGCCAGGGGTCCACTGCGTGTACTGTCAGAAAGCGCAGTCAATGCAGGCACGGCCCTGGCTACGGGGAGTGCAAACCATGGGGCATAGGCGCAGTGCCACACCTGCACGCGTGTGGTCACAGCTCGATCTGCTGCCTCCGGACGAGGGGGTGGGGGCCCGGCAGCCCTCTCCCCCCCTTCCCCGGCGGGGGGGTGGGTACCTGGATGAATGCACCCCGGCCAAAGTCGCTAACTGCGATTCTGAAAAATTCGCAAATTTCGCCGGATCGGGTTCGCCAATGTCCGACGCGAGGGAAGCGGCCTTGGTGGCCGAGTTCGCGGCGATGGGCATGCCCCGCTGGTGGCTGGAGATCACGGCGGCGATCGGCTTCGACAATGCCCTGGCCGTGTGGCGGATCATGGACATGCAGCGCGACCTGCACAGCGACGACGGCCTGACCATCCGGATGCGGCGCTTCTCCAGCTACCAGCGGTTTCAGCGCAATCGCTTCATCGAAGCCCTGGGCGCCATGGGCCTGCCGATTGATGAAATCCGCCGAAAAGTCAAGAAGGACCTTGGTGAGGAAATCAGCGTAAGTCACATATACCGACTCGCCCGCCCCGGTAGGATCACACCATGAAGCGTGCCGTTATTTATGCCCGGGTCAGCACCAAACGGCAGGCAGACGACGGCGTGTCGATGGATAGCCAGATCGAGCAATGTCGGGTGAAAGCCAAGGCGCTGGAAGTGGATGTGGTGGAGATATTCCGGGACGAAGGCAAGACCGGAACCAACGACCGGCGGCCTGGCTTCCAGCAGGCCCTGGCCTATTGCGCAGCCCACAAGATCAGCCATTTCATCTGCTGGAGCACGTCGCGGTTTGGCCGCAACCTGGAAGACGCGCTGAAGAACACCAACCAGCTGCGCGATTGGGGCACCAAGGCCGCGTACGTGCACCAGGACATGGATCTGGAAACCGACGCGGGCTGGATGCTCAGCGTGATGACCGGGATGATGGACGAGGTGTATTCCCGCAACGTCTCGCGCGACACCCTGCGGTCCATGATCACGTCGTCGCGGGAAGGTTTTTTTGTCGGCGGGCGGGCACCGTTCGGTTACCAGGTGGAAAAGGTGGGCAAGCGGTCCAAGCTGGCCCCTCACCCTGAAGAATCTGCCATCGTGGCAAGGATGTTTGACCTGGCGCTGGCTGAAAAGATGGGATCCCAGGCCATTGCCCTGCGCATGAATAGCACAGGGCTGCTACGCAACGGCAAGGCCTGGGGCAAAAACGCGGTCACGACGATCTTGAAAAACCCGAGCTACATGGGAGAACGGCTGTTTAACCAGATGCGCAAAAAGGGCAGGCAGGCCAAGCCCGCGGCGGAAGTTGTCAGCGTGGCCAGCCATCCGGCCATCGTCAGCAAAGAAGATTTTGAAAAGGTGCAGGCCATGATGAAAGACAGAACCCCCCACGAAGTCGGCGGAACGCCCAAAAGCTGTTTTGGCTTCAGCGGCCTGCTCAAGTGCGGCATTTGCGACACGCAGCTGCAGATCCGCAATGGCACAGGCCGCAAGGGCGTGGTGTACAGCTATTACGCCTGTCTGGCGCACAAAACCGGTAAGCCACGGTGTTTTTTGAAGGCAGCGCCAGCCGAGGCCTTTGATGCCTGGATGGTGAATGAGCTGCTGGGCCGGGTGCTGACCACCACCGTGGTGCAAAAAGTGGTCGATGAAATCAAGGCGAACGGCGGAAAGTGGGCCCAAGAGCGCGACGTGCGCCGCCGCACCATGGTCAAGGGACTGCGCGAAGCCGAGGGAAAACGCGACAAGCTGTATGAAGTGGTGGAAACCTTGGGTAAAAACACCCCGAATTTGCCCGCCACCATGGAGCGCCTGAACGTGCTCCAAGAAAACATCAAGGCCCTGGAGGCATCGCTGAACGACCTGGAAACATGCGAAGCACCAGACTACCGCCTGGTGGACATCGATCCAGAACTGGCAGTGGAAACAATTCAGAAGGTGATACGGGCTTGTCCCGATCCCAAGCAGCTGCGGGTGCTGATGGGCACTTTCGTGCAGCTGATCACTGTCAGCAACACGTCGGTGGTGGTGGAATACCGCGAGGATGCTCTCCTACGCAGTGTGAACCCGACGGTTCATAGTGGGGTTCGGTGGCTCCTCGACCTGGGCTCGAACCAGGGACCTACGGATTAACAGTCCGGCGCTCTACCAACTGAGCTATCGAGGAATACGTTTACTTTTAGCTTTTATGGACTCGGGTGCAGGGCACCCCGAGCCATGAAAGTTGTTTCACATTAACTGAAATAAAAAGGGCCTACGGTTGGCGTAAGCCCATTTTGAAATTTTGGCTCCTCGACCTGGGCTCGAACCAGGGACCTACGGATTAACAGTCCGGCGCTCTACCAACTGAGCTATCGAGGAATATTGCAGCCTCAAATTATAGCGTGGGAATTCACCGTTTCTGTGCGCAGGCCAAAAACTTCTGGATAGTCTGGTGCAATTCGGTGGCGGCACGCTCGGGGTTGGCCGCGGCGGTCAGCGCCCGCACCACGCCAATCGAGCCCACGCCGCTGGCCAGCACCTCGGGCAAGCGATCGGCATCGATGCCGCCGATGGCGACCAGCGGGTAGTTGCGCAGCAGCCTGGCGTAGGCGGCCAGCCGGGCCGTGCCTTGGGGGGCGGTGGCCATGCGTTTGAGCGTGGTGGGGAACACGGCACCCAGGGCGATGTAGCTGGGGCTGACGCGGTCGGCGCGCAGCATCTCGGCGTAGCCGTGGGTGCTGACACCCAGGCGCAGGCCTGCGGTGCGGATGGCATCCAGATCGACCGGCAGCAGCAGGTCCAGGTCTTCCTGGCCCAGGTGCACGCCGTAGGCTCCGGCGTCGACAGCGGCCTGCCAGTGGTCGTTGATGAACAGCAGGGCGGGCGTGCCCTGTACGGCAGCCACGGCGGCAGCGACTTCGCGGGCGATAGCCTGCGGGTCATCCGATTTGAAGCGCAGCTGCACCGTGGGCACACCGGCGCGTGCCATGCGGCCGACCCAGGCGGCATCGGGCAGCACGGCGTACAGGCCGAGTTGCTGCGGGCAGGGCGCAAAGGCCTGCATGCGCGGCCAGGGGCGCAGGCCGAAATCTTGCGGCTGGTCGGGCCAGTCGGTTCCGTTGCCGTTCCGCGCAATTTGCGCCTGCCAGGCCTGGGCGATGCAGGCGGCATCGGCGGGGATGAAGCCAAGCTGCAGGCAGGCACTGAGGCGAAGGGCTTCGTCCGTGGCAGGCAGGGCCATATCGGCATAGCGCGTGGGGATGTCGTGGGGCATGGGGTTTATTCCTGCGCGTGGTGCCAAAACGGCGTGCCGAGCACCGGGGTGCTGGGCTGGGCGGCTTGCTGCTCCAGCATGGCGCCGCCCAGAAAGGCATTGCGCCCGGCCTGCACGGCGTCGGCAAAGGCTCCGGCCATCAACACCGGGTCCTGGGCCAGGGCGACGGCCGTGTTCAGCAGCACCGCGTCATAGCCCCACTCCATCACCTGGCAGGCGTGCGAGGGGCGGCCCAGCCCGGCATCGACCAGCAGCGGCACGCTGAGCCGCTCGCGCAGCACCTGCATGGCGTAGGGGTTGATGGGCCCCTTGCCGGTGCCGATGGGCGCGGCCCAGGGCATCACGGCCTGGCAGCCCACGTCCACCAGCCGCTGGCACAGCACCAGGTCTTCGGTGCAGTAGGGCAGCACCTTGAAGCCGTCTTTCACCAGGCGGCTGGCGGCCTCCACCAGGTTCAGGGTGTCGGGTTGCAGGGTGTAGTCGTCGCCGATCAGCTCCAGCTTGATCCACGGCGTGTCGAACACCTCGCGGGCCATGTGGGCGGTGGTGATGGCTTCCTGCAGGCCATGGCACCCGGCGGTGTTGGGCAGTACCGGTACGCCGGTCTGGCGCAGCAGGTCCCAGAAGCCGTTGCTGTGCGCTTCCGGGTGGTCCAGGTTCTGGCGGCGCAGCGATGCGGTCAGCATGGCGGGCCGGGCGCGGGCAATGGCGTTGCCCAAAATGCTGGGCGAGGGGTAGCGCGAGGTGCCCAGCAGCAGGCGGCTGGCAAACGTTTCGCCGTAGAGGATGAGGGGGTCGTGTGTCATGTTTCAGCCGCCAGTGACGGGGTGGATGATTTCGATGCGGTCGGCCTCTGTGAGGGCGGTCTGCGGGTACTGCGCGCGCGGCACAAAGCTTTTGTTGACGGCGGCGGCAAACGGCGGCCGGGCCTGCAGCAGCGCCACCGCGTCGGCCAGGGTGGCCCCGGTGGGCAGGGTGTGGGGGAGGTTGTTGATCAGGACGTTCATACGGTTTCTATAGCAAGACCCCATTGCTGCGCCAGCACAGAGTGCCCGTTTTCCATAAATTCCAAGGTCGCGTCCAGCATGGCCGGGGCGATCAGAAAACCGTGCCGGTACAGGCCATTGATTTGCAGCACGCGGGCGCCGAGCTGGCGGATGGCGGGCAGGTTGTTGGGCAGGGTGGGGCGGCACTGGGTGCTGGATTCCAGAATGCGCGCCTCGCCAAAGCCGGGGTGCACGCTGTAGGCCGCGCTGAGCAGCTCCAGGCTGGAGCGCACGCTCATGGGCGACATATCGTCGGATTCGATTTCGGTGGCGCCCACCACGAACACGTGGTCTTCTTTGGGCGCGATATACAGCGGATAGCGCGGGTGCACCAGGCGTACCGGGCGGCGCAGCTCCACGCCCGGCGCATGCAGGCGCAGCACCTCGCCGCGCACGGCGCGCAGGCCCGGCCAGTGGTCGCGTGCGCCCAGCCCCCGGCAGTCAAAGACCCAGTCGGCCTGGCAATCCTGGGGCGCGCGTGGGGTGTGCCAGTGCATCACAACCTGGTGTTTTTGCAGCTGCAGCAGCAGTGCGGCCAGCAGTTGGCGGTTGTCCAACTGGCCTTCACCGGGCAGGTACAGGCCCTGGGCGAAGCGGGTGCCGACGCTGGGCTCCAATTGCGCGATGGCGGTGGCATCCACTGCCTGGGGCGCGGGCAGGCTGGGCAACTGCTGGCGCGTGGCCGTCAGTTGGTGGCCAAAGCGTGTGGCCTCGGCCGCGTCTTGCCGGTGCCACAGGATCAACGTGCCGTTTTGCTGGAAAAACACCGGCGCGTCGAGTTGCGCGATCAGCTCCGGCCAGCGCCGCAGCCCGTGCTGGCCCATTTGGACCACGCTGGATTCGGTGATGGCCGACTCGGCCAGCGGGGCCAGCATGGCGGCGGCCACCCGGGCGGCTGCGCCTTCTGCCTCGGGCCCCCCGGCTTCAAACACCTGCACCGTGTGGCCCGCGCGTGCCAGTGCCAGGGCCAGCAGGCGGCCCATCAGGCCCGCGCCGAGGATGGTGGTGGAGAGGCTGGTAGCCACGTGAAAGTCCTATTCAAGGCAGGACAAAACGAGGCTCAGTCGTTGATGGAAATCTTCCCACGCCAGTATTACCTGGATCGGGTATGAGGGTCTTTCTCAGTCCTGCCGCCGCAATTGCAGTAGCCAGACACCCCTGTTTCATCCGCAGCATGAATTACATCACATTCGCTCGCCGATAATTTCCGCATGACCTACCCACCAAGCTCCCCCCGCTACCTGCGCCTGCTGTCCATCGCCGGGTCCGACAGCGGCGGCGGCGCCGGTATCCAGGCCGACCTGAAGACCTTCAGCGCCCTGGGCTGCTATGGCATGACGGCGCTGGCCGCACTTACTGCGCAAAACACCCGGGGCGTCACCGCCATCCACCCTGTACCCCCCGCTTTCCTGAAAGCCCAGCTGCAGGCCGTGCTGGACGACATTGGCGTGGATGCGGTGAAGATCGGCATGCTGCATTCCCCCGAAATGGTGGAAGTAGTGGCCTGGGCCATCGACCACTACCAGCTCCAAAAAGTGGTGCTCGACCCGGTGATGGTGGCCACCAGCGGCGACCGGCTGATGGCCCGCGAAACGGTGCAGGTGCTGGTAGACCAGCTGTTTCCCCGCGCCACGGTGGTTACGCCGAATCTGGACGAGGCCGCCTTGCTGCTGGGCCGCAGCGTGGAAGATGCCGCCGCACTGGAGCCCGCCGTGGCCGACCTGCTGGCGCTGGGTGCGCAGGCGGTGCTGGTCAAGGGCGGCCATCTGCCGGGCAGTGCGGTGGTCGATGTACTGGGCCTGGCCGATGGCACGCGCCAGCGCTGGGAGTCGGTGCGCATTGCCACCCACAACGGCCACGGCACCGGCTGTACGCTGTCGTCCGCCATCGCGGTGTACCTGGCGCAGGGCCAGGCCTTGCCCGAGGCGGTGGGGCTGGCACGCAGTTACATCCTGGGGGCGATCCGCGGCGGGGCCCAGGTGCACACCGGCCACGGCCAGGGCCCGTTGAACCACGGCTTTGCGCCTGTGGCTATGCAGGTGCTCGCCGGAGAAATTTATAAGAAATAAGCCGCTAGCGCTTATTCCATAAGCGTGAGTAGCTACTATTTTTGTAGTGCGTAAGTAATCCGCAGCGGGCGGCTCACCCAGGCCGCCAGGTACACCACGGCCAGCGTGGGCAGGGCCGCGCCGAACTGCGGTGCGTAGGTGGCCAGCAGGTGGTACAGAGCGATGCCGGCCAGCCACAGCGCGGCGGCCAGCGGCTCCACCAGGCGCTGCACCGAGGCGGTGGCATGGCTGCCCAGGCGGCCCAGAATCACGCCGAACAGCGGCACGAACACCGAGCTCAGCATCAGCAAAAACGGCTCCAGGCTGTGGATGGGCAGCACCAGCGCCAGCGCAGTACAGCCCATGGCCAGCAGCAGGCCCCAGCGGCGGATGCTCAGCTTGGGGTGCAGGCTGTGGGCCGATACCGCGCCCGAGTACACGTCGCCATAGGCGTTGTCGATTTCGTCAAACAAGATCAGCCCCAGCGCCAGCAGCCCGCCCTGGGCCAGCAGCAGCGCGGTGACCAGGTCAGTGCCCGGTGCGGCCACCGTCACCACCACCACGCCCAGCGCGTAGCACCAGATATTGGCCAGCGCGTAGCCCAGCCAGGTGCCGGCCATGGCCGATTTGCCGCTGCGGCCGTGGCGGGCGTAGTCGGCCACCAGTGGCAGCCACGACACCGGCATGGCAATCACCAGGTCCATGGCCGACAGCAGGCCCATGCTGCCGTCGCCCGGGCGGCGCCAGAAGGCGGGCGCGTCGGCGGCCAGCAGCTTCTGGGCGAACTGCCAGCTCAGCCACAGCAGCGACAGCACCACCAGCGGTAGGCCAAAGCGGCCAATGAACTTGCGCACCAGGGTCAGCATGGACGCCGCCATCAAGGCGGTCAGCACCGCGCCCCACAGCAGAGTGGTCAGCAGCACACCCTGGCTGCCGCTGAGGTTCCAGCCCAGGCTGTGCTGGGCAATGGCGGCAGTGCCGTCGCGCATGATGACCAGCTCAAACGTGGTCCAGCCCACCAGCTGCACGATGTTCAGCAGCACCGGCAACCGGGCAAAACCGCTGCCAAAGGTGGCATGCATCAGCCCGGCGCTGGACAGCCCGCTGTCGCAGGCGATGCGCGCCACCCAGGCCAGCAGCCCCGCCCCCAGCACCGAGCCCAGCACGATGGCCAGCAGCGCCTGCTGCGTGCCCACGGCGGGCACCAGGTAGGCGCCGATCTGCATCACCAGCAGGCCCACGCCCAGGCTGAACCACAGGGCAGCATGCGCCGCCCCACTGAAAACACGGCCTGCGGCCGGGATCGGCGTCAGGGCTTCGTTGTGAAAAATCGGTGAATATGCCATTCATTTGCTCCATGCAAAATGCAGGCAGGGTGGCTTGAACCGCACGGTGGGTGTGGCCGGAGAAGGCCGCCGTGGAAGAACTTGCTTCCCTGCGCGAGGATTACCTCAATCAGGTTCAAAGGGTTTTTCTCAGTCGCAGGCCCACAACCACAACAGGTTCCAAAGCCGCAACACCCCTAGCGAAACCCCGCACTGCTGCGGGGTGGGCGGATTCTAGCGCAGCGGCTTACAACTAAACACAAAATCAGGCCCTGGTGCAGGCAGCATGGGCGTAACCAGCTATTAAAACCGTAGCGTTACAATGCTCGCCAGCCAGGTACGCGGTTCGTGTGCATCCGCGATGGATGACGGCCTTGCATCTCCCCAGCCAACCTATTCTTTCAACACCCCATGGATGTTTTTTTGACCCCCCGGCCTTTTGTCGCTTCAGCCGCTTCAGCCATTTTTGCCGCTTGCGCCTTGCTGGGCCTGGCCTGCAGTGCCATGGCCCAAACGGCCACCGCTCCCGATACGGCGTCGGCCGAAGCACCCGCCGTGCCGTACCGCTGGCGGCTGGAACTCAGCCCGTACACCACCCATTTCAGCTACAACCCAGAACACCGTCCGGTCCATCTGGCCGGTCTGGAACGCGAATCCACCATCGACAACAGCTTTTACGGCCTGGCGCTGTTCAGCAACTCGTTTGGCCAGGAAAGCGGCTACCTGTACCTGGGCAAGAGCTACTACAACGTCTTTGATAGCCAGCCCCAGGTGTATTTGAAGTGGTCCGCAGGCATTTTGTACGGCTACAAACCGCCCTACAACCACAAGGTGCCGCTGAACTACAAAGGCTTCTCGCCCGCCATCGTGCCCGCGGTGGGCTGGCGCTTTGGCGGCGGCTGGAACGCCCAGATCGACATGCTGGGGACGGCCGGGCTGACCTACTCACTGGTCAAAGAGTTTTAAGCACCGGTCCGGCACCCTGAAAGGGCGCTGGCGGTGTGCTTTTTGCACCTTATGGGCTGAAAAATCCGAGGCATTGCCGCACAATACAGACATATCTTGGAGGGTGTGTCGCCATGCCTGTAGCCGCTTTTCGCCCTGAATCACTTTGGACGCCACGCTACGGTGTTGCGCTGGCTTTGGTGTGTTGCGACGGATGGGTGCTGGCCCAAGAGGCCGATCCCGCTACCGCAACGGCCCCGCAGCTGGAGATTGCCACGCTGTCGGCACCCAGCCTGCAACGCGCCGATCCACGGCTGGATTCCCGTTTGACCGTCACCGGCTGGTCCGGCCCCGCGCCCCAGGCGGGCATTGGCCTGGGGATGGGTTTCACAGCCCCGCGCCAAAGCCTGGCGGGCGATACGCGTACGGCGCCCAGCGGTCTGGACCTGGGCCTGCACTGGCGGTCTGCCGACGCGGGCCAGGGGCGCGTGCGCATCGGCGTGTGGCAGCACCTGGGTGCCTGGCCCGACCCGACGTTGGGCGTGACCAGCCAAATGGCCAATCCCCTGAACTACAACACCCGGCTGGAGATGCAGTTCAGCGCCGCCAGTGCGCGCGGCATCCAGTTTGAACTGGGTGGGGCGCTGGGCCTGCAGCTCAACCCAAACGAAAAGGTGGTGCTGCGCCTCAGCCGGGGCCGACCGATGGTGTACTACCGGCTGCGCTTCTAGGCGCGTGGGCTGGTTTTCACACCCAGCCTGCCGCGCCCAGCGCCGCGCCGATGGCCAGCAGCCACAAGATATGGACCTTGGTGCGCCAGACCACCAGGGCGCTGAGGCCCGTCAGCAGCCACAGCGGCCAGTCGCGCTCGGGCCCGTGCTGGGCACTCGACAGCAGCCAGCCGGTGGCCAGCATCAGCGCAATCACGATCGGGGCCATGCCTTGTTTGAAGGCCCGCACCGCGCGCAGCTCGCGGTTGCGGTGGCCCCAGCGGGTGGATAACCACATCAGCGTGGTGCTGGGCACCAGGATGCCCAGCATGGTGCAGGCCATGCCCAGCAGGGCCGCACCATAGCCACCGGCATTCAGCCCCACGTTCCAGCCCAGCAGGGCGATGAACAAAATATTCGGCCCCGGCGCGGCCTGGGCGATGGCGATGGAGGTATTGAACTGCTCATTGGTCAGCCAGTGCTGCTGCTCGACCAGAAAACGGTGCATGTCGGGTGCCGCGGTGATCGCGCCGCCCACGGCCAGCAGCGACAGCGAAGTGAAATGCCACCACAGGGCCAGCCAGTCCTGCCCCTGCATGGCGATGCTGTGCAGGCTGCTCATGGTGCCAGCTTGCGGTAGGTTTGCACGCAGGCCAGGCCGCCGACGACCAGCAGCACGTAGGCCAGCGGCCAGTGCAGCAGTGCGATGGGCACAAAGCTCAGCACGCCCAGCACCGCGCACAGGGGCACGCCCATCACGTGGCGGCGTACGGCCCGCAGCAGGCGCAGGCCGGTGGCGCTGATCAGGCCCGCCGCCACCGCGCCCATGCCGCGCAGGGCACCGATGACCGCCGGGTGCTCGGCGTACTGGGCGTACACCAGGGCCAGCGCCAGCACCACCAGCAGCGGCAGGGCCAGCAGGCCCGTGGCGGCCGCCAGCGCCCCGCGCAGGCCGAAATGGCGGTCGCCCAGCATCACCGACAGGTTCAGCACATTTGGGCCGGGCATGATCTGCGCCACGGCCCAGTCCTCGAGAAACTCTTCTTGGGTCAGCCAGCGCTTTTTCTCTACCATTTCGCGCTGCACCACGCCCAGCACCCCCCCAAAGCCCTGCAGGGCCAGCCAGGTGAAGGACAGGAAAAGATCGGTGGGGGATTGGGGCTGTTGCGGCGCGGAGGCGGAGAAGGGGGGTGTTGTGGTGGACGGTGGATGCATGCCCGGATTATCGCCACGGCACCCGCGTTTGTCCTCCAAATGGAGGACGCGGGCCAGGCACGCAGGGCTTACGCGGTGGCCCCATTGTGGTGCGCTACGGTACATTGGCCGGGTCTTCCACCTGCCCCCCCTATCCGCATGATTGAACGCACTCTTTTTGGCCCCGACCACGAGGCTTTTCGTGACAGCTTTCGCCGTTTTGTCGACAAGGAGATCGTGCCCTTCCACGCCGCCTGGGAAGAGCAGGGCTACGTGGACCGCAACGTCTGGCACAAGGCCGGGGCCAACGGTTTCCTGTGCCCGTCCATGCCTGAAGAATGGGGTGGCTCGGGGGCCGACAAGCTGTATTCGGTGGTGCAGATCGAGGAACTGGCCCGCGCGGGCATTACCGGCATCGGCTACAGCCTGCACAATGAAATCGTGGCCCCGTACCTGCTGCACTACGCCACGCCCGCGCAAAAAGCCAAATACCTGCCGCAGATGGCCAGCGGGGCCATGGTGGGCGCGATCGCCATGAGCGAACCGTCCGCCGGGTCGGACCTGCAGGGCATCCAGTCCACCGCCCTCCAGCAAGCGGATGGCAGCTACCGCCTCAACGGCAGCAAGACTTTCATCACCAATGGCTGGCACGCCGACCTGGTGGTGGTGGTGGCCAAGACCAACCCGGCCGCCGGGGCCAAGGGCACCAGCCTGTTCCTGGTGGAACGCGGCATGCCCGGCTTTACTGTGGGCAAGCGCCTGAAGAAGCTGGGCATGAAGGCGCAAGACACCGCCGAGCTGTTTTTTGACAATGTGCATTTAGGCCCGGAGCAACTGCTGGGCGGCAGCCTGCATGAAAACCGGGGCTTCATCTGCCTGATGGAACAGTTGCCCTGGGAGCGCCTGCAGATTGCCATCACCGCCGTGGCGGCGGCCCAGGCGGCCATTGGCTGGACCGTGGCCTACGTGAAGGAACGCAAGGTGTTTGGCCAGCCGGTGGCCAGCTTCCAGAACACCCGCTTTACCCTGGCCGAGCTGCAGACCGAGGTGCAGGTGGCGCAGGTGTTCATCGACCGCTGCACCGAGCTGCTGCTGCAGGACCGCCTGGACACCGCCACCGCCAGCATGGCCAAGTACTGGACCACCGACCTGCAGTGCAAGGTGATGGACCAGTGCTTGCAGCTCTTCGGCGGCTACGGCTACATGTGGGAATACCCCATCACCCGTGCCTACGCCGATGCCCGGGTGCAGCGCATCTACGGCGGCACCAACGAGATCATGAAAGAAGTGATTACCCGGTCCATGGGACTGGGCTGATTGCTATTGATTCAGGAGCTTGTTACGCTGATGGAATAAGCGCTGGAGGCCCATTTGGCTTAAATTTTTTCGGTCTGCACCGCGGCCGCGGTGGTGCGGTCGACCAGATCGGCACACACGGCCTCCACCTTGTGCGCCCATGCCGCCAGGCTGTCCGGCAGCTTCTCGTGGGCGGCGGCGTTCCAGCGGCGGCGGGCTTCGAGCTTCACGGCGCGCAGTTGCCAGGCCAGTTCGCGGGTGATCAGCGAGAGTTCGTCGGACAGCAGCCCACTGATGGCATCGGCGTCCAGGCTTTGCAGCTGGTCGGGGGCCACGCCTGACTCCAGAATGGTGCGGTGGATGCGTGCACAGCGCTCGCCTATGAACACCATGCCGCCACGCCGCGCCGCCGACCAGCGGGTGTCCTGCGCCAGGGCCGCGGGCCAGCCCAGCAGCGTCTGGTAAATCGCCTTGAGGTGGCGCACCGGATCGGCCACCGGGTTATCGATGCCGTCGGCCTCGGGCGCGTTGTCGTCGGGCCGCTGCAGCAGCGGCAGCATGCGGTTGATCAGCACCGTGTCATAGCGGTGGCGGTTGGTGCGCAACAGCACCGACAAGCGCAACAGGGCGTGGCTGCGGCCCGGCCGTACCAGCGCCGCCACCACCTGCGCCAGCGACACGATCCGGCCCCAGGCCCCGACGGATGTAGCCGCCAGCCCGGCGGGGTAGCCAGAGCCGTCCAGCACCTCATGGTGTTCGCGTATGGCGCGCAACATCTCGGCACGGTACTCCGCGTGGCGCTCCAGCAGCAACACCGATACCAACGGGTGCGAGTACAGCTGGCGGCGTTGCTCGGGGCTGATTGCAGCGCTGGGTTCCAGCAACACGGGGTCGATGTGCATCATGCCCAGGTCGTGCAGCAATCCGGCGGCGGCCAGCATCACCAGGTCGTTGCGCAGCGCCAGCGGGCGGTTGCCCAGCCACACCGCTGTGAGTGCGGTGGCTACAAGGTAGCGGAACTGGCCGGGGTGTACATCGCGCACCACGGTCAGCTGAAAGACGACGGCGGGCGGCAGCGGCACGGCTTCCAGGCAGTCGAGCAGCAGCTTGCGGTCCTGGGGGGCTTCGGCCATGCGCGAGAACACCAGGTTACTGTCCAGCAACTCTTCGCCGACGGCGCGCAAGTTCTTGCCGTTGACGGAGTCCTCGATGTCGATGGCATCGTCCAGCGGGGTGGTCGGGTGGTGCTGCACCAGGCGTTCGTACAGCCGCGGGGTGATTTTGGCCCCTTTGTCCAGGATCTTGATGCCCTGCGCGCCCATCACGGGGCGGTTGGTCTGCATGCCCCGCCCCGGGCTCAGTTGCGACACCGCCCTGGTGAAGTATTGGGAGTCGGTCACGGTCTCAGACATAACTATGTTTGTAACACAGACGATCCTGGCCGGAGCATACAAAAACGGGCGCCATCACCCCCTGAAAACACCGATTTGATGCCCCGAATGCGGGTGGTATTTGGGCGTGAAATGGCGGCGTCCGTGGCACGGATGGCGCGGCCATACACCGGCTTTTGCTGGGGCTGTTGGCAAACACATTGTGCGCAAAAGCGCCCCAGCCCTTAAAATCGCGGGTTAATCCCAACAAAGCCCCCTGAATGAACGCCCCCGTCGACGTTTCCTTTTTCGCGCGCGCCGCCAAGCCGCTGACCAGCTACCGCAAGTACTGGGCGGCCCGTTTTGGCACATCCAAGTTTTTGCCGATGAGCCGCGCCGAGATGGACAAGCTGGGCTGGGACAGCTGCGACGTGATCATCGTCACCGGCGATGCCTATGTAGACCACCCCAGCTTTGGCATGTCGGTGATCGGCCGCATGCTGGAGATGCAGGGCTTTCGCGTGGGCATCATCGCCCAGCCGGATTGGCAAAGCGCCGACCCGTTCAAGGCGCTGGGCAAGCCGAATCTGTTCTTCGGGGTGACCTCGGGCAACATGGATTCGATGATCAACCGCTACACCGCCGACCGCAAGATCCGCAGTGACGATGCCTATACCGCGGGCGACATCGGCGGCAAGCGCCCCGACCGCGCCGCCATCGTCTACAGCCAGCGCTGCCGCGAAGCCTATAAAGACGTGCCCATCGTGCTGGGCGGCATTGAAGGCTCGCTGCGCCGCATTGCGCACTACGACTACTGGTCCGACAAGGTGCGCCGCAGCGTGGTGGTGGATGCCAAGTGCGACCTGCTGCTGTACGGCAACGCCGAGCGCGCCATCGTCGAGGTGGCGCACCGCCTGGCCGCCAAGGAGCCGGTGCAGAGCATCACCGACGTGCGCGGCACCGCCTTCATCCGCCGCAGCGACGACCCCACCGGGCGCGACTGGACCGAGATCAACTCCACCTCGGTAGACGCGCCGGGCCGTGTCGAATCGCACATCAACCCCTACCAGACCACCTCCGAGCAGGCGGCAGAGCAGGGCACCAGCTGCTCCAAGGACGACGCCAATCCGCAGGGCCTGCCTGCCGAAGCCGTGGTCAAGATGAGCCCGTCGCTGGGCGATGCCCTGGCCCGCTCCCAAGCCCGCGAGCTGGCCAAGATCAAGGTGCCCGCGCGCGACCGCTCGGTCATCCGCCTGCCGTCGTACGAGCAGGTCAAGGCCGACCCGGTGCTCTACGCCCATGCCAACCGCGTGCTGCACCTGGAAACCAACCCCGGCAACGCCCGTGCCCTGGTACAGGCCCACGGCGAGGGCGTGACCGCCCGCGACGTGTGGATCAACCCGCCCCCCATTCCGCTGACCACCGCCGAGATGGACACCGTGTTCGACCTGCCGTATGCCCGCAGCCCGCACCCGGCCTACGCCGACGAGAACGGCAGCCATGACGGCACCACCAAGATTCCCGCCTGGGAGATGATCCGCTTCAGCGTCAACATCATGCGCGGCTGCTTTGGCGGCTGTACCTTTTGCTCCATCACCGAGCACGAGGGCCGCATCATCCAGAGCCGGTCGGAGGAGTCCATCATCAAAGAGGTGGAAGACATCCGCGACAAGGTCAAGGGCTTCACCGGCACCATCTCCGACCTGGGCGGCCCCACGGCCAATATGTACCGCCTGGGCTGCAAATCGCCCGAGATCGAGGCGGCCTGCCGCAAGCCCAGCTGCGTCTACCCCGGCATCTGCTCCAACCTGGGCACCAACCACGACCCGCTGATCAAGATCTACCGCCGCGCCCGCGCGCTCAAGGGCATCAAGAAGATTTTGATCGGCTCCGGCCTGCGCTACGACCTGGCCGTGCAAAGCCCCGAGTACGTCAAAGAGCTGGTAACCCACCACGTGGGCGGCTACCTGAAGATCGCGCCTGAGCACACCGAGCAGGGCCCGCTGACCAAGATGATGAAGCCCGGCATTGGCAGCTACGACAAGTTCAAGACGCTGTTTGAAAAGTTCAGCCTGGAAGCGGGCAAGAAGCAGTACCTGATCCCGTACTTCATCGCCGCCCACCCCGGCACCAGCGACGAAGACATGATGAACCTGGCGCTGTGGTTGAAGAAGAACGGTTTCCGTGCCGACCAGGTGCAGACCTTCTACCCCTCGCCCATGGCCACCGCCACCACCATGTACCACAGCGGCAAGAACCCGCTGCGCAAGATCACCCGCGACAGCGAAACCGTGGACATCGTGCGGGGCGACCGCCGCCGCCGCCTGCACAAGGCCTTTTTGCGCTACCACGATGCCAACAACTGGCCGCTGCTGCGCGAAGCCCTGAAAACCATGGGCCGCGCCGACCTGATCGGCAACGGCAAGCACCACCTCATCCCCACCTACCAGCCGATGACGGATGGCGGCTATGAGAGCGCGCGCAAGAAAAACTCCACCACGGTAACCACCAAGGCGTCGCCCGTGACCAAGGGCCGCCTGCTGACGCAACATACCGGCCTGCCGCCGCGCGACAACGGCTCGGGCAAGTCGGCCAAACCCGCCCGGCCGGCCTACAAGTCCAAGGTATAAAAAGTGGCTTCCACGCTTATTCCATAAGCGTGAGAAGCTATTTTTTTGATAGTAGTTCACCGGGGCCGTGTCCGGCAAAGTTCTCCCCGTCGGCACTGGATAACTTTGGGGGTAACTCTGTACTTTATTTGTATGACAACGTTAAGCCGTTGTTTTTAAAAGAGAAAGCTTGCGCTGCCTGTTATTTAGGCAGTATGCATGCCCTTCACCTGGATGGGCTGCCACTCAGTAGCCAGCCAACTGTGCTTGCAACCAAAACAGCCAGCCCAGCAGCATCGCGAAATGCAGCGCCACCGTGCCCCAGTACCGGGTGGCGAACGACGGCTTGTGGGAGCGGTAGCGCAGAATGGTTTGCGCCAGGCCCGCGCCCGGCCAGCCGCCGAGCAGGCTGAGCAAGTGCAGGAGGGATTCCGAAGGGCGCCAACCGCGGTTGCGGGTGCCCTGCGGGTCTCTGGCGTAGAGCAGCACGGTGAGCACATTCACGGCCAGCACGGCCGCCATCAACCACAGTGGCAGGCGGTAACTCCACACCCCCCAGGCCCCCAAAACAACCCACAGAAAAAGCAGCAGCACAAATGAGCGGGTATTGGACCTGCGCCCGATGTAGCGGCGCGGCCGATTGGAATGCACATCGGCGTTGCCGCTGACGGTGCTGACTTCGATGGCGCGGGGCCTGGAGTGGCGCGAGGTAACCTCGTCAAACCACACCGTTTCACCTTCGCGTGGAGCCGTCGACCCCCGGTAATCCTTGATGTGGAAGAAGATGTCGTGTCCAGTTCTAGGGCTGCGGATCAGCCCCATGCCCCGCGTGGTGTTCCACTGGTGGATCTTTCCCTTCTTTTTCATCTCGTCACTCCAATGTGTACCGAGATGGAATTCTGGCCCTGTACTCTGCCGTGTATACGGTTGGTTACATTCTTTTACCCGCCTGTATAGAGTGGCAGTCCGACGTAATTTTCTGCCAGTACCGTAGATGCCGCGGTGGAATTCACCAGGTACTCCAGCTCGGCCTCCTGCATGCGCTGGCCAAATGGGCCGGTGTCGGGGAATTTGTGCATCAGCGTCGTCAGCCACCACGAGAAGCGCTCGGCCTTCCAGATGCGGGCCAGGGCGCGCTGCGAGTAGGTGTCGATGCCTGCCGCACTTTTCTCGGTGTAGAACTCGATCAGTGCGTTTGAGAGGTATTTCACATCGCTGGCCGCCAGGTTCAGGCCTTTGGCCCCGGTGGGCGGCACGATGTGGGCGGCATCCCCGGCCAGAAACATGCGGCCAAAGCGCATCGGCTCGGCCACAAAGCTGCGCAGCGGGGCAATGCTTTTCTCCAGCGTGGGGCCGGTGACGATGCGCTCGGCCAGCTCGGGGTCGAGGCGGCTGCGCAGCTCGTCCCAGAAGCGCTGGTCGCTCCAGGCTTCCACCTTGTCGTCCACCGGGCACTGCACGTAATAGCGGCTGCGCGACAGGCTGCGCATCGAGCACAGCGAAAACCCGCGCTCGCTGTTGCCGTAGACGATGGAGTGGGGCGACACCGGTGGCACGTCGGCCAGCACGCCCAGCCAGCCAAACGGATACACCTTCTCGTACTCGGTGACGGCACCCTCGGGCACGCTGGCACGGCAGACCCCGTGGAAGCCGTCACACCCGGCAATGAAGTCGCACTCCAGCTCGAAGTTTTGCCCGTCCTTCTGGAACCGCACGCGTGGCGTGGCGCTGTCAAAGTCGTGCACGCTGACCTCGGCGGCCTGGTACACCGTGGTCAGGCCGGCGGCGCTGCGGGCATCCATCAGATCGCGTGTCACTTCGGTCTGCCCGTAGGCGGTAACCACCTTGCCGCCCGTGAGGCCGTGCACGTCGATGGCATGGCGTATGCCCGAAAACACCAGCTCGATGCTGTGGTGCACCACACCCTCGGCCTGGATGCGCTCGCCGATGCCCGCCGCATGCAGCATGTCCACCGTGGTCTGCTCCAGAATGCCGGCGCGGATGCGGCCCAGCACGTATTCGGGGCTTTGCCGCTCGATGATGATGTTGGCGATGCCGGCTTTGTGCAGCAACTGGCCGAGCAGCAAGCCGGATGGGCCTGCACCGATGATGGCAACCTGGGTACGCATTTTTGTCTCCTGAAATTGATGCTTACAAGCTTAAGTTTCAGCGCCTCCATTTGCCAGTCGTCCAACACGCTTCTGTGCGATGATCGGCCTCAATGTGCGATCACCGCGCAATGATGGGGTTTCAATGGCCATTCAGAAAGCCGATTTAATCGAAGGCATGGCCAAGGGCATGGCGGTGCTGGAGAGTTTTGACACCGAACGCCAGCGCCTCAACGCCACCCTGGCCGCCCAGCGCGCCGGGCTGACCCGTGCCGCAGCCCGCCGCCACCTGCTGACGCTGGCGCACCTGGGCTACCTGGATACCGACGGCAGTTACTTCTGGCTGGCGGCCAAGGTGTTGCGCTTTTCGGGCAGCTACCTGGCATCGGCCCAGCTGCCGCGGGTGCTGCAGCCCACGCTGAACCGGCTGGCGGCGCAGACGCTGGAGTCGTTTTCAGCGGTGGTGCGCGACGGCGACGAGGTGGTCATCGTGGCCCGCAGTGGCAACGACCGCAGCGGCGGGCCCTTGCGCGTGCTCGCCTACGGCCTGCACCTGGGCGCACGCCTGCCCGCCCATGCCACCTCGACCGGCCGGGTGCTGCTGGCCAACGAGCCCCGGCTGGCCTTCAACGCCTGGATGAAAAACCGCACCGTGCCGCGCCTGACCGCCCACACCACCACCGACCCCAAGGCCTTTCGCGCCAAGATCGCCCAAGCGCGCGCCGACGACTTCTGTGTGGCCAGTGAAGAGCACGAACTCGGCGTGCACGCCCTGGCCATTCCCCTGCGCAACCTGCAGGGCAAGACGGTTGCCGCCCTGAACGTGGTGACCACGCCGCAGCGGCTGGAGCAGGAGGTGTTGCGCCGGGACCTGCTGCCGCTGCTGCTGGAGGCGGCGCGGGAGCTGCGGCCTTTGTTGTAGGTAAAAAGTGCCTCTCACGCCCATTCTATCGGCGTAAGCAGCTACTAAAAATGTAGCTTTGGCGTTTTCAGCCGCGGTGCGAAATCTCCACCACCACCGCCCGGGTGGCGAGCTGCTGCACCAGGGCTTCGGCGGCTGCGCGGTTACGGGCATCCAGGTTGGCATCCCATTCGTCCAGCAGGTAGACGCGGGCCTGGGTTGTCTGGGCAATTTCCTGCAGCGCCCGCAGTTGCCGCTCGCCGGACGAGAAGCCGTTGGCGGCGGGGGCGTCGCCGTCTTCATCCTCGTCGTCTCCATCGTCCGAAGGCAGCCCGGCGGCAAAGGCAAACGCCAGTTTGTCGTGCGTGGGCCAGTAGAAGGCCTGGTGGCCGAGGCGGGTTTTCAACGCGGCCAGCAGGGTGGACTTGCCCGAGCCGTTGCCGCCGCGCACCTGCAGCCAACCACAGGGGCGGGCAGCCAGCACCGCCAGCGCAGCATCCAGGTTGTCGCAGCGGGCGCTGTCGCCCGTCGCCCACTGCAGGTGCAGGCGGTCAAAGCCAATGCGCTGCACAAAACCCGCATCCGGCGCGGGCCGCATGGCGTTGCAGGCACCGCCGATGCGCGTCCACACGGCGGCCAGGTCGTTCCAGCCCGAAGCCAGGCCGTGCATGTCGCCAGACAGCGAGATTTGCCGCGGCAGCGTGGCGGCCAGGGCCACCAGCAGGCTGGTGTTGCCCACGTTCTCGCCCGCCACCCAGGCCAGGTAGGCAAACAAGGCCACCAGCGAGACGATGCCGTTGACGGTGGCCAGCCCCTCGCGGGCCAGAATCGCCTTGATCTGCGCTGCCAGCGCGTCGCGCAGCCGGGTTTTGAAGCCGCTGTGCCAGAGCCGGAAGTTGTAGCGGTTGCCGCTGAAGATGTTTTCCCAGGCGCTGTAGGTGTGGGCCGTCATGCGGTTGGTGCTGCGCTGGTGGGCCAGGTAGGCGGCGGCCACCGGCTTGCGCACCAGCCACTGCAGCAGCAGCAGCACGGCAAACACGGCGGCGTAGACGATGGGCAGGCCCGCGTCGATGGCCACGCCCAGCACGGCGGCGTTGAACAGCAGGCCGAACAGCAGTTTCAGGTCGGCCTCCAGTTCGTAGACCAGCTCGAAGAAGATGTGGAAGGCCTCGTTGGTCAAAAACGGCTCGGCCAGTTCGCGCTGCTGCTTGTCGCCCAGCAGTGCGGCCTGGCCCTGGTTGTCGCGGGCAAAGCGCAGCATGTAGCGGCCAAACGCGCCAAACCCGGCGCGCTCGGCAAAGATCCAGCTGCTGGCACCCACGATGTACGAGGCCGACTGCACGCCCACGATCCAGGCAAAGTCGGACACCAGAAACACCTTGTCCACCATGTCGCGCCCGGCCTCGATGATCAGCCAGGTGGTGCAGGCGGCCAGCCCGGCCTCGGCCACCAGGCACAGCAGCATCCACACGAAGGGGCGGCAAGCCAGAAAACGCAGGAAGTCATGGTGGCGGTAAGGGGTGTGGGGGCGGTGCATAGAGGAGGGCGATGGTACCCGCCCTCTGGCACCGGCCGGGCTGTGTAATGACTTTGTAAAGACGGCATCCGCCACGTGGGTGCCGCGTTGCAGCCGTAGAATGCCCACCCAATAGAAGGAGAAGGTGCTGGTGCGGGATGTTAAGTTTTGAAAACCTGTCAACCAGAGTGTCAGCGCCACGTTCTAGAGGTGTCTGCAGGTAAATGTGAATTGAATGCCAGACGTTTTATTTTTCCACCCGCGAAAGAACACCATGTCCAAGAAAAAACACAGCAAAAAGCCAGCTAAGAAGTAATTCTTCAGCGAACTTAGAAAAGAACCCGCCCCGGCGGGTTTTTTTCTGCCTGCTACTTTTTTAGTAGCTGCTTGCGCTGGTTCCATCAGCGCAGGGGCCGTATTTCTTATAAATCGGTGCGCTCCGTTAAACTGTAAGCCCATCCAGTCTCTTGCGCCCAGCCCATGTCCCCCGAACACACCGCCCAATCTGCCCTTGCCGCGTTCGACAAAGTCGTCAGCGCCGCGGGCGACTTCCGCAGCCGTCCCGGCCAGCGGCTGATGGCCCAGCGGGTGGCGCAGACCTTCAGCGAAGCCACGCTGGGCAAGATGGAGAACGAAGACGACACCCCGCTGCGCTCCATCGCTGTCATCCAGGCGGGGACCGGCGTGGGCAAGTCGCTGGCCTACTGCGCCCCGGCCATCGCCGTGGCCCTGGCGCGCAAGACGCGGGTGCTGATCTCCACCGCCACCGTGGCTTTGCAAGAGCAGCTGGTCACCAAGGACCTGCCTGCGCTGGCGGCCCTGATGGACGAGCCGTTTCGCTTCGGCCTGGCCAAGGGGCGCGGGCGCTATGTGTGCAAGCTCAAGCTGTCGCGCCTGGCCGGGGAGGGCGGGGCGGACGACGACGACATGTTTGCCGACGAGCTGGCCGCCGCCAGTTTTGTGCGCCACGACGAAGAAGCCCGCATGCTGCAGTACGCCAGCCTGGCCCGCGACCTGTCGACCGCCGCCTGGGACGGCGACCGCGACAACCTGGCCCAGCAGCCCGATGCCGACATCTGGCAGCCCATCGCCGCCGAGGCCAGCAGCTGCACCGGCAAGCACTGCCCGGCCTTCAATGGCTGCACCTATTTTGAAAAGCGCAAGGAGCTGGTCGGCGCGCAGGTGATTGTGGCCAACCACGACCTGCTGCTGTCCACTTTGGGCACGCGCACCCTGCCGGAGCTGGACAACTGCCTGCTGATCCTGGACGAAGGCCACCACCTGCCCGCCGTGGCGCTGGATAAATTCTCCACCGCCATGGACCTGAGCCGCCTGGGCTGGATCGACACCCTGGCGGGCCGCGCCAAGCGCATCGGCAGCCTGATGGGTGTGTCCGAGGTGGCCGACGTGGGCCGCTACGCCTCGCAACTCAAGCAGACCCTGGAAGACATCGCCAAAACCGTGGCCACGCTGTACGCCGACGCCCTGCGCGAGCCGCCCAGCGCCTTCGGCCCGGCCCGGGTGCGCCTGCCCAAGGGCGAGCTGCCGCCCGCGCTGGTGGAGCCGCTGGGCATGGTCAGCGTGATGGCCGAGAGCTTTCTGGGCGTGCTCAACGACATCGCCAAGGCCCTGCGCGCCGAGATGAAAGACGCGCCCAACGAGGCGCGCCGCCTGTCGGTGCTGTACGCCCAGCTGGGCATGCTGTCGCCGCGGCTGGAGTCGGTGCACGCTACGGCCCAGTTGCTGCTGCAGGAATCCGAGCCGCCCCGGGCCCCGGTGGCCAAATGGTTCACCCTGGCCGAGACCGATGGTCGGGTGCAGATCAAGGCCTGCGCCAGCCCCATCCTGCCGGGCTCCACCCTGCGCCACCAGCTGTGGGCGAACGTGCGGGCGGCGGTGGTGACATCGGCCACGCTCACCAGCTGCGGCGAGTTCGATTTCTTTTTGAAGGAAACCGGGCTGAAAGACGACGAGGCCACCACCACGCTGGAAGTGGTCAGCCCCTTCGACTACGCCACCCAGGGCCAGTTCGTCACCGTGCAAACCCTGGCCGACCCGCGCAACGCCAGCGCCTTTGTGGCCGAGATGGTGCTGGCCCTGGTGCGCGACCTGGCCCAGGTGCGGCACGGCGCGCTGTGCCTGTTCACCTCGCGCGACCAGATGCGCCAGGCGGTCCTGGCCCTGCCCGACGCGCTGCGCCCCCAGGTGCTGGTGCAGGGCGACCTGCCGCGCATCCGCCTGATGCAGCAGCACCGCGAGCGGGTGGGCGCGGGCGAGGTGTCCATCATCTTCGGCATGCAAAGCTTTGGCGAAGGCCTGGACCTGCCCGGCCAGCTGTGCGAAACCGTGTTCATCGCCAAACTGCCGTTTGCCTCGCCCGACGACCCGGTGGGCGAATCGCGGGCCGAATGGCTGCGCGGCGTGGGCCGCGACCCGTTCAGCGAACTGGTGGTGCCCGCCACCGCCATCAAGCTGGCGCAATGGGCTGGCCGCGCCATCCGCACCGAGACCGACAAATCGTTCGTCTACTGCTACGACCGCCGTTTGAGCGACACCAGCTACGGCCAGCGCCTGCTGCAAGGCCTGCCGCCGTTTGCGCGCAAGCGCCTGGATGCCCAAGGGCGCGTGTTGGCGTAAATTACAAAAAATACCGGAGGAGACACCATGCGCTTTGGACTCATCGCCCACCGCCTGCACCGCCAGGGCTCGGACAGCAGCTTGCTGCGCTGGCTGCAGGCCGCCGAACCCGCCGTGCGCGCGCTCCGGCTCGGCCTGCATGCTGTGGGCGGCACTTTTGATGCGGTGGAGCGCTACGGCCTGCTGGCGAACTTTCCGGGGCTGGTGCGCTACCCGAACGGGCATTCGGGCGGCCTCACCCGGCTGGTGTCGCACATCGTGGGGGGCGTGCAGCCGGGGCAGGCGCTGGACGGGGTGATTTTTCTGATCGACCCGGTCGATCCGTCCTCGCTGTTCCCCGAGGCGCAGGCCTTGAAGCGCCAGTGCGTGATCCACGGCAAACCCTTCATGGCCACCGAGGCCGCGGCCTTGGAGTGGCTGAAGGTGGAAAGTCTGCACGCCGGGCTGGAAGCCGCCCAGGCCCCTGGCGCGGCGCTGCTGCAGGCCATGCCCGGGCAGGTGGTGGCATTGATCGCCCACGACGCCCTGAAGGCCCAGATGGTGGAATTTGCGGGCACCCATTTTGACTTGTTGTCGCGCTTTGCCGAGCGGGTGGCCACCGGCACCACCGGCGGTCTGCTCAACGAGATGGCCTGGAGCCGGGGTTGGCCCGCCGGCACGCCCTGGGTCACGCCCTACCGCAGCGGCCCGCTGGGTGGCGACGCCCAGATTGCCGAGCGCGTACTCGACGGCACCTGCCACAAAGTGATCTTTTTCGAAGATCCGCACGTGGCCCGCCAGCACGAGGCCGACATCCAGCTGATGGAGCGCGCTGTCTGCAGCGCCAGCGAGCGCACCACCTGCATGAATTCGCCCGCCATGGCCTGGCGCTGGGCCGAAGCCTTGGGCAAAGTGACGGGCTGAACCCGCCAATAGCCCCGCTGTTGTGTACGGTTTGAAATAGGCGCATTCTTGACCAAAGGGCGTCCCGCCTGCGCCAGGAGTTCACCATGCAAACCTGTATATCCCGTTGCAGTCTGCGCTCCCTGGGAGTGGGCTTGTGGGCTTTTTGGGGCGCTGCCTACCTGGCGCTGGCGGCGTCTACGGCTGCGCCTGCGCCCCAGGCGACCATTGATGCCCTCGCCAAAGCCAATGCCGCCGTGGTGGGCGTGCGGGTGAGTGTGGACGAAGACGCACGCTCGGCCGAAACCCTGGGCCAGCGGCGCAGCGGCTCGGGCGTGGTGATCGGGCCGGACGGTCTGATTTTGACCATCGGCTACCTGGTGGTGGAGGCACAGAACATCGAGGTCGTCACCCAGGACAACAAAACCCTGCCCGCCCAGGCCGTGGCCTACGACCTGGCCACCGGCTTTGGTCTGGTCCGGCCGATTCTGCCCCTGCGTGGCATCCAGCCGGTCAAGCTGGGCAGCCTGCAGGAGTTGCACACGGGCGAGCCGCTGATGGTGTCCTCCGGCCCCCAACCCGGTGGTGAAGACGCCGACGTGAACATGGTCCAGGTGGTCAGCCAACGGGCGTTTTCCGGCTATTGGGAGTACCACATCGACAGCGCCATCTTCACCAGCCCGCCGGTGGGCAACCATTCGGGTGCGGCGGTGTTCAACCAGCGCGGCGAGCTCATGGGCATTGGCAGCCTGCTGGTGGGCGATGCCCTGGGGCGCAGCCCGCGCATCGCTGGCAACATGTTTGTGCCGGTAGATTTGCTCAAGCCCATTCTGGCGGAGCTGCAAACCAAGGGCAGCAGCCAGCAAAGCCACCGGCCCTGGGTGGGTTTGACATCCAGCGAGCAGGCCGGGCGGGTGCAGATTGTGCGTGTCAGCAAGGAAAGCCCGGCTGCGCTGGCGGGCCTGGAGCCGGGGGACGTGGTGCTGGCCGTGGACGGTGCCAAGGTCAGCACGCTGGAGGGCTTCTACAAAAAGCTATGGGACCACACCCAGGCCGAGGTGGACATCGAACTCACCGTGCTGCAGGGTGCCGATATCAAGACCATCGTGCTCAAGGCCGTGGACCGTATGAGCACCATGCGCAAACCTGCAGGGATTTAGGCTTCTCGTGCTTATGAAATAAGCGTGAGCAGCTATTGAATTGATAGTTCAGGCGTGGCGGCGTACGGTCAGGAGGATGCCACCCATGGCGGCAAACAGGCCACCGCACACCCGGTTGATCCAGCGCACGTGCGCGCTGGAGGCCAAAAACGGGGCAATGCGGGCCGTGCCCAGCGAGCACAGCGTCAGCACCGACATTTCCATTGCCATGAAGGTGGCGGCCAGGATGCCCATTTGCGGGCCCCAGGCAGCCGCCGGGTCCAAAAACTGGGGGAAGAACGCAGCAAAGAACAGCAGCGCCTTGGGGTTGCTGGCCCCCACCATCAGGCCTTGGCCATAGCAGACGCGCAGCGAGGGCAGGGCGGCAGCGTCGCCGCGGGCGGGGTTAAAGGCCACCGCCGGGCTGCGCCAGGTTTTGACACCCAGGTAGATCAGATACGCCGCACCCACCACCTTGAGCACGGTAAACGCCGTCTCGGAGGCCGCCAGCACCGCGCCCAGCCCCAGGGCCGACAGCAGCATGATGCCCAGCGCCGCCGTCACGCTGCCCAGGCCCGAGACAATGCCGCGTGCCCAGCCGTGCTGCAGGGCGCGGGTAATGCACATCAGCATGGTGGGGCCGGGCGACAGCACCAGCACGGAAACAGCGGCCAGGTACAGGAGGTAGGTAGAAAGTGTCATGGGACGGTAGGGAAGTGGAGCCCTGATGGTAATTCAAGCAATTTGCGAATTAATCGGCGACCTGCCCGGAACCCCTGAAAAGTCGTTGTAGAATACGAGGCTTGTCGGGGCGTAGCGCAGCCTGGTAGCGCATCTGGTTTGGGACCAGAGGGTCGAAGGTTCGAATCCTTTCGCCCCGACCATTGAATGAAGATAAAGCCACCAAGAGGTTTCTCCTGGTGGCTTTTTTTCGTTCCTTAACTTGGGGTTGAATACTATGCATTTGAGAGCTGCCCGTGCTCTATCCATGAGCGCCAGGGCCATTTTTACCTTGGTTCTTTTGGCGCTGCTGCTGGGGGCCTTGCCGCTGCGGGCACAAGCGCCGGATGCAGACCCCGAGGTCACGCTGGACCAGTTGCGCAAGCAGGTCGAGACCATGCAGAAGAACCTGGCCAACCCCGACCCGGAGGCGGATTTGCTGGCCTGGCGCAGCAGCGCCCTGGCGGCACAGGCGCAGGCCCAAGCGATGGCCGATGCCCTGGAGCCCAAGCGCACCAGCGTGCAGGCCCGCCTGGCCGAGCTGGGCGTGCCACCCGCCGACAAAAAGGAAACCCCCGACATCGCCACACTGCGCGGCCAGCTCGATAAAAGCAGCAACGCGCTGGATGCCCAGGTGAAACTGGCGGGCCTGGTGGCGGTGGAGGCCGGGCAGCTGGCCGACCAGATCTCGGTGCAGCGCCGCGCCCAATTCCAGACCGAGCTGGGCCACCGCACCGCCTCGATCCTGGCCCCGGCGTTCTGGAGCGAGCTGCGCGATAACTATGCGGCCGATGCGGGCCGGCTGGGGGCGTTGGCTGCAGAGTTGCTGCAGGCCCTGCGCGCGGCATCGGTCGGCGTATGGGTCGGCATGGCGGCGGCCTTGGTGCTGCTGTCCTTGCTGCGCCGCAAAGCCGAAGCCTTGCTGCTGCATATTGCCACCACCCGCATACCGCATGGCCGCCTGCGGCGCTCGCTGTTTGCGGTGGTGCGCATTGTGTTGTCGGTGCTGGCCTGGGGTCTGGTGGCGGTGGTCGTGCGCAGCGGGCTGGAGTGGCGCGGTGACCTGTCGCCGCTGCCGCATGGCTTGCTGGTGCGCAGCCTGGGCCTGGCCTGCTTTGGTGGCTATGTGGTGGGCCTGGGGCGCGCGCTGCTGGCGTCAGACCGGCACAGTTGGCGTCTGCCCGCCTTGCCAGACGCGGTGGCCGCCGGGCTGGCCTGGTTTCCGCTGGTGTTTGCCACCGTCACCACGGCGGGCTGGCTGGTGGAGCGTTTGTACGCCCTGGTCAACGCCAGCCTGGCGACCACGGTGGCCCTGAATTGCATTCTGGCCCTGGTGCTGGGTCTGAGCATGGTGATTGCGGTAGGCCGGGGCGAGCGCCTGCGCCGCCAACTCGACCGCGGCCCCGACGCCGACCGGGTGCCGCCGCGCCCGCTGTGGCTCAGCGTGCTGGCGGCCCTGGTGTGGCTGGTGCTGGTGGGCAGCGTGGTGGCCTTGCTGCTGGGCTATGTGGCTCTGGGCGGCTTCATGGTGCGCCAACTGGCCTGGACGGCGATTGTGGCCAGCACCACGTATCTGTTGCTGGTGCTGATCGACGATATGTGCATGGGCTGGCTGGCCACCAACAACCCCGACAACCTGCCCGCTGGTGTCTGGCGCATGCGCGACCAGGCGGCCGTACTGGTGTCGGGCGTAGGCCGTACCCTGGTGGCGCTGGTAGCGCTGACGTCTGTACTGTCGCCCTTCGGCGATGGCCCGCCCGAACTGATGAACCGGGCTGCCCAGTTCAGCGATGGCCTGGCGATTGGCGAGGTGCAGGTGCGTCCCACCGCGGTACTGCTGGCCCTGGTCGTTCTGGTGGTGGGCCTGTCGTGTGTGCGCCTGCTCAAGCGGTGGCTGGTGAACCAGCTGCTGCCCACCACCACCATGGACACCGGCATGCAGATGTCGGCCAGCTCGCTGTTTGGCTATGCGGGCGGGGTGCTGGTGGTGGCGCTCGCGCTGTCGGCCGTGGGCATCGGGCTGGAGCGGGTGGCCTGGGTGGCCAGCGCCTTGTCGGTGGGGATTGGTTTTGGCCTGCAGGCGGTGGTGCAGAACTTTGTGTCGGGCCTGATTTTGCTGGCCGAGCGGCCGGTGAAGGTGGGCGACTGGGTGGTGCTGGGCACGGTAGAGGGCGATATCCGCCGCATCAATGTGCGCGCCACCGAGATCCAGATGAGCGACCGCTCCACTGTGATCGTGCCCAACTCCGAGTTCATCACCAAGACCGTGCGCAACATCACCCATGCCAGCCCCCTGGGCCTGGTGCAGATCAAGCTGCCGATGCCGCTGGACACCGAGGTGGACCAGGTGCGGGCGCTGATGCTGGCGGTGTTCCAGGACCACCCCGAGGTACAGGACAGTCCGGCCCCCAGTGTGTCGCTGGACGGCATCGACAACGGCAAGCTGGTGTTCAACGCCACCGCCTACGTGGGCTCGCCGCGCTTGTCCTATGCCGTGCGCAGTGACGTGCTGTTTGACGTGCTCAAGCGCCTGCGCGAGGCCAAGCTGCCGCTGGCCAACCCCGCCACCATGGTGTTGCGCGAGGTGGTGCCCGTGGTGGAGGCGGTGGCGGAGCCGACCACGCCGATCTCCCCCATTTCCCCGGTGAATCCTTAAGCCGCCAGCGCCTGCAGCAGCTCGGTTTCGATTTCGATCTGGTTGCGGTTGTACTGCAGCTCCGGGCCCTGGATCAAAAAGCTGTCTTCCACCCGCTCGCCCAGGGTGGACACCTTGGCCAGTTGCACGCTGAGGTTGTGTTTGGCCAGCACGCGGGCCACCAGGTAGAGCAGGCCGGCACGGTCGCTGGCCGAGATGAACAGCAGCCAGCGCTGGGCTTTTTCATCGGGCCGCAGCTCCACGCGCGGCGCGATGGGGAAGCTCTTGACCCGGCGCGACACCCGGCCACCCTTGCTGGGCGGCGGCAGCGGGCCCTGGCGGGTCAAGGTCATGTCCAGGTCGTTCTCGACCATGCTGGTGAGCTCGCGGTAGTGCTCGGGCAGCATGGCGGTGACCACCTGGAAGGTGTCCAGCGCATAGCCATTGCGGGCGGTGTGCACCTTGGCGTCGACGATGCTGAAACCGGCCTGGTCAAAAAAGCCGCAGATACGGGCAAACAGGTCGGGCTGGTCGGGTGTGTAGACCATCACCTGCAGGCCTTCGCCCACCGGCGACAGGCGGGCCCGCACGATGGCTTTTTCGGCCCCCGGCAGCGCCGCCGGGGTTTTGGCGATATGGCGCGACAACTGGCGGGTGTGCCAGGCGATGTCTGCCGCGTCGTGGCGCATGAAGTAGCCGACGTCCAGCGTTTCCCACAGCGCCTTGTGCGACTCAAAGGGCTGGGCATGCAGGGCCAGCATCACCAGCGCCTCGCGCTTGCGGGCTTCGATCTCGGCATCCGGGTCGGGCGCGCGGCCCCCCAGCACCCGGATGGTGTAGCGGAACAGGTCCTCCAGCAGCTTGCCCTTCCAGGCGTTCCAGACCTTGGGGCTGGTGCCGCGGATGTCGGCCACCGTCAGCAGGTACAGCGCGGTCAGGTAGCGCTCGTTGCCCATGCGTTTGGCGAAATCGGCGATGACGCTGGGGTCGCTGAGGTCGGCCTTTTGGGCCACACGGCTCATGGTCAGGTGCTCGGAAACCAAAAACTCGATCAACTGGCTGTCTTCGGTACCGATGCCGTGCTGGGTACAAAAGCGCCGTACTTCCCGCGCCCCCAGGTCGGAATGGTCGCCACCCCGGCCCTTGGCAATATCGTGGAACAGCGCCGCCACGTACAGGATCCAGGGCTTGTCCCAGCCCGCACCCAGCTGCGAGCAGGAGGGGTATTCGTGCGCGTGCTCGGCCATGAAGAAGCGGCGCACATTGCGCAGCACCATCATGATGTGCTGGTCGACCGTGTAGACGTGGAACAGGTCGTGCTGCATCTGCCCCACGATGCGCCTAAACACCCACAGGTAGCGTCCCAGCACCGAGGTGTCGTTCATCAGCCGCAGCGCATGGGTGATGCCAGAAGGGGCCTGCAGAATCGACAGAAAGGTGGCCCGGTTCACCGGGTCGCTGCGGAACTTGGCCGTCATCAGGCCGCGGGCGTTGTACAGGGCGCGCAGCGTGCGGGCCGACAGGCCGTGGATGCCCCCGGCGGTCTCGTACAGCAAAAAGGTTTCCAGAATCGCGTGCGGATGGCGGGTGTACAGGTCGTCGCTGGCCACCTCGATCATCCCGGCCTTTTCAAAAAAGCGCTCGTTGATGGGGCGCAAAGCATGCGTGGACGGATTGAGCCGCTCTTCGATGTTGAGCAGCACGATCTGGTTCAGCTGGCTCACCGCCTTGGCCGTCCAGTAGTAGCGGCGCATCAGCGCCTCGCTGGAGCGCACCGGCAGGCCGGTATCGTCGTCGGACACCGTGGTGTAGCCAAACGACTCGGCCACGGCAGTTTGCAGGTCGAACACCAGCCGGTCTTCGCGGCGGCCCGCGGTGAGGTGCAGGCGGGCGCGGATCAGGCACAGCAGGGCCTCGTTGCGCTTGAGCTGCTTGGCCTCGTGCGGGGTGGCAATGCCGCTGCGCACCAACTCGTCCCAGGTCTTGCCCAGCTTGGCGGCTTTGGCCACCCACAGAATCATCTGCAGGTCGCGCAGGCCACCGGGCGACTCCTTGCAGTTGGGTTCCAGCGAAAACGGGGTGTTTTCAAACTTGTTGTGGCGCTGGCGCATTTCCAGGGTTTTGGCCACGAAAAAGGCGCGCGGGTCGAGTGCGTCGGACAGGCGCTTGCGGAACTGGTTGAACAGCTTGGGGTCGCCAGTGACCAGACGCGATTCGAGCAGCGAGGTCTGGACCGTTACGTCTTTCACCGACTCGGCCAGGCATTCCTCCACCGTGCGCACGCTGGAGCCGATTTCCAGCCGGGTGTCCCAGCAGCTGCCAATGAAGTCTTCGATGCGGGCCTTGAGCGCCGGGTCGGCTTCGGGCGACACACCTTCGGGCAGTATCAGCAGCACGTCGATATCCGAGCTGGGAAACAGCTCGCCGCGGCCAAATCCGCCCACCGCCACTAGCGCAAACGACGGGGTGAACCCGGCGATGGCCCACAGGCCGCGCAGGGTCTTGTCGGTCAGGGTCGACAGGTCTTGCAGGGCGGTACGTACGCCCCGGGTGCTGGCACCGCTGTCGCGCACCGCCTGGAGCAGCAGTGACTTCTCATGCAGGTAGTGGGCCCGCAGTGCCGGTACATCGGTCATCAGACCCACATCGCGCTTCACGCTGCAGCGGTCGCTTGCGCGGGAACAAAGGCGGGCGTGGCCGGGCTGCCCGCCGACAGCGTCAGCACTTCGTAGCCCGTCTCGGTGACCAGGATGGTGTGCTCCCACTGGGCCGACAGCGAATGGTCTTTGGTGACGATGGTCCAACCGTCTTTCTCGGGGCCTTCCTTGATGTCTTTTTTCCCGGCGTTGATCATCGGCTCGATGGTGAAGGTCATGCCGGTTTTCAGCACCTCCAGCGTGCCGGGGCGGCCATAGTGCAGCACTTGCGGCTCTTCGTGGAAGATGCGGCCGATGCCGTGGCCGCAAAACTCGCGCACCACGCTGAAGCCATTGCTTTCGGCAAAGCGCTGGATGGCGTGGCCGATGTCGCCCAGGTGGATGCCCGGGCGCACCAACTTGATGCCGTGCCACATCGCGTCGTAGGTCAGCGCCGCCAGCCGCTTGGCCAGGATGCTGCCTTCGCCCGCAATGAACATGCGGCTGGTGTCACCGTGCCAGCCGTCCTTGATGACGGTCACGTCGATGTTGACGCTGTCGCCCTTCTTGAGGGGCTTGTCGTTGGGAATGCCGTGGCACACCTGGTGGTTCACCGAGGTGCAGATCGACTTGGGGTAGGGGATGTTGCCGCCACCGGTGTAGTTCAAAGGGGCCGGAATGCCGCCTTGCACCTGGGTGATGTAGTCATGGGCCAGCTTGTCGAGCTGGTTGGTGGTCACGCCGGGCACCACGTGGGGTGTCAGGTAGTCGAGCACTTCGGATGCCAGGCGGCCCGCGACGCGCATGCCTGCGATGCCGTCTGCGTCTTTGTAGGTGATAGTCATAGCCCCTAATTATCCTAGATGCCGCGCCGGGTTGCAGCGCCCGCTGCCGCTGCCCGCGCAGCCGTTAAAATTCTGCGCTCTAGGGTTTGCCCGTACCTGAGCCCGGACCGGTCGTTTGCACGCTGGACCACCGGGCCACCCAGTCCCCATTCTTCCCCAACCAGGCCGCCACCGTGACCTTGCATATTTCCCAGTTTGAAGGCGGCAACGCCCTTAGCGACTTCCGCGTTCAGCAACTTCTGCCCCGGCTGCAAGCCATCCACGACAAGATCACCAGCGTGGCCGCACGCTTTGTGCACCTGGTGGCCAGTGATGCCGCGCCTGCCGAAGGCGAACGCGCGCAACTGGCGGGTTTGCTGGCCTACGGCGACCCGTATGCCGGCCCCACCGAAGGCCCGCTGCTGGTGGTCACGCCGCGTTTCGGCACCGTGTCGCCCTGGGCCTCCAAGGCCACTGACATCGCCCACAACTGCGGCCTGGCGGTGCGCCGGGTCGAGCGCTTCGTCGAGTACCGCTTGACCGTCAAGCAGCCCTTGCTGGGCAAAACCGTATTGACCCCCGCGCAACTGGCCCAGGTGGCCGACCTGCTGCACGACCGCATGACCGAGAGCGCCATGCTGGACCGCAGCCAGGCGCAAGAGCTCTTCACCGCGCTGGAAGCCGCGCCCCTGGCCCAGGTGGACGTGCTCGGCGGTGGCCGTGCCGCACTGCTGGCGGCCAACACCGAATTCGGCCTGGCCCTGGCCGAGGACGAGATCGACTACCTGGTCAAGGCCTTCACCACGCTGCAGCGCAACCCCAGCGACGTGGAACTGATGATGTTCGCCCAGGCCAACAGCGAGCACTGCCGCCACAAAATCTTCAATGCCGAGTTCACCATCGACGGCGTGGCACAAAGCAAGAGCCTGTTCGGCATGATCCGCAACACCCACCAGCTGGCACCGCAGCACAGCGTGGTGGCGTACTCGGACAATGCGTCCGTCATGGAAGGCTACGAGATTGAGCGTTTCTTGGCCAAATCAGCCTCTGGTGCTGATGGCATAAGCGCAAGCAGCTACGAAAAGAGTAGCGCCTTGCACCACGTGCTGATGAAGGTGGAAACCCACAACCACCCCACCGCCATCTCGCCATTCCCCGGTGCGTCCACCGGCGCGGGCGGCGAGATCCGCGACGAGGGTGCCACCGGCCGCGGCTCCAAACCCAAGGCGGGCCTGACCGGTTTCACGGTGTCCAAGCTCTGGCCGCAAGAGGGCGACGTGTCCATCGGCAAGCCCGAGCACATTGCCAGCCCCTTGAGCATCATGACCGAGGGCCCGCTGGGCGGCGCGGCTTTCAACAACGAATTCGGCCGGCCCAACCTGCTGGGCTACTTCCGCGAATACGAGCAAACCGTCACCTCCGACGTGGACAGCATCCGCCGCGGCTACCACAAGCCCATCATGCTGGCCGGTGGTCTGGGCACCATTGATGCCACGCAGACGCACAAGATCGAGTTTCCCGCCGGTTCGCTGCTGATCCAGCTTGGCGGCCCCGGCATGCGCATCGGCATGGGCGGCAGCGCGGCCAGCTCTATGGCCACGGGTGCCAACGCGGCTTCGCTGGACTTTGACTCGGTGCAGCGCGGCAACCCCGAAATCGAACGCCGGGCGCAGGAAGTCATCAACCAGTGCTGGATGCAAGGCGCGGCAAACCCGATTCTGGCCATCCACGACGTGGGCGCAGGCGGCTTGAGCAATGCCTTCCCCGAGCTGACCAATGACGCAGGCCGGGGCGCGCGCTTTGACCTGCGCGCCGTGCCGCTGGAAGAAAGCGGCATGAGCCCGAAGGAAATCTGGTGCAACGAGAGCCAGGAACGCTACGTGATGGCCATCGCGCCCGAGTCGTTGGCGGCGTTTACCGCACTGTGCGAGCGCGAGCGCTGCCCGTTCTCGGTGGTCGGTGTGGCGACTGAAGAACGCCAGCTCATCGTGGCCGATGCCACGGCGGAGACGCCCGTAGACATGCCCATGAACGTGCTGCTGGGCAAGCCGCCCAAGATGCACCGCGATGTGCAAACCGTGGCGCGCAGCTTCAAGCCGGTAGACCTGACCGGCGTGAGCCTGCAAAAAGCCACCATCGACGTGCTGGCCCATCCCACGGTGGCCAGCAAGCGATTCCTGATCACCATCGGCGACCGCACCGTCGGCGGCATGAGCCACCGCGACCAGATGGTCGGCCCCTGGCAGGTGCCCGTGGCCGACTGCGCCGTGACCCTGGCCGACTACCAGGGCTTCGCGGGTGAAGCCATGGCCCTGGGCGAGCGCACGCCGCTGGCCGCAGTCAACGCCCCTGCATCCGGGCGCATGGCCGTGGCCGAGGCCATCACCAACCTGCTGGCTGCACCGTTCGACCTGCCGCGCGTCAAGCTCTCCGCCAACTGGATGGCCGCCTGCGGCGAACCCGGCGAAGACGCCGCCCTGTACGCCACGGTGAAAGCCGTCGGTATGGAACTCTGCCCGGCGCTGGGCATCTCCATCCCCGTGGGCAAAGACAGCCTGTCCATGCGCACGCAGTGGACAGATGCGGACGACAAAAAGAAGGTCACATCCCCCGTCAGCCTGATCGTCACCGCCTTCGCCACCCTGGCCGACGTGCGCGGCACGCTGACCCCGCAGCTCAACGCCACCGACGACACCACGCTGATCCTGGTGGACCTGGGCAAGGGTCAGAACCGCATGGGCGGCTCCATCCTGGCGCAAACCCTGAACCAGGTGGGCGACACCGTACCCGACCTGGACGACCCGCAAGACCTGGTGAACCTGGTCAACGCCGTCAACGCACTGCGGCCCAAACTGCTGGCCTACCACGACCGCAGCGACGGCGGCCTGTTTGCAGCCGCCTGCGAAATGGCCTTTGCCGGACACGTCGGCGTGGCCTTGAATGTCGATCTGCTGGTCACGGAAGGCGACGGCATCAGCGACAGCCGCATGGACGTGGGCGACAGCAAAAACTGGGCAGGCCAGGTCGGCCCGCGCCGCGAAGAGCTCACGCTCAAGGCCCTGTTCAGTGAAGAACTCGGCGTGCTGTTGCAAGTGCGCACGTCCGACCGCGATGCCGCCATCCAGACCCTGCGCGCGCACGGCCTGGCCAAGCACAGCCACATCGTCGGCAAGACCCGTCCGGCCAGCAGCACCATCACGGCGGGTGTGGGCGAAGTACAGGTCTGGCGCGATGCCAAGGCGGTGTTCACCGCCAAGCTGGAAGACCTGCACCAGGTCTGGGACAGCGTGAGCTGGAAGATCTGCCAGCAGCGCGACAACCCCGCTGGTGCCGATGCCGAGCACGCCGCCGCCGGTGCCGCCGCCGATCCAGGCATGCACGTTTTCTTGCCAAATAGTGCTCCGGCGCTTGCCGGATCAGCGCAAGCAGCTACCGAAGATATAGCGGCACCGGCTTTGATGCTGACCCGCCCCAAGGTCGCCGTGCTGCGCGAGCAGGGCGTGAATTCGCACACCGAAATGGCCTACGCCTTCGGTCTGGCCGGTTTCGACGCGTTTGACGTGCACATGACCGACCTGCAAACCGGCCGTGCCCAGCTGCAAGACTTCCAGGCCGTGGTGGCCTGCGGCGGCTTCAGCTACGGCGACACCCTGGGCGCAGGCATAGGCTGGGCGCGCAGCATCACCTTCAACCCGGTGCTGGCCGCGCAGTTCAAAGCCTTCTTCGCCCGCCAGGACACCCTGGCCCTGGGCGTGTGCAACGGCTGCCAGATGTTTGCCGAGCTGGCCGACATCATCCCCGGCGCACAGGCCTGGCCGCGCTTCACCACCAACCGCAGCGAGCGTTTTGAAGCCCGCCTGTCGATGGTAGAAGTGCTGGAATCGCCGAGCGTGTTTTTGCAAGGCATGGCGGGCAGCCGCCTGCCCATCGCGGTGGCGCACGGCGAGGGCTACGCCAACTTCGCCTACCGGGGTGACGCGTCCCAGGCGATTGCCGCGATGCGCTTCGTGGACAACTTCGGTGCCGCCACCGAGGCCTACCCGTTCAACCCCAACGGCAGCGCCGGTGGCCTGACCGCCGTGACCACGGCAGACGGTCGCTTCACCGCCATGATGCCCCACCCCGAGCGCGTGTTCCGCAATGTGCAAATGAGCTGGACCAGCGGCGATAACCGCGAATTCAGCCCCTGGATGCAGCTCTGGCACAACGCACGGCGTTGGTTGGGGTAAGCGGATTCAGCGGATTTTTCTGGGACCTGTTCGACCCACAGGTTCCACTGCTGGGGAAGACGGTGCGCTGGGAGTACCTGGGTAGCTAGGGATTCCCCGTGTACCCGGGGCCGGTTTCGTACCACCTATTGGCGCGAGCGTATGGAGATTTTCTCCTCTGTAAATGTAAGCTTATGTATCTTAATTCCATACCCTCTGCTGGTTGGTAAGACAGGTTCATGCAGGCACAGCCGGGTCCCAGACGCACGGCATACAGGGGTATTCAAAAATGCTTTCCAAAATTCGGGTGGGTCGGCAACTGGGCTGGGCCTTTGGGCTGGTGGTTGTGTTGGTGCTGGTGCTGGCTTTGACCGCGTGGAGCCGGATTCTCGCCATCCATGGCGATTTCGAGTCGCTGGTTGACACCACCTTGCCCGCGCTGACGGCGCTGGGCGATGCAAATGACAAGTTGCAGGCTGTGCGCATTGCCGAACTCCGGCATCTGTCCACCCTGAACATGCCCGCCAAAGACCGTGAAGAGCTGGTGGTCAAGGCTGCGGTAAAAGACTTTGACGCTGCCTTGGCCCGGTACAACACCGTCGGCGCGGCCCTGGTAGACCCGGTGCTGCACAAGGAAATGCTGGCCGCCATGGCCCAGTACCATGGCCTGCGCGGCACTTTTTTCCAGATGTCCAACTCCGCCGCGGGTGCAGAAGAGGAGCGCGCGGTCGAGGCCAGCGAGTTTTTCAATGGCCCCAGCCAGCAAAGCTACATGAAGGCTTACCAGGCAGTGCAAAAGCTCTGGCAAGGCCATTTGCGCCAGGCCGAGCAGGCCAAGATCCAGGGCCGTGAAGCGGTGGTGCACGCCCGGCTGGTGCTGGCCGGTGTGGCGGCGGCATCGGTTCTGTTGTCCATCGTGCTGGCCTGGTTCATCAGCCGCAATCTGTTGCGCCAGTTGGGCGGGCAGCCTGCTGAAGTGGCCGCCCTGGCTACCGCCATCAGCCATGCCGACCTGAGCGGCGTGGTGGCCACGCGCGACGGTGATGCGCACAGTGTGGTGTCGGCCATGGCCCGCATGCAGGCTTCGCTGACGCAGATTGTGCAGTCCATCCGCCAGGGTGCCGACGGTGTGGCCACCGCCAGTTCGGAGATCGCCCAGGGCAACCACGACCTCAGCGCGCGCACCGAAAACCAGGCCAGCGCGTTGGCGCAAACCGCTGCGTCGATGGAAGAGCTGGGCGCCACGGTGCAGGAGAACGCCGACAGCGCCCGCGCCGCCAACCAATTGGCCCTGCAGGCATCCACGGTGGCGGTTCGCGGGGGGGACGAGGTGGGCCAGGTGGTCCAGACCATGCAGGGCATCAACGATTCGTCGCGCAAGATTGCAGACATCATCAGCGTGATCGACGGTATTGCTTTTCAAACCAACATCCTGGCGCTGAATGCCGCCGTGGAAGCCGCCCGTGCGGGCGAACAAGGCCGGGGTTTTGCGGTGGTGGCCAGCGAAGTGCGCCTGCTGGCCCAGCGCTCGGCCGATGCCGCCAAGGAAATCAAGCTGCTGATCTCTGCCAGCGTGCAGCGGGTGGAGCAGGGTGTGGTGCTGGTGGACCGGGCGGGCGGCACCATGGCCGAAGTGGTGGGCAGCATCCGCCGGGTGACCGACATCATGGGCGGCATCAGTGTGGCCAGCGCGGCGCAATGCGCCGGCATGTCCCAGGTGGGGCAGGCCGTGGCCCAGATGGACCTGGTCAACCAGCAAAATGCCGCGCTGGTCGAGCAAATGGCCGCAGCTGCCAGTGGGCTCAAAAGCCAGGCCGATGACCTGGTGCAGGTGGTGGCGGTATTTACGCTGGAGTCCAACCCGGCCGCGCCGGTGGCGCTACAGGCGGACCGCCGGGCGCAGCCCCTGGCGGTCGCCTACCGCTAAACCGGCCTCAGGATTCAGCCTTCCAGCCGGAACCGGCTGACCGCCTCGGTCAGTGCGTCCGCCTGCTCGCGCAGCGATGCCGACGCGGCGGCGGATTCTTCCACCAGGGCCGAGTTTTGCTGCGTCACCTGGTCTACCTGGCTGACGGACTCGCTGATCTGGGCAATGCTGCTGCTTTGGCCGCTGGCCTGGCTGGACAGGGTGCGGATGATGGTGGTGACCTGTTGCACGCTGCCCACGATGTCGTCCATGGTGGTGCCTGCGCGGGCCACCAGCTTGGCGCCTTCGTCGGCCTTGGCCACCGAGGTACCAATCAGGGTGCTGATCTCCTTGGCGGCCTGGGCTGAGCGTTGGGCCAGCAGGCGCACTTCACTGGCCACCACCGCAAAGCCCCGGCCTTGTTCGCCCGCACGGGCGGCTTCCACGGCGGCATTCAGCGCCAGGATATTGGTCTGGAACGCAATGCCGTCGATCACGCTGGTGATGTCGGCAATCTTCTTGGAGCTGGCGTTGATCTCGCGCATGGTCACCACCACCTGCGACACCACTTCGCCACCGCGGGTGGCCACTTCGGCGGCCGACTGGGCCATCTGGTTGGCCTGGACGGCGGCGCTGGCGCTCTCGTGCACATTGCCGGTGAGTTCGGCCATGGCGGCCACGGTTTCTTCCAGGTTGGCGGCGGTGTGTTCGGTGCGGTGGCTCAGGTCCTGGTTGCCCGCGGCGATCTCGGTGCTGGACGCGTGGATGGTACGGGCCGCCAACTGCACCTGTGACACCAGCTCCCGCAAAAAGTCCTGCATGCGGCCCATGGCGTTGACCAGCTGGCCAATTTCATCGTTTTGCTGCGCCTGCACCGGCACAAACAAATGCCCCTGGGCGATTTCTTCGGCGATATTGCAGGCCTGGGCCAGTGAGCGGGTGAGGCTGCGCACGCTGAAAAAGGTCAGCGGAATCAGCACCAGCAAGGCCAGCACCAGAATACCCAGCTGGATGCCCGACAGCACCAGGGTGCGGCGGTCGATGCCCGCCTGCGCGGCCTGCATTTCTTCGCGCGAGGTGGTGGCAGCCTGCTGCAACAGGCTGTCGATGGCGTCCACGTGGACCTTTTGCCGCTCGGCGTAGGCCCCGCCGACCGAGCCGTCGATCTGCGCGCCCTCGATCTGCGACAGCACCGGGGACATACCGTCGGTGTAGGCCTTGATCTCGGTCTGGGCGGTGTCCAGCATCTTCACGTAGGTGGTGTCGCTGCCCTGGGCGGTGCGCAAGGCGGCCAGCCCCTTGCCAAAGCTTTGCAGCGATTTTTGCCAGGAGTCGCGCAGCACGGCCACTTCGACGGCGTTGTTGAAGCTGATGATGATGTCTTTTTCGTTGCGGCGCACCTGGGCCAGGGTGATGCGCAGCTCGTTCATGTCGGTCAGGGTCTGCACCTTTTGCTCCACCAGCACCTTTACGGTGCCCCGGGTGGAGTCCAGCGCCCAATAACCCACCAGGCCAATGACGACCAGCAGCAGCAATGAAAAGGCGGTGCTGAAATACAAGCGAAAACGGATGGAGAAGCGGTTGAGCGGGTTCATAGGGGTGGTCTGGGTTGCACGGGAGGTGAAAAGACAAAGGCCCATGCCTTGAAAGTAAACAAACGTAACAATAACCGTGCCATTCTGCGGCAATCCGCACCCGTTGGGTGAAGATTTACCCAGGCAGGTTATAGCCGCCAGGCAACCGCGGATGGGAAACCATAGTTACACTTTGATGCACTATTAGAGGAATACGCCAGACATCCCTGCCGCTACTAGTGGGGCCAGGGGGACACCGCCGGGGCGCGGGACGGTGTGATTTTTAAGAAAATAAGGCTGCTATCGCTTATGGCATAAGCGATAGCAGCTATTTTTTTGATAGTAACCGCAGGGAACCTGCCGACCTCAGTGCTTGCCCTTCCAGGGCACCAGCCAGCCTTCGAGCAGGCGCATGGCGATGGAGAACCCAAAGGCGCAGGCGGCGATCACGGCAATGCCCACAAACACCGCGTCGGTGGCCAGAAAGTGCGATGCCGACATCACCATGAAGCCGATGCCGCGCGTCGAGGCAATCAGCTCGGCGGCCACCAGCGTGCCCCAGCCCACGCCCAGCGCGATGCGGATGCCGGTGAGGATCTCGGGCAGGGCCGAGGGCAGCACCACCGCGGTGAACAGCTGCCAGCGGCTGGCGCCCAGCGACAACGCAGCATTCACCCGCTCTTGCGGCAGCGCGCGCACACCGGCCTGGGCCGACAGCACGATGGGCGCAAACATGGCCAGCGTCAGCAGTACGATCTTGGAGGTTTCGCCAATGCCCAGCCAGATCACCATCAGCGGCAGGTAGGCCAGTGGCGGCAGCGGCCAGTAGAACTCGATGGGCGTGTCCAGAATGCCCTTGGCCCAGCGGTTCAGCCCCATGGCCAGGCCGGTGGGGATGCCCAGCGTTATGGCGATAGCTGCCGCCGACAGAATGCGCACCAGGCTGGCCGACACATGCTCCCACAGCGTGGCGTTGGCATAGCCGTCGGCCCAGATCGACTGCGCCACCGCCAGCACCTCGGCCGGGGTGGGCAGAAACAGGTGCGGCACCACGCCGGTCTGCGCCACCGCCCACCACAGCAGCAAAATGGCTGCGCCGGTGGCCAGGCTGGTGCTGACGGTGGAGTGCGCGCCGATGCCAAAGCTGCGCATTTGCACCAGGCGTGGCGCGGTGGGCTGCGCTGGGGCTTCGGCTGCGGCCTGCGGCGCAGCGCCCAGGGAGGAAGCGGTCAGTTCGGTCATACGGTGGTCTCCTCCAACGCTTCAGTTTGGTGCACGATGGCGCGGACTTCTTCGCGCAGCTGGGCAAAGGCGGGGGATGTCTTGATGGCCCGGGCATCGCCGTCGCGGGCGTAGGTGCGCACAAAATCCAGGTTGAACCGGGCCACGATGCGGCCCGGCCGGGGCGACATCACGATCAGCTCGGTGCCCAGAAACAGCGCTTCTTCGATGGAATGGGTGATGAAAAACACCCGCTTGCCGGTGCGCGACCACACCGACACCAGCAGCTCCTGCATCTGCTCGCGGGTCATGCTGTCGAGTGCGCCAAAAGGCTCGTCCATCAGCAGGATATCGGGGTTGGGCGCCAGGGCCCGCGCCAGGCCCACGCGCTGGCGCATGCCACCCGAGAGCTCGTAGGGCGCGGCATCGGCAAAGTCCTGCAGGCCCACCAGGCGCAGCAACTCCTGCGCACGCTCAATGCGCTCGGCACGGCCCACACCCGCGAACTGCAGGCCCAGGGCCACGTTGTCGATCACCGACTTCCAGGGCAGCAGGGTGTCCTTCTGGAACACCACGCCGCGGTCGGCACCGGGGCCGTCTACCGGGCGGCCATCCAGCGTGATGGAGCCGCCCGACAGCGGCAAAAAGCCCGCCATGGCGTTGAGCAGCGTGGATTTGCCGCAGCCGGAGGTGCCCAGCGCCACCACGAAGCCACCTGGGGGAATGTCCAGCGACACCCGGTCCAGGGCCTGCACGGCGCGGCCGTCGCGGGCTGCAAAAAATACGCTGGCGTTGTCGACTCGCAGCATGGGCTTATTTCTTCAGGGCCACCACGGCGGCGGGGGTGACGAAGCTGGCGTAGCTGGGCAGCACTTCGGAAATCTTCTTTTGCTCCTTCAGGAACACCGAGGTTTCCTTCAGGATGCGGGCCACGCCGGATTTTTCGCCGCCGCCCAGCCAGGCGTCCGACGCCTGGGTGTTCAGGCTCAGCAGCGACAGGTTTTGCAGGGCCGCGGCCTGGTCGGCCGAGGTGCCGCCCAGCAGTTTGGCCAGCGCCTTGGTGTTGTCGCTGTCGGCTGTCCAAGCCGCCTTGTTGGTGGCAAACGAGGTGGAATATTTGTCGATCACGCCCGAGAAAGACTTGAGGAACTCAGGATGCTCCTTGGCGAAGGCCGCGGTGGCCACCCAGGCGGAAAAGGTGGGCGCGCCCTTGTCGGCCACGTCCTTGGAGGTGACCAGCACCTTGCCGGTCTTCTTCAGCTCGGTCAGCGCCGGGTCCCAGACAAAGCCGCCGTCGATATCGCCCCGGTTGAACGCGGCCACGATTTCGGGCTGCGGAATAGTGAAGACCTGCACGTCTTTTTCGGTCAGGCCCTGGCTTTTGATCAGCGCCAGCAACTGGTAGTGGTCGGTGGACACGGGCGCGGCGGCCAGCTTCTTGCCCTTGAGGTCGGCCACGGTGTGGATGCCCGAGCCGTTGCGCACCACCAGCGCCTCGTCGGTGCCAGAGATGGAGGCCACGTAAAACGCTTTTACATCCAGCCCGCGCGAGGTGGCCGCGGCGTAGGGGCTGGAGCCCACGTAGCCGATCTGCACGTCGCCCGAGGCGATGGCGGCGAAGATGTCCGCACCCGAATTGAAGCGGCGAAAGTCGATCTCAACGCCGGTGGCCTTGGCATAGTCGCCATTGGCAATGCCGACCGACGAGGGCAGGGCGTCGGTCTGGTAGCCCACCACCACCTTCTTGTCGGCTGCGTAGCCAACGGTAGCGGCCAGGGCCCATGCGCCCAGCGCTGCGGAAACCAGTAGTTTTTTAACGAATGCCATGTGTCCAACTCCTTGAAACAGTTCGGCCGCAGCAACTGGCGGCCTTGAACGGAATCTTAGGGTTAGACGGGTATGCAGATATAGAACGATACCAACATACGATATTCGAATAATGAGGCGTGTGTGGAACCCCAAAATACCCACCAAATAGGCTGCCTGCGCTTATGGATAGAGCGCAGGCAGCTATTTAAATGGTAGTAAAGCCGTGCCGCCGGGGCCGCACGGCCCGTGGCTTACTTGGTGACTTCGTGGCCGATCACGCCGCCGACGGCGGCGCCAGCGGCAGTGCCCAGCACGCCGCCGCCCAGCACATTACCGGTGACGCCGCCGATCACGGCACCGGTGGCGGTGCCCTTTTCCTGGCGCGTCATGCCGGCGCAGCCGCTGAGGGCGAGCAGGGCAGCGGCAATGGCAGAGATAGTCACGGTGCGGGCGGTGTTGCGAACGGAGTTCATGGTGGTGTCCTGGTGGGTGGTTGATGGGCCTAGTATGAAAAATGCCGCCAGCCGCCGCCAGCAGACGGGGCCGCTACTGCATGTAGTCGCCGTCCTACCCCTCGGTATCGTTTTTTACTCTAACAGTTAGCTGTTTCATCGACTTACACTCGCGGACACAAGCGCGTATGGTCAGCGGCAGACAGGTGCTTGAGCGGATCCGCACCCGAATAAAAACCAGGAGACACACCATGCAAAAAAGAAACTTTCTGCGCGCCTCGGCGCTTGCTGCAACTGCGTTGGTAGCGAGCTATTCCATAGCGCAAGACAACACTTTCAAAATCGGCCTGATCCTGCCCATGACTGGCCAGCAGGCCTCCACCGGGCGGCAGATCGAAGCGGCGGCCCGGCTCTACATGGCGCAAAACGGCGACACCGTGGCGGGCAAGAAGATCCAGCTCATCGTCAAGGACGACACCAGCGTGCCCGATGTCACCAAGCGCCTGGCCCAGGAGCTGGTGGTCAACGACAAGGTGAACGTGCTGGCCGGCTTTGGCATCACGCCCTCGGCCCTGGCTACCGCGCCCATCGCCACCCAGTCCAAAACCCCGCTGGTGGTGATGGCTGCAGCCACCAGCAGCATCACCCAGGCCTCGCCCTACATCGTGCGCACCAGCTTCACGCTGCCCCAGGCGGCGGTGAGCATGGCCGACTGGGCCCCCAAGAACGGCATCAAAACCGTGGTGACCCTGGTCAGCGACTACGGCCCCGGCCTGGATGCCGAAAAGTATTTCAAGGAGCGTTTCCTGTTCAACGGCGGCCAGGTGCCCGAGTCGCTGCGCGTGCCCTTGCGCGGCCCGGACTTTGCGCCGTTCCTGCAAAAGGTGCGCGACCTGAAACCCGACGCGCTGTTTGTGTTTGTGCCCTCTGGCGCGGGCGCGGCGGTGATGAAGCAGTTTCTGGAACGCGGCATGGACAAGGCCGGCATCAAGCTCATCGGCACCGGCGACGTGACCGACGACGACCAGCTCAACGACATGGGCGACGGCGCCCTGGGCGTGGTCACCTCGCACCACTATTCCACCGACCATCCGTCGCCGCTGAACACCAAGTTCGTCGATGCCTTTGGCAAGGCCAACAAGGGCCTGCGCCCCAACTTCATGGCCGTGGGCGGCTATGACGGCATGCGGGTGATCTACGAGGCCTTGCGCGCCACCAAGGGGCTGGGCGGTGGCGATGCGCTGCTGGCGGCCATGAAAGGCCAAATCTTCGAGAGCCCGCGCGGCCCCATCTTCATTGACGCGCAAACCCGGGACATCGTGCAAAACATCTACCTGCGCAAGGTGGAACGCAAAAATGGCCAGCTCTACAACGTGGAGTTCGCCGTCATCAAGGACGTAAAAGACCCCGGCAAGGCCAAGTAAGCCCGCAGGCAGCCGCGCATGTTGACCATACTTTTTGACGGCATCGCCTACGGCATGCTGCTGTTCATTCTGGCCGTGGGCCTGGCCGTGACCATGGGGCTGATGAACTTCATCAACCTGGCCCACGGCGCCTTTGCCATGGTCGGCGGCTACGCCACGGTGCTGCTGATGCAGCGCGCAAACGTGCCGTTTCTGCTGTGCCTGCCGCTGGCCTTTGCCATATCGGCCCTGCTGGGTGCGGTGCTGGAGCGCACCCTGTACCGGCCGCTGTACCACAAGCCGCACCTGGACCAGGTGCTGTTTTCCATCGGCCTGACCTTCATGGCCGTGGCCAGTGCCGATTACTTCATTGGCTCCAGCCCGCAGATCGTGCAGTTGCCCGGGTGGCTCAAGGGCCGCACCGAGCTGGGCGAGGGCGCTTTCATGCTCGGCATGGGCCACTATCGCCTGTTCATCATCGCGGTGTGCGCGGCGCTGACGGTGGCCTTGCAGTACGTGCTGGCCCGCACCCGGTTTGGCACCCGCTTGCGCGCCTCGGTGGACGACCAGCGCGTGGCCGCAGGCTTAGGCATCAACGTCAACGTGGTGTTTTTGGGCACCTTTGCCGTGGGCTCCGGCCTGGCCGGGCTGGGCGGCGCGCTGGGGGCCGAGGTGCTGGGCCTGGACCCGAGCTTTCCGCTCAAGTTCATGGTGTACTTTTTGATCGTGGTGGCCGTGGGCGGCACCTCCAGCATCACCGGGCCGCTGCTGGCTGCCTTGCTGCTGGGCATTGCCGACGTGGCGGGCAAGTACTACATCCCCAAGCTGGGGGCCTTCATCGTCTACAGCCTGATGATTGCGATTCTGATCTGGCGGCCCCAGGGCCTGTTTGTGCGCCAAGGGGGCAAATGATGGAGTCGCAAAACCTCTTGCTCAAGGCGGGCCGCTGGAAGCCCTGGGAATGGGCCCTGTGGCTGCTGGCCCTGGCCGCGCCCTGGGTGCTGCCGCGGCATGCGCTGATCGTCAACGAGATCGCCATCGTGGCGCTGTTTGCCCTGTCGCTGGACTTGATCCTGGGCTACACCGGCATCGTGTCGCTGGGGCACGCGGCGTTTTTTGGCATGGGGGCCTATTCGGCCGCGCTGTTTGCCAAGCTGGTCATGCCCGACCCACTGGTGGGCCTGGCGGTGGGCATCGCCACGGCCACGCTGCTGGGCGCGGCCTGCAGTGCCACCATCTTGCGCGGCACCGACCTGACCCGGCTGATGGTCACATTAGGCGTAGGCCTGATCCTGATGGAGCTGGCCAACAAGCTGGACTGGCTCACCGGTGGTGCCGACGGCCTGCAAGGCGTGGTGATGGGGCCGGTGCTGGGCCGGTTTGAATTTGACCTGGCCGGGCAGACGGCGGCCTGCTATTCGCTGGCGGTGTTGCTGGTGCTGTTTGTGCTGGCGCGGCGGCTGGTGCATTCGCCCTTTGGGGCCACGCTCAAGGCCATCCGCGACAACCGGCTGCGGGCCATGGCCATTGGCATCCCGGTGCACCGCCGCCTGGTGGTGGTCTACACCCTGGCTGCGGGCATGGCGGGTGCGGCGGGGGCCTTGCTGGCGCAGACCTCGGGCTTTGCCTCGCTGGACTTGTTTGAGTTTCACCGATCCGCCGACGTGATGCTGATTTTGGTGGTGGGTGGCGTGGGCTGGCTGTACGGCGGCGTGCTGGGCGCCATTGTGTTCAAGCTGATGCAAGACGCCTTGTCCAGCATCACACCGCAGTACTGGACCTTCTGGATCGGCCTGTTCCTGGTGGTGCTGGTGCTGGTGGGCCGCGAGCGCCTGCTGCGCCCCTGGACCTGGCGTTTGCCGCGCAAGCGGGGGAGTACCCCATGAGCACCAAGACGGTACTTTCGGCCCAGGGCCTGGTGATGCAGTTTGGCGGCATCACCGCCACCAACAACGTCACGCTGGACCTGCACCAGGGCGCGCGCCATGCCTTGATTGGCCCCAACGGCGCGGGCAAGACCACGCTGATCAACCTGCTGACCGGCGTGCTGCAGCCCACCGCGGGCCGCATCGTGCTGGAAGGGCAAGACATTACCCAGCTGCCACCGCACCAGCGCGTGCACCGTGGGCTGGTGCGGACCTTCCAGATCAACCAGTTGTTCGACTCGCTGACCCCATTGGAAACCCTGGCCATGGTGGTGTCGCAGCACCGGGGCCTGGGCGGATCGTGGTGGCAGGCTTTGGGTGCGCGCCGCGATGTGACCCAGCGCTGCGAGGAATTGCTGGAGCAATTCCACCTGACCGCGGTGATGGCCCAGGAAACCCGGGTGCTGGCCTACGGCAAGCGCCGCCTGCTGGAAATCGCCATCGCCCTGGCCTGCGAACCCCGCGTGCTGCTGCTGGACGAACCGGTGGCCGGTGTGCCCGCAGGCGAGCGCGAGGAGCTGCTGCACACCGTGGCCGCGCTGCCGCCCGAGGTGTCGATTCTGCTGATCGAGCACGACATGGACCTGGTGTTCAGTTTTGCCAATCGCATGACGGTGCTGGTCAACGGCACGGTGCTCACCGAAGGCGACCCGCAGACCATTGCCAACGACCCGCAGGTCAAGGCGGTGTACTTGGGACATGACGTGGAACATGGTGAGGTAGCCCATGGCTGAACTCTTGAACATCGAAGGCCTGAGCGCTGGCTACGGCGAAGCGGTGGTGCTGCACGGCGTGTCGCTGGCCCTGCACGCGGGCCAGACCCTGGCCTTGCTGGGCCGCAACGGCACCGGCAAAACCACGCTCATCAACACCCTGGCCGGGGCCACGCGCCAACACGCGGGCAGTATCACGCTGGGCGGCGTGGCCCTGCACCGCCTGCCCTCGCACGAGCGCGCCGCCGCCGGGATCGGCTGGGTGCCGCAAGAGCGCAATATCTTCAAGTCGCTGACGGTGCACGAGAACCTGACCGCCGTGGCCCGCCCCGCGCGGGCCGGGCGCAGCGCCAGCCCCTGGACACCGGATCGGGTCTACAGCCTGTTTCCCCGGCTGGCCGAGCGCAAGACCAACCTGGGCACCCAGCTCTCGGGCGGCGAGCAGCAGATGCTGGCCATGGGCCGGGCCCTGGTGCTCAACCCCACGCTGCTGCTGCTGGACGAGCCCTGCGAGGGCCTGGCGCCCATCATCGTGCAGGAGCTGCTGCGCGCCATCCGCCGCATCACCCGCGAAGAGGGGCTGTCGGCCATCCTGGTGGAGCAGCATCCGCAGGCGATCCTGGCCATCTCCGACACCGCCGCCGTGCTGGACCGCGGCACCGTGGTCTACACCGGCACGGCGCGCAGCCTGCAGGAGCAGCCCGAGCTGCTGCACAAGCTGCTGGGCGTGGCGCGGTAGAGGGTTTTCCAGATTTAAGAAAAATCGGCTGTTTGCGCTTATTCCATGGGCGTAAGCAGCTATGGAATCAATAGCGCGCCGGTGCCGGTCAGGCCCCCAACAACTGCGGTTGCGGGTGCTGTTCCAGGTACCAGGCGCGCAGGCCGTCGTCTTCAAACGCATAGTCGCCGCGGCCTGCACGCCAGATCAGCTCCTTGTCGCGCAGCGCGTCCAGCGCGCCCTGGATGGCCGAGTTGTTCAGCGGCTTGCCCACCACCGCCTGGTAGGCGGCCAGGGCGGCTTCGGCAAACGGGGTGTAGTCGGGCGAGAGGCGGGCAATTGCGTCCAGCACGGCTTTTTGCGCGTCGGGCAGGGCGTTGTAGGTAGAGGCAAATTCCTGCCAGGCCCGGTGCTGGATCTCTTGGGCGTTGCGTTCGATCAGCGCGTCCAGCGCCTGCGCGCCGCCCCAGTCGGCCACCGCCTCGCCCACTACGCGCTTGAGCATTTCCGGTCGGCGGCCCACCAGGGTGAAGGCCCGCTCCAGCGTGTCGGCGCTGAAGGCCTTGCCGTCGGCAAATTGGGGCCGCAGCCATTCGGCATAGGCCTCTACAAAGCCGCGGTCCAGCAGCGGAAAGCGCGTCACCCCCGCGCCGTAAAACGGCTCGCTGCGGCGCAGCACCAGGTGCGTGAGCTTGTCGCGGTTGGAGCCGGTCATCACCAGGTGCAGGCCACGCACGGCCCGGCCCTGGTTGAGCCGGTCGCGCGCCGCCTTGAGGGCAAACATGGCCCGCGTGCCCGCTTCGGTAGACAGGGCGTGCTGGGCTTCGTCGACCAGCAGCACCAGGGGTTTGCCGCTTTTGGTGTGCAGCCGCTCCAGCGCGTCGGACAGGGTGGCCCCGCCGGGCTGGCCGATTTTGTTCAGGTCCAGGCTCAGCGCGCCCAGCACGTTGAGCTTGTCCAGCCCCACGCTTTTGGCAGCCTTGAGCACCGGGCCGTCGAGCTGAGCCAGGGTGTCGCGCACCACCGCGATGATCAGTTCGGCCGGGTCGCGGCTGCGGTCGGACCACAGGTCCACATACAGGGTTTGCCAGCCGCGTGCGCGCATTTCGGGCACCATGTCTTCGCGCAGAAAGGTGGACTTGCCGGTGCGCCGGGGCGCGGCCAGAAACAGGCCCGAGGTCGCGTCCAGAATGCCGCGGCCTTCCAGTGCATCGCAGTAGCTGGCCGCCAGGGCCGTGCGACGGTAGGTAAAGGTGTCAGCCATAGGTTCCCAGTTCTTTAGGGTTTAATTATCCGTTACGGGGTAATTTTATGCCTTTGGAAATAATGAGGCCATAAAAGCCGAGGTAACGGGATGGATGCGGGTGCCTGCATGGGGCATAAAATAGGCATATGGCGCCGGTACCACCAGCACGGGCAGCTACGGTAAATATAGCTGTTTGCCATAGTTTCGCCAGAGCGCCCTGGGGGGCTCGGGTAAACTGGCTTGTGTTCGCGCCGACTGCGGCTGCATACAAACCTACCACCCAACCAAGGCACTTGCCCCCCATTTACCGGTGCGCCTCCAATCCATCAAGCTCGCGGGCTTCAAGTCCTTTGCCGAACCCACCACCTTCCACCTGCCCGGGCAACTGGTCGGCGTGGTGGGGCCGAACGGCTGCGGCAAGTCCAACATCATGGATGCGGTGCGCTGGGTGCTGGGCGAGAGCAAGGCCAGCGAGCTGCGCGGTGAGTCCATGCAGGACGTGATCTTCAACGGCACCACCACCCGCAAACCGGCCAGCCGCGCCAGCGTGGAGCTGGTGTTCGAGAACAACGACCACCGCGCAGGCGGCCAGTGGGGCCAGTTTGCCGAAATCGCCGTCAAGCGCGTGCTCACCCGCGACGGCACCAGCAGCTACTACATCAATAACCAGCCGGTGCGCCGCCGCGACGTGCAGGATGTGTTCCTGGGCACCGGCCTGGGGCCACGCGCCTACGCCATCATCGGCCAGGGCACCATCAGCCGCATCATCGAGTCGCGCCCCGAAGAGCTGCGCCTGTTCCTGGAAGAAGCCGCGGGCGTCTCCAAATACAAGGAGCGCCGCCGCGAAACCGAAAACCGCCTGGGCGACACCCGCGAGAACCTGACCCGGGTGGAAGACATCCTGCGCGAACTCAACGCCAACCTGGAGCGCCTGGAAAAGCAGGCCGAGGTGGCGCAGAAGTACAACAGCCTGCACGCCAGCGCCACGCTCAAGCAGCACCAGCTGTGGTTTTTGAAGAAGGTCGACAGCGAATCCGACCAAAGCAAGGTCAAGGCCGATGCCGCCCAGGCGGTGAACGACCTGGAGTCGCGCATCGCCGACCTGCGCCACGTGGAAGCCGAGCTGGAAACCATCCGCCAGGCGCACTACGACGCGGGCGATGCCGTGAACCGCGCCCAGGGCAAACTGTATGAGGCCAGCGCCGAAGTAGGGCGGCTGGAGGGCGAAATCCGCTTTGTGGTGGAAGGCCGCCAGCGCGTCGAGCTGCGCATGGCCACCCTGAAAGAGCAGATCCAGCAGTGGGCCACGCGCCAGGAAGACGCGCAGTACGAGCTGGAGAATCTGGAAGCCACCGGCATCGAGGCCGAAGAAAAAGCCGAATTGCTGGCCGCCCAGGTGGAGGAGCAGGCCGGGCAAATCCCCGACCTGGAAGACGCCCTGCAGTCCGCCAGCCGTGCCGCTAATGAGCAGCGCACGGGCGTGGTGCAGGTGCAGCAGCAAATCCAGGTGCTGGCCGCCGACCAGCGCAGCATCGAAGAGCAAAGCCGTCAGCTCGACCAGCGCCGCGAGCGCCTGCTGGCCGACAAAAAAGCCCTGGCCGCGCCCGACGAAGCCCGCCTGGGCCAGCTGCAAGCCCAGCTGGAAGAAGCGTCTGAAGCCGCCAGCGTCGCCGCTGCGCGCCTGCACGACCTGCAAGAATTTTTGCCGCAACTCGACGAAGACCGCCGCGCCAAACAGACCGCCGTCAACACCGAATCCGCCCGCCAGGCCGATATTTCGGCCCGTATGGAAGCCCTCAAGGCGCTGCAGGAAAAAGTCAAAACCGACGGCAAGCTCAAGCCCTGGCTGACCCGCCACGGCCTGGACGGCCTGCAAGGCATCTGGACCCAGCTGCACATCGAGCAGGGCTGGGAAAACGCGCTGGAAGGCGCTTTGCGCGAACGCATGGGCGCGCTGGCCGTGTCCCGGCTGGAGATGGTGCGCGCGTTTGCCGGGCTGGATGGCCGCGACGTGCCGCCCGCCAAGCTGGCCTTCTACAGCCCGCCGCCCGCAGGCCCGTCGCAGGGTTCTACCGCCTTGCCACGGCTGGCGGACCTGCTGCGTTTGAACGATGCCGGGCTGGCCGCCTTGCTGGCCGACTGGCTGCACGGCTGTTTTACGGCGCCCAGCTTTGAAGATGCCCTGCACCAGCGCAGCCAGCTGCAGCCGGGCGAAGTCATCTACGTGCAAAGCGGCCACGCCGTGGGCCCGCACAGCGTGTCGTTCTACGCCCCTGATTCCGAGCAGGCCGGGTTGCTGGCGCGGGCACAAGAGATCGAGAATTTAGAGAAGCAACTGCGCGCCCAGACCCTGATCAACGAGGAAACCCGCTACGCCCTGGTGCGCGCCGAAGCGGCCTACAACGAGTCGTCCGGCCGCCTGGTCAGCGCCCGGCGCGAAGCCACCGAGGCGCAAACCCAGGCCCACGCGCTGCAGGTCGAAACCCTGCGCCTGGGCCAGTTGGCCGAGCAGGCCCGCGTGCGCAGCCAGCAGCTGGAAGGCGACCTGGCCGAGGTGGAGGCCCAGCTGGACGAGCTGCATGAGCGCCGCGTCAACGCCGAAGGCCGGTTTGAAGAACTCGACATGCAGCTCGCCGACAGCCAGGAGCGCCACGCCCAGCTCGACGAGCGCGTCATCGAAGTGCAGCGCAAGCTGGCCGAGTGCCGCGAACAGCAGCGCAGCCTGGAGCGCCAGGCCCAGGAGGCGGCCTTTGCCCAGCGCAGCCTGGGGGCCCGCCGCGCCGAACTGAGCCGTTCGCTGGACATGGCCCAGCAGCAAACCGTGGCCCTGAGCGGCGAGCAGCAGCGCGCGGCCGACGAGCTGGGCCGCCTGAACGACGCCGCCGCCCAGGGCGGCCTGCAAACCGCCCTGGCGCAAAAGCTGGAGCGCGAGGCCGAGATGGCCGCCCAGCGCAGCCAGTACGATGATTTGACCGCCCGCCTGCGCGCCAGCGACGAGGCCCGCATGCACAACGAGCGCGCCCTGGAGCCACTGCGCCAGCGCATCACCGAATTCCAGCTCAAGGAGCAGGCCGCGCGCCTGGGCTCCGAGCAGTTCAGCCAGTTGTTGACCGAGGCCAATGCCGACCTGGAGGCCATCGCTACCTCCATCGTGCAAGGCAATGTGCGCATCCCCGGCATGCAAAGCGAAATCGACCGGCTGAACCGCGAAATCTCCGCCCTGGGGGCCGTGAACCTGGCCGCGCTGGACGAGCTGACGGTGGCCCGCGAACGCAAGCAGTTCCTGGATGCCCAGACCGCCGACCTGGTGGAGGCCATGACCACGCTGGAAGATGCCATCAAAAAAATCGACGGCGAAACCCGCGAGCTGCTGTCGGGCACCTTCAACACCGTCAACGAGCACTTTGGCAAGATGTTCCCCGAGCTGTTTGGCGGCGGTAATGCGCGCCTGGTTATCACCGGGGACGAAATCCTGGACTCGGGCGTGCAGGTCATCGCCCAGCCGCCGGGCAAGAAGAACCAGACCATCCACCTGCTGTCGGGCGGCGAAAAAGCCCTGACGGCCATCGCCCTGGTGTTCGCGATATTCATGCTGAACCCGGCACCGTTTTGCCTGCTCGACGAAGTGGACGCGCCGCTGGACGACGCCAACACCGAGCGCTACGCCAAACTGGTCTCCAGCATGAGCCGCGAAACCCAGTTTCTTTTCATCAGCCACAACAAGATCGCCATGGAAATGGCCCAGCAACTGATTGGTGTGACCATGCAGGAGCAGGGCGTTTCACGCATCGTGGCAGTCGATATGGAGTCGGCCCTATCCATGGCCGAAATGTGATCATGACCACCACCCTACAACTCGGCCTGGCCATCGGCGGCGGGCTCGTGCTTGCCACCGTCGTGGCCTACAACACCTGGTCGGCGCGCAAAAACGCCCCCAAGCAGCCCGATCCCTTGCCCATTCCCATCGAGCCCAGCGCGCCGGATATCGAACGCCGCGACCCCGCGTTTGACGGAGAGGAGCTGCCCCCGCTGCCCACGCCCGAGCGCAAGCCCGGCATGGACGCGCTGATCGACGTGCTGGCCCCCATTGCGCTGGAGCAACCGGTGTCGGGCGATGCCGCCCTGGCCGCCATGCCGCCGACCCGCCGCGTTGGCAGCAAACCTTTTGCCATCGAGGGCCTGAACGTGGCCACCCAGCAGTGGGAAACCCCGGTGGCGGGCCAGCGCTACAGCCAACTGCAGGCGGGCGTGCAACTGGCCAACCGTACCGGCGCACTCAACGAGATCGAGTTCTCTGAGTTCGTCATCAAAACCCAGGCCTACGCCGACACCGTGAGCGGCCTGCCCGAGTTCCCCGACATGCGCGAAGAAGTGGCCCGGGGCCGCGAGCTCGACCAGTTCGCCAACGACCACGATGCCCAGCTCGGCTTCACCCTGCGCGCGGTGCACGCCGCCTGGAGCCCCGGCTATGTGCAGCAGCACGCTGCCCGACTGGGGTTTGTGCCCAGCCTGATTCCCGGCCGCATGCTGCTGCCCAGCAGCACGCCCGGCATGCCCCCCATCCTGGGCCTGGCGTTTGATGCCCAGGCGGCCCTGGCCGAAGACCCCGACCAGTCGGCCCTGCGCGAAGTCACCCTGAGCCTGGACGTGCCGCAGGTGGACCGCGCCGAGCAGCCCTTTGTGCGCCTGCGCGACACCGCCGCCGCCCTGGCCGAAGCCATGGACGGCAGCCTCACCGACGACCGGGGCTACCCGCTGCAGCGCGACGCGCTGGACGGCATCGGTGCCTCGCTGGAGCAGCTGTACGACACGCTGGACTCGCGCGAGCTGGCGGCGGGCTCGGTACTGGCGCGCAGACTGTTCAGCTAAGTGCCATGGAAAGTTCAGACCTTTTTAGCCCTCCAGCGCCCATTCCATCAGCGCAAGCAGCTACAGAAATTGAAGCACTGCGCACCCAGCTCAACGCCTGGAGCCACAGCTACTACGTGCTGGACGCGCCCACGGTGCCCGATGCCGAGTACGACCGTGTCTTCAAAGCCCTGCAGGCGCTGGAAGCCGCCCACCCCGAACTGTTGACCGCCGATTCGCCCACCCAGCGCGTGGGCGGCAAGCCGCTGCCCGAATTTGCTTCCGTGCGCCACGCCGTGCCCATGCTCAGCATCCGCACCGAGACCGACACCGAGCCTACCGGCGCGCAAAACTTCGACGCCCGCATCCGCAAGGAACTGGGGCTGCTGGAGTCCGACCCGCCCGTCGAGTACGTGGCCGAACCCAAGTTCGACGGCCTGGCCATGAGCCTGCGCTATGAAATGGGCGTGCTGGTGCAGGCCGCCACCCGGGGCGACGGCGAGTACGGCGAAGACGTGACGCAAAACATCCGCACCCTGCGGCAGATTCCGCTGCGCCTGCATGGGGGTGCGCCGCCCGTGCTGGAAGTGCGCGGCGAGGTCTATATGCGCCTGGCCGACTTCGATGCGCTCAACGAACGCCAGCGCGAAAACGGCGACAAAACCTTCGTCAACCCGCGCAACGCCGCCGCCGGTGCCGTGCGCCAGCTCGACCCCGGTATCGCCGCCCGGCGGCCCCTGAGCTTTTTCGCCTACGGCCTGGGCGAGGTCACGCCGCCAGAGCAGGGGGGGCCGGTGTTCGACACGCACTACGCGCTGCTGCAAACCCTGAAAAAATGGGGTTTTCCGGTCGCAGCCCAGGTGGAAATAGCGCAAGGCGCTACGGAATTAATAGCGTATCACCAAAAGATCGGTGCCGCCCGCGACGGCCTGCCGTATGACATCGACGGCGTGGTCTACAAGCTCAACGCCCTGGCCCTGCAGCGCCAGCTCGGTTTTGTGTCGCGCGAGCCGCGCTGGGCCGTGGCGCACAAATACCCGGCGCAAGAGCAGCTCACTTCTATTACCGCCATCGATGTGCAGGTGGGCCGCACCGGCAAGCTCACGCCGGTGGCGCGGCTGGCCCCCATCTTTGTGGGCGGTGTCACGGTGACCAACGCCACCCTGCACAACCTGTTCGAGCTGCGCCGCAAGCGGGTGCGGGTGGGCGACACCGCCATCGTGCGGCGGGCGGGCGACGTGATTCCCGAGGTGGTGGGCATCATCGACAAACCCCGCGCCCGGTATGTGCCCAACTTCCGCATGCCGCGCGCCTGCCCCATCTGCGGCAGCAAAGTGGTGCGCGAAAAAACCGAGATGAACCACCGCTGCAGTGGCGGCCTGTTCTGCCCGGCGCAGCGCAAGGAGGCCATCCTGCATTTCGCCCACCGCCGCGCGGTGGAGGTCGAAGGCCTGGGCGACAAGCTGGTGGAGCAGCTGGTGGACACCGGCGTGATCCGCACCTTGCCCGACCTGTACAAGCTGGGCTTCACCGCCTTGTCTGCCCTGGACCGCATGGCCGACAAGTCGGCGCAGAACATCCTGGACGCGCTGGAAAAATCCAAAAACACCACCTTGCCGCGCTTCCTCTTTGGTCTGGGTATCCGCCACGTCGGCGAAGCCACGGCCAAGGCACTGGCCCGGCACTTTGGCAAGCTCGACGCGGTCATGGATGCCACGCCCGAGCAATTGCTGGAAGTGGCCGATGTGGGCCCCATCGTCGCCCTGGCCATCCGCACCTTCTTCGACCAACCACACAACCGCGAAGTGGTCGAGCAACTGCGTGCCTGCGGCATCCACTGGGAGGAGGGCGAACCCGCCCAGCAAGCTCCCAAGCCCCTGGCAGGCCAAACCTTCGTCCTCACCGGCACCTTCCCCACCCTGAGCCGCGACCAGGCCAAAGACCTGCTCGAAGCCGCCGGTGCCAAAGTGGCCGGCTCGGTGAGCAAAAAAACCAGCTACGTGGTCGCAGGCGAGGAGGCCGGCAGCAAGCTGGACAAGGCGCAGGCGCTGGGCATCACCGTGCTGGACGAGGCGGGGATGTTGGCGTTGTTGCAGCCGGTGGATGCTGCAACGGACTAAACTGCGTCCATGGACCGCCAAACCACTCTCGGGCTTTTGACCCAGCACAAAGCCCATTTGGGCCGCCTGTTCGGTGTCGTCCAATTGGCGTTGTTTGGCTCCATGGCCCGCGATACCGCCACGGCCCGCAGCGACGTGGACGTTCTTGTCTCCTTCGACGGCCCTGCCACCTCAGCCCGCTATTTTGGGGTGCAGTTTTACCTGGAAGACCTGTTGGGTTGTCCCGTGGACTTGGTGACCGACAAGGCTTTGCGCCCGGAACTTCGGCCTTATGTGGAACGGGATGCCGTGCATGTCTGATGCGCCACAGAGCCGCGAGTGGCGGTTTTATCTGGACGATATGGTCGGTTTTTGCCAGCGGGTGCTGGCTTTTACCCACGGACTGGACCAAAACCAGTTCGTCGGCGATGCCATGCGCTTCGATGCCACGGTACGCAATATTGAACTGATCGGTGAAGCGGCAACCCACATTCCGGACACGGTGCGCGCCGCCCATCCCGAGATTCCGTGGCGCATGGTCATAGCGACGCGCAATCGGCTGATCCATGGCTATTTGGGTATCGACAATGACACCCTGTGGAGCATCGTGACTACCGATGTTCCGAACTTGTTGCCTGCGCTGCAAGCCATTCCAAAACGAGCATGACCCTCCACACCATCCTCAAAATGGGCGACCCGCGCCTGCTGCGCACGGCCCAGCCGGTGACCGCATTCGACACCGACGAACTCCACCTGCTCATCTCGGACATGCTGGACACCATGCGCTCCGTCAACGGCGCGGGGCTGGCGGCGCCGCAGATCGGGGTGGATTTGCAGCTGGTGGTGTTTGGCACGGCGGACGTGAATCCGCGCTACCCGGACCGGCCCGTTGTGCCGCCTACGGTGCTGATCAACCCGGTGATCACGCCGATAGGTGACGCGGAAGAAAGCGACTGGGAAGGTTGCCTGTCGGTACCGGGCCTGCGCGGACTGGTGCCGCGCTGGTCGCGCATCCGCTACACCGGGTTTGACCAGTACGGCGACCCCATCGACCGCATGGTGGACGGCTTCCACGCCCGCGTGGTGCAGCACGAGTGCGACCACCTGATCGGCAGGCTGTACCCCACCCGCATGCGGGACCTGACGCAGCTGGGCTACACCGACGTGCTGTTTCCGGCGCTGGACCCGGCGGACGACGATTGAGTTATTGAAACGGTTCTAAGCGCAAAAATAGCCTGGTTTGCACCCGCTTCCCCGCGCTTAGGTCCTTGGCCCATGGGGCTACCATCGCGCGATGAAAGCTCTTTTTCCTGCGCTTGCGGCCATCCTGGCCCTGCTTGGTTGCGCCAAGATGGATACCCGCATGCAGGGCTGGCTGGCCAGCAGCGTGCCGGCCTACGCCGTGGTCAATGGCGTGCTGCTGGAAGGCCGCGCCACCATTCTCAATGATCGCTCCGGCGGTAGTCTGCGGCTGTCATCCAGCCAACCCAGCCAAAACTGTATGGGTGATCTGCGCTACACCGCCACGGCGGCGGGTATGTTGACCCTGCACTGCGATGGCGGGGTGCACCTGCGCATGGCGTTTACCGCTCCCGAGGCTTTGCGTGGCTTTGGCTCGGGCACCACCGAACAGGGCCCGGCCGGGTTTACCTGGGGCATGGGGTCGGCAGATGCCTCTACCTACCTGCCGCTGCCTGCGGGCCAACGCTTTGAGGAACCGCTGGCCGAGCCTGCTTCTGCGCCAGCCGCGTCCCCCGTACCGGCTGCCACGGCCTCCGCCTCAGCGGTACCGTAGCGGGGCGGCATTCAGCGGCCCAGCGGGAACATCTTGAAGTAGGTGCTTTCCAACTGCACCACATTCTGGTGCCCGAGGGCCGTATCAAAGGCATTGCGCATCTGCAAACCAGCGGGCGTGCGCCGAAAGCACACGTGCAGGCTCAACTGCGCAATCGGCCGGGTATTGAACGCAACGTGCTCGGTGCCACCCGTGCGCGACAAGGTATACCTGAGTACGTTCTTGTCCACCACGATGCCGCGGACCTGGCCCGTGCGAAGTTTCTGGATATTCACGGCATCGCTGGTCCCGGTTTCCACCGGTTGGCGCTTGGCCTGGATGGCCTGGTCCAGCGCCTCGCCGTTAAGGTAGCCATCGACAACCCCCAGCTTGTAGGGGGCCAGGTCGGTGATGGCGTTCCAGTAGATGGGGGCCGTTCGCAGGGTGGCTAGCCCCAGAACGCTGTTGCCGATGGAATGCGACAGGTAGCAGGCCTGCTCCCGTTCTTTGCTGAAGTACTCGGGAAAGTAGCCGTCAAAGTGGGGGTCTTGTTCGCCTTTGCGCACGGTGGTGCTCCATTCGAACGACGCGGTCAGCAGGCGGTAGCCCGCCGCCTTGGCCACCGCCGAGGTGATGTAGCTGGACAGGCCGCCCTGGGGCAGCAGCAGGCCGTTATAGGGCGGCCATTCCAGGGTGGCCAGGCGGATCAATCCGGAGTCGGTTTGGGCCCGGCAGTGCATCGTGCACAAGAGCCCCACTGCCAAAGAAAATACGAAGCGCTTCACGGATATCCTTAGTGAGGGAGAGGCACCGCTGCCCATCTTATATTTTGCATACAACGCGCATTGTATTTTTTTGTGCGTTCAATTTTGCTGCGATGCCGCTCGGAGCTGGCGACAACCAATTTGCTATAAGATAAGTAGCTATAAGTGTAGGTGGAAATTGCACAAGCACCTTCTTTTAACCACAGCTCTCCATGCCCCATCCTCTCGTCCAGGTCCACCCGGAAACCCATGGCATCGTGCTCGATCTGGCCTATGCCACCGCCAACAATATCGCGGGCCGCCCCATTTACGACCGCGCCCATTGCCTGCTGCACCGCGATGCCGAAGCCTGCCTGCGCAAGGCCGTGCTGCTGGCAGCGGAATCGGGCCTGCGGCTGAAGATTTTTGATGCCTTTCGCCCGCACGAGGCCCAGGTGCTGCTGTGGGAGTCTGCGCCCGACCAAGCCTACGTGGCCGACCCCGCCATCGGCTCCAACCACACGCGCGGCACGGCGGTGGACCTGACCCTGGTGGACGCGCAGGAGGCCGAGCTGGACATGGGCACGGCTTTCGACGACATGAGCGACGCATCGCACCATTTCAGTGAACAGGTCTCAGCCCAGGCGCAGGCCAACCGCCTGCTGCTGCTGCAGGTGATGGAAGGCGCGGGTTTCAAGCACCTGCCCCACGAATGGTGGCACTACGCGCTGCCCGGCCACTATGGCCTGATCGACAGCGCCGCGCTGGGCGATTTGAGCCCGATGCGTCCGAGTTAGCATGCTTCTTGCGGAGTTCCCCTGAGTAGTTTTTGCCTCTTACCCAAAGGATGTTCAGATGCGTTTTACGACACCCGTACTCTCCCGCCGCACGCTGGCAGCAGCCGTGGCCTCGACCCTGGTTTTAGGCTACGGCATGGCGCCCGCCCTGGCCGCCACGCCCAAGGACACGCTGGTGGTGGCCTTTGCGTTCGACGACATCATCACCATGGACCCGGCCGAGGTGTTTGAAATCTCGGCCAGCGAGGTCATGGGCAATATCTACGACCGCCTGGTGCGGCTGGACATCAACGACCCGTCCAAACTCGTCAACGACATCGCCAAGTCCTGGACCGTGTCGGCCGATGGCAAGACCTTCAGCTTCGAGCTCAAGCCCGGCCTGAAGTTTGCCTCCGGCAACCCGCTCACGGCAGACGATGTAGCTTTCTCGCTGCAGCGCGCGGTGTTGCTCGACAAGTCTCCGGCCTTCATCCTCACCCAGTTTGGTTTTAGCAAAACCAATGTCAAAGACAAGATCAAGGCCACCGGTGCGCTGACCATGACGCTGGAAACCGACAAGGCCTATGCCCCGTCGTTTGTCATGAACTGCCTGACCGCCGACGTAGGCGCGGTGGTAGACAAAAAGCTGGTGCTGGCCAACGAAGTGGCGGGCGACCTGGGCTATGCCTGGCTCAAGACCCATTACGCCGGTTCCGGCCCCTTGAAGCTGCGCGAATGGCGCGCCAATGAAGTGGTGGCGCTGGAGCGCAACGACAGTTATTACGGCAAAAAGGCCCCGCTGGCCCGCGTGCTGTACCGCCACATCAAGGAGTCCAGCACCCAGCGCCTGCTGCTGGAAAAGGGCGACATCGACATGGCCCGCAACCTGGCCCCGCAAGATCTGGCCGCCATGGCCAGCAACAAGGACATCAAGATCGAATCGGCCCCCAAGGGCACGGTCTACTACATCAGCCTGAACCAGAAGAACCCCAACCTGGCCAAGCCCGAGGTGCGCGAAGCCCTGAAATGGCTGGTGGACTACGCTGCCATTGGCGACACGCTGATCAAGAACATCGGCACCGTAGACCAGAACTTCCTGCCCGTGGGCCTGCTGGGGGCCAGCACCGTCAACCCGTACAAGCTGGACGTGGACAAGGCCCGTGCGCTGCTGGTCAAGGCCGGGCTGCCCAATGGCTTCAAGGTCACCATCGACATGCGCACCATCCAGCCGGTGCAGGGCATTACCGAGTCCTTCCAGCAAAACGCCAAGCGCGCGGGCATCGACATCGAAATCATCCCCGGCGACGGCAAGCAGGTGCTCACCAAGTACCGCGCCCGCACCCACGACATGTACATCGGCCAGTGGGGCGCCGACTACTGGGACCCGCACAGCAACGCCACCTTTGTGCAAAACACCGACAACAGCGACGATGCCAAGGCCAAGCCCCTGGCCTGGCGCAATGCCTGGGTGGCCCCCGAGCTGGAAAAAATGGCCGATGCCGCCGTGGTGGAGCGCGACACCGGCAAGCGTAAAAAGATCTACGAAGACATGCAGGCCGAATTCCGCAAGGCCAGCCCCTTCATCATGCTGTACCAGCAGGTGGAAGTGGCGGCGGTGCGCAGCAACGTGGCGGGCTTCAAGCTCGGCCCCACGTTCGGCTCAGACTACATGTTTACCGCCAGCAAGCGCTAAACCTGCATGCGAAAACTCCAGGCCGTAGGGCGGTTTGCGGTCGTCATCGTCCTCACCTACCTGGGCCTGTTGGCCGTCACCTTCTTCATTGGCCGGGTCATGCCCATCGACCCGGTGCTGGCCATCGTGGGCGACCGGGCCTCGGGCGAGCTGGTGGCCAGGGTGCGCGAAGAGCTGGGCTTCAACAAGCCGCTGTGGGAGCAGTTTTATATCTACATCAGCAAGGTGCTGCGCGGTGACTTTGGCACCTCAGTGCTGAGCTCGCACCCGGTGATGGACGACATCCGCCGCGCGTTTCCCGCCACCTTCGAGCTGGCCACGCTGGGCATTCTGATTGGCGTGGCTTTGGGTGTGCCGCTGGGCGTGTGGGCCGCCGTGCGCCGGGGCGGCGTGGTGGACCAGATCGTGCGCGTGATGGGCCTGGTGGGCTATTCGGTGCCGATCTTCTGGCTGGGTCTGATGGGGCTGGTGCTGTTCTACGCCAGGCTGGACTGGGTGGCCGGGCCGGGCCGCATCGATGTAGTTTATGAATACACCCTGACCCCGGTCACCGGCCTGTTGCTACTGGACGCGGCCATGGCCGGGCAGTGGGATGCGTTTGGCAATGTGCTGTCGCATTTGATCCTGCCCGCTTCGCTGCTGGGCTATTTTTCGCTGGCCTATATCAGCCGTATGACGCGCTCTTTCATGCTGCACGAGCTGTCGCAGGAGTACATCGTGGCCGCCCGCGCCAAGGGTTTGAGCGAGACCCGCATCATCTGGCGGCACGCGCTGCGCAATGCCATGGTGCCGCTGGTCACCGTGATCAGCCTGTCGTACGCCGGGTTGCTTGAAGGCTCGGTGCTGACGGAGACCGTGTTCGCCTGGCCGGGCCTGGGCCTGTACATCACCAATTCGTTGCAAAACGCCGACATGAACGCGGTGCTGGGCGGCACTATCGTGGTGGGCTCGATTTTCATTGGCCTGAACTTGCTGTCGGACTTGCTTTACAAGACGCTGGACCCCCGTACTAGGACCCGATGACCACAAGCAATTTGCACGACTGGCTGATGAGCGACCGGCCCGCCTCGCGCCGCCAGGCCGCCTGGGGCCGGGCCTACGGCGCCTGGCGCATCTTTCTGCGCAACCGGCTGGCGGTGCTCGGCCTGGCCATTGTGCTGGCGCTGGTGCTGGTGGCCCTGCTGGCCCCGCTGATCGCGCCGTACTCGCCCACCGTGGGCGATTTGCGCACCACCAGGTTGCTGCCGCCTTCGCAGCTGTTTTGGCTGGGCACGGACGACCAGGGGCGGGACATTTTGTCGCGCCTCATCCATGGTTCGCGCATCACCTTGATGGTGGTGGTGCTGGTGGCCGTGCTGGCCGCGCCCATCGGCCTGCTGGTGGGCACGGTGGCGGGCTATGCCGGGGGCATGGTGGATGCGGCGCTGATGCGCATCACCGACATTTTTCTGGCCTTTCCCCGGCTGATCCTGGCGCTGGCCTTTGTGGCGGCGCTCGGCCCCGGCATTGAAAACGCGGTGATCGCCATTGCCATCACCGCCTGGCCGCCGTACGCGCGTATGGCCCGTGCCGAAACGCTGACCGTGCGCCAGACCGACTACATCGCAGCGGTGCAGCTCATTGGCGCGTCGCCCTGGCGCATCGTGCTGCACCACATCATGCCGCTGTGCCTGTCTTCGGTGATCGTGCGGGTCACGCTGGACATGGCGGGCATTATTCTGACGGCCGCCGGGCTGGGCTTTCTGGGCCTGGGCGCGCAGCCGCCCACACCCGAGTGGGGCGCGATGATCGCCAATGGCCGCCAGTACGTGCTCGACCAGTGGTGGGTGGCGGCAGCACCGGGGGCGGCGATTTTCCTGGTCAGCCTGGCCTTTAATCTGGTGGGTGACGGCTTGCGCGATGCGCTCGACCCGAAAGGCGTGAAATGACAGAACCCCTTTTGGTGGTCGATGACCTGCGGGTGGCATTTCCCAACCGCGACGGCGGCTGGGTGGAGGTGGTGCGCGGCGTGTCGTTCACGCTGGGCAAGGAGCGGCTGGGCATCGTGGGCGAATCGGGTTCGGGCAAGTCGCAGACGGGTAGGGCGATTCTGGGCCTGACGGCCCCCGAAGGCCGGGTCACTGCCAAGCGTTTGGCGTTCAAAGGCACCGACCTGATGCATTGCAGCGCCCAGGAGCGCCGCAAGCTGCGCGGTGGCCGCATTGCCATGGTGCTGCAAGACCCGAAGTTCTCACTTAACCCAGTGATGCGCATCGGCGACCAGATCGTTGAGACACTGCAGGCGCACACCCAGGTATCCAACGCCCAGGCCAAAAAACAGGCCCTGGCGGCGCTGGAGCAGGTGCAGATCGACGACCCGGCCCGCGTGTACAAGCTGTACCCGCACGAGGTATCGGGCGGCATGGGCCAGCGCGCCATGATTGCCATGATGCTGATCGCCAACCCCGACCTGCTGATTGCTGACGAACCCACATCGGCCCTGGACGTGACCGTGCAGCTGCAGGTGCTGGCGATCCTGGACGCACTGGTGGTGCAGCGCGGCATGGGCCTGATTTTTGTGTCGCACGACCTGCGCCTGGTCTCCACCTTTTGCGACCGCATTCTGGTGATGTACGCCGGGCGGGTGGTCGAGGAGCTGCCCGCGGGCGGGCTGGCGCAAGCCAAGCACCCCTACACCTTGGGGCTATTGAACTGCCTGCCGCAGCTCGGCGACAACCGGCACCCGCTGCCCACGCTGAACCGCCAGCCGGAGTGGGCTTTATGAGCGCGTCTGTGGGCCTGGAGGTCAATAACCTGCGCGTCAGTTTCGACGGTTTTGTGGCGGTGGCCGACACTTCGTTCACGGTGCAGGCGGGCGAGAGCTTTGGCATTGTGGGCGAATCGGGTTCGGGCAAATCCACCGTGTTGCGCGCCATCTGCGGGCTGGCAAAGCGGGAAACCGGCACGGTGCAGCTCTTAGGCCCGGCACCGCAACCTTTGCCTGGGAGCAAGCCGTTTCGCAGGTTGGTGCAAATGGTGTTCCAAGATCCCTACGGCTCGCTGCACCCGCGCCACACGGTCGATCGCCTGCTGGCCGAGCCATTGGCCATCCACGGCATCGGCGACGAGCAGGCGCGGATTGAGCGCGCGCTGGACGAGGTGGGCCTGGGGCAGGGCTTTCGTTTCCGTTACCCGCACCAGCTCTCGGGCGGGCAGCGCCAGCGTATTGCCATTGCCCGCGCCCTGATTCTGGAGCCGCAGATTCTGCTGCTGGACGAACCCACTTCGGCCCTGGATGCCTCGGTGCAGGCCGAGGTGCTGAACCTGCTGGAAACCCTGCGCGCCCGCCGCGGCCTGACCTTCATCATGGTCAGCCACGATCTGGCGGTGGTCACCCACCTGTGCCAGCGCCTGATGGTGATGCAGCGCGGCCAGACGGTGGAAATGCTGGCCTCCAGCGATCTGGCCGCCAGCCGTGTGGCCCAGCCTTACACCCGCCAATTGATGGAAGCCGCCGTAGGTTTCCGAAGGAAAGCGAGCACACCATGATCCATTGGGAATCCCATGCCTGCCTGCCGCTGCACCCACAGGCCAGCTTTGCCCCCATCGACCGGCTGCACGCCGCCGGGGTGGACTACGTGTCGATCAACGTCGGCATGGACATGAACCCGGTGCAACAGGTGATGGCCGTGATCGCTGGATTCCGCGCCACCATTGCCGCCCACCCGGAGCGCTACCGGCTGGCCCACAGCGTGGCCGATATTGCCTTGGCCAAAGCAGGCGGCCAGATCGCCATCGGCTTCGACCTGGAAGGCGCTATGCCGCTGCTGGAGCAGCCCGAGATGGTGGCGCTGTACGCGGCGTTGGGGGTGCGGCAGATCCACTTTGCCTACAACCGCAACAACAGCGTGGCCGACGGCTGCCACGACACCGAGCGCGGCCTGACCCCGCTGGGCGAGCGCATGGTGCAGGCGGTGAACGCGGCGGGCATGTTGATGGACTGCTCGCACACCGGCCGAAAGTGCAGCCTGGACATCATGGCCGCCTCCACCGCCCCGGTGATCTTCAGCCACGCCAATCCGCTGGCGCTGGTGGAGCATGGCCGCAACATCACAGACGCACAAATCCGCGCGTGCGCCGCCACCGGCGGGGTGGTGTGCGTGTCGGGGGTGTCGTTCTTTCTGGGCAATGACGCACCCACTGCCGCCGATGTGGCCCGCCACGCGGCCTATGTGGCCGATCTGGTGGGTGTGCAGCATGTGGGTATCGGGCTGGACATCAGCTTTGGGCAGCCCGAACTCAACGACGACCCGCCCGGTGGCTACGACCCCAGCTACTGGTGGCCGCAGTCTGCAGGCTACAACCGGGCCATCAGCCGGGCCCGCTACACCCCGGTGGAGACCTGGCAGGGTCTGGCGCAAGCTTTGCAGGATGTGGGACTGTCCGCCGACGATGCCGCGCAGGTCATGGGCGGCAACATGCTGCGGGTGGCGCAGCAGGTGTGGAAATAACTTTTATATTAAAACAGCTTCTCACGCTTATTCCATCAGCATGAGAAGCTATTAATAATATAGCGTTATGGTGTCAGCGCACCAGCAGTGCATTCACCGCCTGCAGGTCTTCCGGCTTCAGGCTGCCGCTGGCCTGGCGCAGCTTTAGGCTGCCCAGCAGCACGTTGTAGCGGGCCTGCGCCAGGTCGCGTTTGGTCTGGAACAACTGGCTTTGCGAGTTCAGCACGTCGATGTTGATGCGCACACCCACCTGGTAGCCCAGCTTGTTGGCATCCAGCGCAATCTGGCTGGAGGCTTCAGCGGCTTCCAGGGCGCTGACCTGGCCCACGCCCGACAGCACGCCGTAAAACGCGGCCCGGGTGGCCTGGCTGACGGCACGGCGGACGGCATCCAGGTCGGCTTGGGCCTTGTCTTCCAGCGACAGGGTTTCGCGGATGCGGTTCTGGATAGAGAAGCCTGCAAACAAGGGAATGTTGAAGCTCAGACCGATCTGGGTGGTGTTGGTGCGTGAGCCCGGCAGGTTGCTGGTGGTGCCGTTGGGGTAACGGTTGACGTTGTAACCCGCGGTCAGGTCCAGCGTGGGCAGGTTGCCCGCCTTGGCCTTTTGGGTTTCCAGCCGGGCCACGTCCAGGGCCACCACGGCCTGCACCACGTTGGGCTGCAGGCTTTCGGCTTGCTGTACCCAGGTGCTGATATCGCCAGGCTGCACGGTCGGCAGCACCACGGGCTGCGCCAGCGGAATGGGCTGGGCGTCGACCCTGCTGACCAGGGTGTCGAGCGCCAGCTTTTTCACCAGCAGGTCGTTTTCGGCGGCAATTTCCTGGGCCCGTACCAGGTCGAACAGGGCCTGGGCTTCGCGGGTGTCGGTGATGGTGGCGGTGCCGACTTCGAAGTTGCGCTTGGCCGAGGCCAGTTGCTCGCCCACCGCGGTTTTTTGCGCCCGCACAAAATTCAGGGTGTCGCCCGCGCCCAGCACGTCAAAGTAGGCCTGGGCCACGCGCACCACCAGGTCTTGCTCGGCGGCCGCCAGCTGCGCCTGGGCCACGTCGACCAGCTTCAGACCCTGTTGGTAGTTGATACGGTTGGCAGGCCGGTACAGGGGCTGCGAAGCGCTGAGCGTGGCGGACTGGGTGGTGTAGTCTTTGTCAAATGTCGGATTGCGGCCTTCGAGCAGATTGCGGTTGAGGCCGGCTGCCAGCCCGACGCTGGGCAAGATACCCGCCTTGGCCTGGTCGGCCTTGGCCAGGTTTGCGTCATACAGCGCCTTGGCCGACTGGTAGGTGGAATCGGTGGCCCGTGCCGCGTCATACAGCTCCACCAGGCTTTGCGCATGGGCCGCGCCAGAGAAAGCGGCCAGCAGGGCCAAAGTGCAAGAGGCGAGCGGGAAGCGGGGCATGGTCATCCTTGTCATTTCCAATTTCAGGCGTTTAGTAGCGGGGCACACCGGCATCGCGTTGCTGCGACCAGGCATCGATACCACCGGCGATATTGACCACATTTTCAAAACCGTTTTGCACTAGAAACTGGGCCACGCGCTGGCTGCGCGCACCGTGGTGGCACAGGCAGGCGATCGGCTGGTGCGGGTCCAGCTCGGCCAGCCGGGCGGGGATGTCGCCCATCGAAAGCTTGACCAGGGTGAAGCCGTCGGCCTGCACGCTGGCGGCCTGCCATTCACCGGGCTCGCGTACATCCAGCACCACCGGGGCGGTCTGGCCTTGCAGCCACTGGGACAGGTCGGCGGGAGGGATTTGGGAAATCATGGATGCAACGTGGATTAAGCGTGGATTAGAACGAGAACTTCGAAGGCTCGGGAAAGTGCACCAGGCGCGGGGCCACGGTGTCCCAAGGCTGGGTGGTGGTGTAGGTGGTTTCGCCGGTGCGGGTGACGAAGTTGGCGCACATCATGGGCTCCTGGCCCACCACCGCAAACAGGCGGCCACCCACCTTGAGCTGGGACTTGATGGCGTCGGGGACCTTGGCCACCGAGCCGCTGAGCACAATGACGTCGAACGGGCCGTCGGCCGGGGCACCCAGGGCACCGTCGGCCTGGCGCACTTCGACGTTGCGCACACCGGCATTGCGCAGGTTGTTGCGCGCCAGGGTGGCCAGTTCGGGCAGGATTTCGAGCGACAGCACGCTGTGGGCACTGGCGGCCAGCAGGGCGGCCATGTAGCCCGAGCCGGTGCCGATTTCCAGCACTTTCTCGTGCTTCTGGATCTTCAGGTCTTGCAGGGCGCGGGCTTCCACCTTGGGCGACAGCATGCACTGGCCGCCGGGCAGTGGGGCTTCCATGTCCACAAAGGCAAAGGCCTGGCTCTCGGCGGGCAAAAACTGCTCGCGTTTGACGGTGTTCAGCAGCGCCAGCACCGACGGCTCCAGCACGTCCCAGGGGCGGATTTGCTGTTCGATCATGTTGAAGCGGGTCTGTTCGAGCTGGGCGGTGGTGGTCATGGTGGTCTTTGGGTTCAAGTGCGAGGTTAACGTTAGATTTTAGGGGGGGAAAGTGCCATGACCCGGCGTTTTGCCGTCCATTTACGTTGCAGCCACATAGCCAGGTCGTCCATGTAGCAATACACCACCGGCACCACCACCAGCGTCAGCAGCGACGAGGTGATGACGCCGCCCATCACCGCCTGGCCCATGGGGGCGCGCTGCTCCGAGCCTTCGCTGAGCGCAAAGGCCAGTGGCACCATGCCAAAAATCATGGCCAGCGTGGTCATCAGGATGGGGCGTAGCCGCACCTTGGCGGCCAGCAGCAGGGCTTCGCTGCGTTCCATGCCGTCGTCCCGTGCGCGGATGGCAAAGTCCACCAGCAAGATTGCGTTCTTGGTCACCAGGCCCATCAGCATCACCACGCCGATCACCGAGAACATCGACAGCGTGGACTGGAACAGCAGCAGCGCCAGCACCACGCCGATCAGCGTCAGGGGCAGGGCGGTCATCAGGGCCAGTGGCTGTAAGAAGCTCTTGAACTGGCTGGCCAAAATCATGTAGATGAACAGCACCGCCAGCACCAGGGCCGAAATCGCGTAGCCAAAAGCCTCGGCCATGTTCTTGGTGGAGCCGCTGAACTGGTAGCGGTAGCCGGGCGGCAGGGCCATGCCGTCCAGCACCGTGCGGATGTCGTTGGATACCTCGCCCGCCGAGCGCTGGTAGACGTTCGCGTTGACCGCCACCTCGCGGGCCATGTTGCGCCGGTTGATCTGGTTCGGGCCGGTGGCATCGGTGATGCGGGCCACCTGGTTCAGGCGGACCACGCGTGGGCTGCCATCGGCGTTGGTGGCGGTGATGAAGGGCAGGCGCTGCAGGTCTTCGGCGGTGCTGCGGGCGCTGGGGGCCAGGCGCACGTTGACGTCGTAGGTCTGGTCGTCGGGGGCGCGCCAGTTGCCCACTGTCTGCCCGGCGACCAGGGTGCGCAGCTGGCTGGCGATGCTGGCCACGCCCAGGCCCAGGTCGCTGGCGGCCTCGGGGCGCACTTCCACGTGCACGGTGGGCTTGTCGGGCTTGACGCTGGAGTCCAGATCGACCAGGCCGGGGATGCCGCGGATCTTGTCGCTGACCTGGCGCGACAGCCGCTCCAGCACCTGCAGGTCCGGCCCCTGCAGCGAGAATTCCACCTGCTTGTTGCCGCCCACCGAGTCCAGCAGGCCCACGTGGGTCACGGTGATGCCCGGCACGCTGCGCAGGCGCTCACGCAGGATGCTGGCCATCTGGTCCACACTGCGGCTGCGGGCCTTGCGGTCTACCAGCCGGATGTACAGCGACGCATACATCTTGCCCGCCGCGTTGCCGGTGTTGAGGGTGGCCAGGGTGTAGCGCACCTCGGGAAATTCGCGCACGATGGACTCGACCTGGCGGGCCTTGGCCTCGGTCACCTCCAGCGACGAACCCACCGGGGTGTAGAAATTGAGCGTGGTTTCCGAGAAGTCGGCCTTGGGCACAAACTCGGTGCCCAGCAGCGGCACCATGAACAGGCTGGTAACAAAAATAGCCAGCGCTCCGGCCAGGGTCGTCAGCTTGTGCCCCAACGCCCAGCGCAGAATGGTTTGGTAACCATCGGCCAGCCGGTCGGTGGCGCGCTCGAACCACTGGGTCACGCGGCCAATGGTCTTGTCGTACATGCCCACCGGCGGGTGGTGCTGGCCATGGGCTTCGACCGCCGGGTCGTGCCAGATGCTGGACAGCATCGGGTCCAGCGTGAAGCTGACAAACATCGAAATCAGCACCGCCGCCACGATGGTGATGCCAAATTCATGGAAAAACTTGCCGATGATGCCGCCCATGAAGCCGATCGGCAAAAACACCGCCACGATCGAAAACGTGGTGGCCAGCACCGCCAGGCCGATCTCTTGCGTGCCCTCCAGCGCGGCCTGGTAGGGCGTTTTGCCCATTTGCACGTGGCGCACGATGTTTTCGCGCACCACGATGGCATCGTCGATCAACAGGCCCACGCACAGGCTCAGCGCCATCAGCGTGATCATGTTGATGGTGAAGCCAAAGATGTTCATGAACAAAAAGGTGCCGATCAGCGCAATCGGCAGGGTCAGCCCGGTGATCACCGTGGAGCGCCAGGAATTCAGGAACAAAAACACGATCAGGATGGTCAGCGCCGCGCCTTCAAACAGCGACTTGCGCACGTTGTCTACCGCCACGCGGATCGGCCGGGCCGCGTCGGTGATGGGTTCCAGCCGCAGGCCGGGCGGTAGCTGGGGGGTGAGTTCGGCAATGGCGGCGTTCAGGCCATCTACCACTTCGATGGTGTTTTCATCCTGCGACTTCTGCACGCTCAGCAGCAGGGTGCGCTGGCCGTTGTAGAGCGCCAGCGAGTCGATTTCCTGCGCGCCGTCCACCACACTGGCCACCTGGTCCACGCGCACCAGGCCGTTCTTGCGGGCCACGATGATCTGGCCAAAGTCTTCCGGGCGCTGCATGCGCGCGTCGATCTGCACCACCCGCTCTTGCGCCAGGTTGCGGATCGCCCCCAGCGGCAGGTTCTGGTTTTCGCCGCGCACCGCGTTGACCACCTGGTCTGCTGTCACGCCCAGGGCTTCCATGGCGCCGGGGTGCAGGTAGATGTTGATCTGGCGCTGGGTGCCGCCCACCAGCGTGACCGAGCCCGCGCCGCGCACGTTCTGCAGGCGTTTTTTCAGCACCTGGTCGGCCCAGTTGGTGAGCTCGATGGCGCTCAGGGCCTTAGTTTTGCTGGCATCGGGCAGGACGGCCAGCGACCACACCGCACGGCTGCTGGGGTCGAAGCGCAGCACCCGCGGCTCTTTCACCTCGTCGCGCAGCAGCGGGCGCACGGCGGCCACTTTCTCGCGCACATCTTCGGCGGCCTTGCGGCCATCCACCGAGAGCTGGAACTCGATGATGACGACCGACTGGCCCTCGTAGCTGCGCGAGGTGAGGGTGTTGACACCGGCAATCGCGTTCACGCCTTCTTCGATCTTTTTGGTGACTTCGCTCTCCACGATGTCGGGCGATGCGCCGGGGTATTCCGCCGTGACCACCACCACCGGAAAGTCGATGTTGGGGAACTGGTCCACCTGCAGGCGCTGGTACGAAAACGCGCCCAGCACCACCAGGGCCAGCATCACCATGGTGGCGAAAACCGGGTTTTTCAGGCTGACCTGGGTGAACCACATAGGCCGCTACCGCGCTTTAGTAAAGGTGACGGGCGTGCCTTCGGCCAGCGTGCCCAGGCTGCCCTGGACCACCTGCGCGCCGTCGGCCAGCCCGGTCACGGCCACCATCGCCTCGGTGCCCACCTGGCCGTGCAGGCCAGGCACCATGGTTTGGCCGCGCAGGCCAGGCACCACGGTCTGGTGCACTACCTTGCCGTTGGCGACCACCTGCACATAGGGCAGAGGCTTGTCGGTGCGCAGTGCGCTCACTGGCACGGCCAGGGTGGCGACTTGTGCCGTACCCAACGTGCCCTCGGCAAACAAGCCCTGGCGCAGGCCGGGCGCGGGCGCCACGGCCAGGTACACGAGCACGCTGCGGCTGCCCGCCTGGGTGCTGGGGTTGATGCGCGCCACGGTGGCGGTAATCTGGGCGTCCGACGCGCTGCCTTCGATGTGCAGCTGCGCCGTTTGGCCGACCCGCAGGGCCACCGCGTCGGCGGCGCTGACCGAGGCCTCCAGCTCCATGCGGCGGATGTCCACAATCTCCAGCACCCGGGTGTCCAGCGCCACCCGCTCGCCCGGTTGGGCCAGGCGCTGGGACACCACCCCCGAGATGGGCGCGCGCAGCACCGCGTCGGCCACCGTCTGGCGCGCCACGGCGGCGGCGGCCAGCGCCGCGCGGTGGGTGGACTGGGCGGCATTGAGCGTGGCCTGCGAGGCATCCAGGGCGGTTTTGGAAATAAAGCCCTGGTCGACCAGCGCCTGGTTGTTGGCAAACTGCCGCTGGGCAATGTCGATCTGCGCCTGGGCCGCACCGGCCTGCTCCACCGCCTGCTGCAGGCGGGCCTGGACTTCGGTGGGCGCAATGCGGGCCAGCACCTGCCCGGCCTGCACGCTGTCGCCTTCGCGCACCGCCAGGCCTTGCAGTTCCCCGGCCACCCGGGCCTTGACCACGGCGGAGTCGGCCGCTTTCAGGGCCCCGGAGATCGGCAGGCCCTGGACCAGTGTGCGGGTTTGCGCCAGCACCATGTCGCTGCGGGCCAGTTCGATGGCATTGGCGAGTTTGGCCACCGCGGCGGCGGCCACGGCGGCCTGTTGCTGCTGGCGGGTTTGTACGGCACGGGCGATGCCGCCAGCCAGCACTACCGCAACCACGGCCACGGTGGCCCACTTTGTCCAGGGTTTCATAGGGGGGGCAGACGGGTCTGTGGGGGCCGCACGCGCAGCCCGTTCAAAAGAATATGGAGTTGCGAGGCCAGGTATTCCTGCGGGTCCAGCGCCGCCGGGGCACAGGGGTGGTTGCCCATGGAGTGCTTCCACATGGCCAGAAAAATCAGTGGCGCGGTCACGCTGTAGATGGCCATTTCCGGGTCCATCGGGGCGAATTCCCCGCTGTCGATGCCGCGCTGCAGGATGCGCCGTACCAGCGCCTGGTAGGGCTGTGCGACTTCGGTTTGGTAGAAGGCGGCCATTTCGGGAAAGTTGTGCGCCTCGGTCAGCATCAGCTTGGTCATGCCCGATGCCTGGGTGTTGCCCACGCGCTCCCACCAGCTCAGCATGCCGTGGCGCAGCAGGTCGGCGCTGCTGCCGGTGAAATCGTCCACCTCGGCGCTCCACTCAAAAAAGCGCGCCGACAGGCTTTGCCGCACCACCGCCTTGAACAGCTCTTCCTTGCTGTGAAAGTACAGGAACAGCGTGCCTTTGGACACCCCGGCGCGCTGGGCCACCTCTTCCACCCGGGTGGCGGCAAAGCCTTTTTCCACAAACAGGTCCAGGGCCGCGGCCAGCAGCTCGCCGGGCCGCGCCTCCTTGCGGCGCGCGCGCTTGGCCTGGGGTTCGGCCGGGTTGGAGGAGGGTGTGGTGGGCATGGGCTACTGACTGGCTGGTTATTAATGTAGCCCTTGCGCCCGGCAAGCGTCAATGCAGGGGTATGGACGCGTCAACGCCTCGCCACCCACAGCCCTAGCCACTCGCGCAGCACCTCGCGGGACGACTGCAGGCCGTGGCCGGTGGGCAGCCATTCCAGCAGGCTGCGTTGCTGCGGCAGGGTGAAGCCGGTGGGTGCGGGGGTTACGGTAAACCCGGCCCGCTCGAACGCCAGCTGCGCACGCGGCATGTGCCAGGCCTGGGTGACCAGCGCGATGCGTTGCACGCCGTCGGCTGCCAGCAGGGCCTGCAGGCGGGCCGCGTTCTCGGCGGTGTCGCGGGACTGGTCGTCCACCCAGCGCAGGGCCAGGCCGTAGTCCTGGGCCACGGCGGCGCGGGCGGCAGCCCCTTCGGACGGCGCGGCCGTGCCGCTGTTGGCCCAGCCCACCCCGCCCGCAAAGGCCAGCGGCAATTGCGACTGGCGGGCCAGCCACACACCGTAGCGCAGCCGGGTGGCTGTATCCGCCGTGGGCTGCGCCGCGCCGTATTCAGGCGCAAATGCCTGCACGCCGCCGCCCAACACCACCACCGCCTGCACCTGGCGCGCCTGCAGCAGCGCAGCGGCGGTAGACGGCGGCAGGGCGGGGACTTGCGGCAGGATATGCAGCGCCAGCCAGACGGCCACCGCGTTGCAGCCCAGCAGCCACAGCCCGCCCAGACCCGCTACGCAGAGCACGCTCCCCAGGCGCTTGTTGCGCCAGACCATGAGCAGCCCCCCAAACGCCAGCAACAGCGGTGCTGCGGGCGGCAAGACGAGTGCGGTCAACAAGGGTTTTAATTCGCCCAATTCCATATGCTCACTTTTTAATAGCTGCTTGCGCTCAATAGATGGGCGTTAGAACCCGTTTTGGCCCCAAACTTTTAATTCAGTAAAGTTGAAGACAATCGAAGTGTACAAGTGCGTACTCCTAAAAAAGGAGTACAAAGCAGGCTATGCAAAACACGTCCTCCTTTACTCCCTCCGAACCCGCCGCACGCCAAGTAATTACCCTAGGAGGGGGGTGTTTTTGGTGTACCGAGGCCGTGTTCGTGAAGGTGCAGGGCATTACCGACGTGGAAAACGGCTACTGCAATGGCCACACCGACAACCCCAGCTACGAAGAGGTGTGCAGCGGTGAAACCGGCCACAACGAGGTGGTGCGGTTGGAGTTTGACCCGGCACAGATCAGCCTGCGCGAGATCCTGGAAGTCTTCTTTGTCATCCACGACCCCACCACGTTGAACCAGCAGGGCCACGACGTGGGCACGCAGTACCGCAGCGGCATCTACACCAGCACGCCCGAGCAATTGGCGGTGGTCGACACCTTCCTGGCCGAGTTGGCGGTCAGCGGCAGCTACCGCAAGCCGGTCGTGACCGAAGTGCAACCGCTGCGCAACTACTGGCCCGCCGAGCCCTACCACCAGGACTATTTCGAGAACCACCCCGGCCACGGCTACTGCCTGATGGTGGCCGCCCCCAAGGTGGAGAAGTTTCGCAAGACCTTTGCCAACCTGGTGAAACATTGAGAGTGTTTTAGGCCTCCCGTGCTTATTCCATCAGCACAAGCAGCTATAAAAAGTGTAGTTTTTGCCGGTGCAGCGGCGTATGCCATAGAACGTGTTTATGATCTCTTTGGGATCGCGTTGGGGTGCAATCGGGATGAGTTGGTTGTCGCAGACCGCAGCATGGGCTCCCTGCCCATGCAAGGGCTGGGGCAGACAAATCGCCCGATTTCACCCCAACCCGAAGGGCAGGTGCCTTTTCGGGCGCTCAGTGTCGTTACAAAACCAGCCCAGGCGGACGCCTGGGCTTGGGTTTTGCGCCTAACTGCGCATCCCGAACAGGCACCTGCGCGACCCCAAAGAGATCATAAACACGTTCTAACGCATGCTGCGCCTGACCCAAGCCCCGAACCTCGCCATCGCCACGCTGTGGGTGGACGCGTTGCAGTTTGAAGGCATCACCGCCAGCGTGCAGCGCCAGTACCTCAGCGGCATTGCTGGCGATTTACCCCCCGACCAGTGCCTGCCCGAGGTCTGGATCCACCACCCCACCCAGGAAACCCGCGCCCGCACGCTCTTGCACCACCTGCAAAACCTGCCCCAACACCGCTGGCTGTGCGTCTGTGGTGAGCTGGTGGAGGGCGGATTTGAGCAGTGCTGGCACTGCGCGGCCTGGATGCCTGCCTGAAAATAGGCGTATGAACATTCCCCAACACAGCCCCGCCGCGGAGCGCAACCTGCCGCCCATCCTGAAAGTGTTGCAGCGCGTCCTGCCCGCCCAGGGCAGGGCGCTGGAAATCGCCAGTGGCACCGGCCAGCATGTGGCCGGTTTTGCCCACGGCCTGCCCGGCTGGACCTGGCAACCCAGCGATGCGCAGGAAGATGCCTTCGGCTCCATCGCCTACTGGTGTACGCAAGCCGGGGTGGCCAATGTGCTGCCGCCGCTGCGGCTGGACGTGCTGGCCCCGTGGCCGCTGGTAGAAAAATTCGATGCCATCTACTGCGCCAACATGCTGCACATCTCCCCCTGGGCCACCTGCGCGGCGCTGATGCGCGGGGCGGCGGCCCACCTGGCCCCCGGCGGCGTGCTCATCACCTACGGCCCCTACCTGGAACGCGGCGTGCCCACGTCGGCGGGCAACCTGGACTTTGATGCCGACCTGCGCCAGCGCGACCCCGCCTGGGGCATCCGCCAACTCGACGACGTGGTGCAACAGGCCGCGCTGGCGGGCCTGGCGCTGCGCGAGCGGGTAGCCATGCCGGCCAACAACTTGCTGCTTACCTTTAGTTTTTCTGCAAACCCGCCACCAGCGCCGTGATGTTGTGGCGCGCCATCTTCAGATAGCTGGCACCCGGCTGGTCGGGGGCCGATAGTGCGTCGGCGTACAAGGTGTCACCGGGGACGACGTTGGCTTCTTTCGACAGCTGCGCCAGCAGCTTGGGGTTGGCCATGTTTTCAATGAACACCGCCTTGATCTTCTCGCGCTGGATCTGGCGGATCAGGCTGGCGACCTGCCTGGCGCTGGCTTCACCGTCGGTGGACACGCCTTGCGGGGCCAGAAACTTCAGCTGGTAATGGGCGGCAAAGTAGCCAAACGCGTCGTGCGAGGTGATCACCTTGCGCTTGGCAGCGGGCACGGCGGCAAACTGGGCGGTGCCCCAGGCATCCAGCGCCTGTAGCTCGGCTACATAGGCGCTGGTGCGGGCCTGGTAGCTTGCGGCCCCGGCGGGGTCGAGCTGTTCCAGCGCCTTGCGGATGTTGTTCACGTAATAAATGACGTTGGCGGGGTTTTGCCAGGCATGCGGGTCGGTGACGGTGCGGCCCTCATCCTCCATCTTGCGCGGCTGCACGCCGGTGGACGCGATCACGCTGGCCCCCTTGTACCCTGCGGATTGCACCAGCTTGCCCATCCACGGCTCGAAGCCCAGGCCGTTGCTGACCACCAGTTTCGATGCAAGGATGGCCTTGGCATCGGCGGGTTTGGGCTCGAACACGTGGGCATCCTCGTTGGGGCCGACCAGCGCCGTCACGGCCACCCGGTCACCACCCACCACTTGCACCAGATCGGCCAGGATGCTGAAGCTGGTGGTGACCGGGATTTGGGCCGACGCACCAAAGGACATGGCTACGGCCAGCACGGCGAGAACGCGTTTGAAAAGCATGAGGAAGCTCCTTTATAAAAATCGGCAGGACTTACGCAAGTCGATCTGTGTGCCCGAAGGGCGATACAGAGCGCGCTGCGGAAGTCCTTTCAGTGGGTGCGCAGCCAGCCGCGTGGGGCCAGCAAGAGCGACAGGGCGTACAGGCTTCCGGCGCAGACGATCACGGTGGGGCCGCTGGCGGTGTCCTGGTGGTAGGAAATCAGCAGGCCCAGGAAGCTGGCCGTGGCGGCCTGCGCCACGGCGTTGAGCATTTGCGCGGGCAGGGTGTCGTGCCACAGCCGGGCCGACACGGCGGGCAGCATCATGATGCCCACGGCCATCAGCGTGCCCAGGGTCTGGAAGCCCGCCACCAGGTTCAACACCACCAGCAGCAAAAAGCCCTGCTGCACCACGGCGGCCTTGCGGCCACTGGCGCTTTGCAGGTAGGCCGGGTCAAAGCTCTCCAGCAAAAACGCCCGGTAAAACACGGCCAACGCGCCCACCGTGACCGTAGCCACCCCGGCCACCAGCACCAGCCCGCTGGCATCCACGCCCAGCGCGCTGCCAAACAGGATGTGCAGCAGGTCCAGCTGCGAGCCGCGGCGCGACACCAGCATCACCCCCAGCGCCAGCGACACCAGGTACAGGGCGGCCAGGCTCGCGTCCTCGCGCAGCACCGTGGCGCGGCTCACCAGGCCCGACACCGCCGCCACCAGCATGCCCGCCAGCAGCCCGCCCAGCGTCATGGCAATGGCCGACAGGCCAAAGAACATGAAGCCCAGCGCCACGCCGGGCAGGATGGCGTGGCTGAGCGCCTCGCCAAACAGGCTCATGCGGCGCAGCGTCAACAGCACCCCCAGCGGGGCCGCGCCCAGGGCCAGCGCCAGGGCAGAGACGAGTGCGCGGCGCATGAACAGGAAGTCGGCAAAGGGCGCAATCGCCAGGTCGTACAGGTGCTGCATGGCGTCAAGCGGCATGGCGGTGGTCGTCCCAGCTTTCGCCGAGCAGCCGGGCCTGTGCCAGGTGCTGCGGCGTCAGCACCTCGGCGGTGTCGCCCCAGGCCACCACGCCGCGCGCCAGCAGCAGGGTCTGCGGGAAGTGCTGGTGTACCTGGCTGTGGTCGTGCAGCACCGCAATCACGGTACGCTGGCGGGCATGCCAGTCGGCCACCAGGGCCAGCAGCTCGGCGGTGGTTTTGCTGTCGATGGCGTTGAAAGGCTCGTCCAGCAGGATCAGATCTGCGTCTTGCAGCAGCAGCCGGGCAAACAGCACCCGCTGGAATTGCCCGGCCGACAAGGCGCTGATGGGCCGCTGCGCAAAGCCGCACAGGCCCACGGTGTGCAAGGCAGCATCCGCCGCATCCAGCACCGCACTGCCCAGCCCGCCCAACGCGCCCGCCGACTGCCACGCCCCCAGCAGCACGCAGTCATGCACGGTGATGGGAAAGCTGCGGTCGATGGCCGACTGCTGCGGCAAATAGGCAATGCGCCCGCGTGGCGCGTGGACCTGCAGGTGGCCTTGGGCAATCGGCAGCAGCGACAAAATGCTTTTCAACAAGGTGCTTTTGCCCGCGCCGTTGGGCCCCACCACCGCGGTAAGCGAGCCCGGCGCAAAACGGCCACTGACCCCGTGCAGGGTGGGGCGGTCGCGGTAGGTGACGGTCAGCCCGTCCAGTGTCACCATGGCCCGGACGCCCAGGCCACGGCCAACCACAAGGCCACCAGGGCGGGGACCACGCGCAGCAGGCGGGCGGTTGCCGACAGTGCCAGAAAACGGGGGCGGGAGAGAGTTGTCATGGGGCGGGGTAAAGTCGGTACGGGTTGCGGAATCGGCGCGATAATGCAACCCAATTGCAACAAAGTATATCGCAACATGGTTGCGATATTGCTGGTTTCAGGATTGCGAGAACCCCATGGCTGCATCTTTACCTTCCACTTCCTCCGCAAGCTCCTCCGACGACCTGCTGGTCGCCCACGGACTGCGCCGCACCAATGCCGCCCGCATGGTGGTGGACTGGCTGCGCGCCCACGCCGACACGCGCTGGACCCACGCGCAGCTGCAGGAAGCCCTGGCCCGTGAATCCAGCATCACCCTGGACCGCGTCACGCTCTACCGCCTGCTGGACCGCCTGTCGGAGGTGGGCCTGTTGCGCTGCAAGGTGGACGCCGAGCGCGTGCGCCACTACCAGGCGGTCAACGACGACGCCCCTGCCGCGCCGCATTTCGAATGCAACGCCTGCCACCGCGACCTGCCGTTGGAAGGCCAGATGGACAAAACCAACGCCGAGCTGGCACAGGCCGCCATTGCCGCCATCCAGGCCCTGAAGACCCTGGGCCAGCAAAACGTCAGCGTGGACCTGGCGTTGCGCGGCATCTGCGGCGACTGCGCGCCCGGCAAGGGATTCCAGCGTTGATCAGCACTGCACAAGTGCTTTAAAGCTGCGCATGGTTGCTGCCACCGGGCCTGTGGGCTATGCTATCTAAAAAGTAGCTGCCTACGCCCATTCCATAAGCGCTAGCGGCCTATTTTTCATCTAACCGTGTACAGCGTCAGCCCCAGCAGCACATACAGCAGGCCAAAGCACACCGGCACCCAGTTTTCCACATGGGTCAGCGGCAGGTACCGGCGGGCATCGGTGCCGCGGCCCAGGGCGGTCCATTCCGCATCAAACGGCGCGGCGGGCAGCAGTTGCTCCAGCGCGTGGATGACCTTGAACTTGGCGGAATTGAGCTGGCGGTACGAGTACACCACCCGCCACCAGATGAAGCACAGCAACACCACCGCCAGGAATGGCGCCAGCCCGGTCAGGGTGGGCTGCAGCACTTTCTCTTTCAGCATCACGGTAAAGGCGGTGATCAGCGCGGTGTGCACGCCCACAAAGAACGAGTTGGCCAGCATGCGCCGGGCGCTGATGCGGTCGGCCATGTCCACGTAGAGCTTGTACTGCTCGAACAGGTGCTTTTCGTACTCGGCGCCGTAAGCGGCTTTGGCCTGGCGCAGCAGATCAAGAGCGGTGGCCATTCAGCACCCAATCACTTTGAACTCCACCCGGCGGTCCAGCGCATCCGAGGCGTCGTCGCGCCCATTGCCCACCAGGGTTTGGCGCGAACCCATCCCGTTGGCGATGCTGCGCTTGGCCAGGGTCGGGTTGCTGGCTTCGAGGCGGGTTTTGACGTATTCGGCGCGCAGCTGCGACAGGCGTTCGTTCAGCGGCTCGGGGCCGGTGGCGCTGGTGTGGCCGGTAATCTCCAGGCAGGCGGGGCTGCTGGCGGTCTGGGTGGCGATGGACTTGAGCCACAGCGGGTAGGCCTCGGTCTGGCGGTTGTCCGTGCCAAAGGCGGTGGAGCCAGGGCGGAACAAGAACTTCACCGCCAGGCGTTTTTGCGCCAGGCCAAAGTCCACGATCTTGCCAAAGGCGGCCTCGGCCCGGTCGCGTCGCCCCAGCTTCCACTGCGCCAGGTAGATGCCGTTGTAGACGCGGAACTGGTCGCCGGCTGCGGTGCGCTGGGCGCTGGTGTACAGGTCCAGCGCCTCCTGGTAGCGGCCCGCGTCGTAGGCTTCCATGGCCTCGGCCACCTGGGCGGCGGCGACGATGCGCTCGGTGTAGAGCGCGTTGATCGGGTCGCCCGCGCGCGTGCCCTGGCAGGTGCGGATGTAGCCCTGCGTGGCCGGGTCTTCGGTCCAGGCGGGCGCGTCGCGGAAGCTGGCCAGGGGCGTGCTGTCCACGCCCTCGGGCTTCGAGAAGGCCAGCCCCTTGCTGACCAGTTTGCCGGTCTTCAGGTCGGCCAGCGCAAAGCAGATGCGGAAGGCCTCGCGCACGCCTGCCGTCTGCCGTGCCGCGTTCACGCCGGTGAAGGTGCCGATCAGCACCAGCGGGCTGCGCGCCACGTTGGCGGCGGTAAACGGCTGCAGGTCGTACTGCGGGTACTGGGCGCGGATCATGGCCTCCAGCCGCTGGCCCATGGAGCGGGTGGCGTTGGACTGGGCCCCGGTCATGCCGTCCACCAGCGGGTCGATCACCACGGTGTAGCGCGGCGGGCCGGGCAGGCGGGCGTTGTTCAGCAGCGCGGTGGCGGCGCTGGTGACCGCCTCGTCAAAGGGCAGGGTGGGCGGTGGCGGGGCCGCGGGCGCTGCGGCCGGTGGGGGCGCAGGCGCGGCGGCTACGGGGGTCGGGGGTGTTGCCGGGCCGGGCAGCGGCAGCCGGGTGCAGGCGGCGAGCACGGTCAGCAATGCGCAGAGGGTGAGGCGTGGCATGGCTAGCACTCCTTGTTCAAAAAGGCCTGGTCTGCCGCCGACGGGGTTTCGCCCAGACCCTGGCGATCGTGGATGGCGTTGCAGCGGGCCGGCAGCGTGCGTTTGGCCGGAGCGGCAGCCGTTACAGGCGGTAGTTTTGCGGGGGGTGTGGCGGCGATGACCACCGGCGCGGGTGTGGCGGGGGCCATGTTGGGGAGGGTGGTGGGCATGCCAAAGGTGGGCGGCTCGGCCACCACGGCGGCACTGGGCGTGCTGGCGGCGGGCGGGTCTGCCATCGGGACAACGGCCTCGCGGTGCTTCACGGCACCCACGCCCAGGTAGATGCCCACGGCCACCAGCAGCAGTGCGGCCATCCATGCCCCCTGTTTCCACGGATTCCAGAGGGTGGGCGTGGGCTGGGGTGGCGGGGGCGCTTGCGCCGCCACGCGGAGCGCCGGGTCTGGCGGCTGCACGGCGGGGTTGCCCAACTTGTGGGCAATGTCGTCCAGCAGTTGCTGCAGGCCAATGGTGTCGCTGGTGCCGTCCCAGTCCACCAGGTCGGCGGCCTGCACCTCGCGGAACCCGGCGGGCGGGCGCACGCGCTCCAGGAATACCGGGATCAGCCGCCCCAGCAGCCGCCCTTCGGTGGCTTCTTCGCAGACCCATTCGCTTTTAACGGAGTTGTTCGACCACAGCACCAGCATGCAGCGCATGTTTTGCAGCTCCTGCTCCAGCAGGCTGCGCCAGGTCAGGCCCGCAGGCACGCGGCGGTCCCACCAGACGGACCAGCCCGCGCGTTCCAGGGCCTGCGCCAGTTGGCGCACCCGTGGGCGGTCCTTTTCGTTGTAGCTCAGGAAGATGTCGGCCATGACGTTCCCCGTGGCAATGCATGCCACCCGGCAGGCCGGGTGCGGCAAATATCTTACCCCCAGGCCGGAACGTCAGGCAGTTTGTTTACATCTTCGGTTTACATGCTTTTCAGGCCGCTAGCGCTTATGCCATCAGCATGAACAGCTATAAACTCAATAGCGAAGGGCTCAGCAGGGTACGCCCTTGCGCTCCACCAGCCAGGCCGGTGCGTCCTGCAAAGCCACGGGACGCAGAAAGCGGTCTACCGCCGCATACCCCACCGAGGTGGTGAAGGGCTGGGTGGAGGCCGGGAACGGGCCGCCGTGGTGCTGCGCACCGGTCACGGCCACGCCGGTGGGCACGCCCGCAAACAGCACGCGGCCGGCCACCTGGGTGGCGGCGCGGACCAGGCTGCGGGTGGACGCGTCTTCCACCTCGGCCCCCCACAGCGTGACGGTCAGCGTGCCGCCGATGGCGCGCAGCACGGCGATGGTTTCTTCTACCGAGGCCACGCGCACCACCAGGGCGGCGGAGCCAAACACCTCTTCGTGCAGCGCGTGGCTGGCGATGAAGTCGGCGGCCTGCACCTCGGCCAGGAAGGGGCGGGGAGTGACGGCTTCGGACACGTCGGCCACCAGCGGCGTCAGGGCCGCATCGGCGCGCCAGCGGGCCACGCCCTTGTCGAAGGTGGAGCGGATGGCGGATGACAGCATGGCGTGCGGCTGCAAGGCCTGCAGGGCGGCGGCAAAGGCGGCGATGAACGCGTCGGAAGCGGCATCCTTGTGCACCAGCACGATGCCGGGGCTGGTGCAGAACTGGCCTGCGCCCTGGCAGATGGACCCGGCCAGGGTGGCGGCCAGCTCGGGGCCGTTTTTGGCGGCGGCGGCGGGCAAGACCACCAGCGGGTTGACCGAGCCGAGTTCGCCGTAGAACGGGATGGGGCGGGGGCGGTCACCGGCGATCTTGGCCAGCGCAGTGCCGCCCTTGAACGAGCCGGTAAAGGCCACGGCGGCGATGGCCGGGGCCTGCACCAGCTGCACGCCCACTTCGATGGAGCCACCTTGCACAAAGCCGAACACCCCTGCATCCAGGCCCTGTTCGGCCACCACGCGTTGCGCCAATGCGGCGGTCTGGCGCGACAGCTCGGGGTGCGCAGGGTGGCCCTTGACGACCACCGGGCAACCGGCAGCCAGGGCGGCAGCGGTATCGCCGCCGAGGACCGAGAAGGCAAACGGGAAGTTGCTGGCCGAGAACATCGCCACCGGACCGACCGGCACGCGTACGCGGGCCAGGTGCGGGCGGCCTGCGGGCGGCGGGCCGGCCACGGCGGCATCGTCCACATAGGCGTGCACCGTGCCCGCGTCCAGCACGTCGGCAAAGCCACGCAGCTGGAAGGTGGTGCGGTCGAGTTCGCCATTCAGCCGGGGCAGGCCCAGGCCGGTTTCGCGGTCGGCCAGGGCCACCAGGGTGGCGCGCTCGGCCTCCAGGGCGGCGGACAGGGCGCGCAACAGGCTGGCGCGCTGGGCGGCCGAGGTGGCGGCAAAGGCATCGGATGCGGCAGCGGCGGCGGCCACTACGCGGTCGATGTCGGCCTGGGTGGATTCAGGCCATTGGGCGCCGACGGCGTTGCCGGTACGGGCTTCGATAGATTGCAACATGGGGGTGTCTCGGGTTGGTAGAGAAAAGGGTGCGGGCCGATTTAGGCCGGACGTAGCACTAAATCGTAACATCCCGTTGCGACAGGATGGCGGGCGCATGGAATGCTCTAATTGGGGCCAAAGTTACTTTAGGGAAGAGCATGGCTACGCAAGGATTTACCACCACCATCATCCACGGCGACCGGGCCTTCGGGGTCGAACACGGCGCGGTGCACATGCCCGTGCACACCTCGGTGCAGTACGGGTTTGACAAGGTTGAAGATTTGATCGGCGTGTTCCAGGGCACGCTCAAGGGCGCCTACAACTACGCCCGCCAGGGCACGCCCACCACGGCGGCGCTGGAAGCCAAGATCACCAAGATGGAAGACGGCCTGGGCAGCATCTGCTTTGCCACCGGCATGGGCGCGATCTGCGGCATCTTCTTGACCCTGCTGCGTGCGGGCGACCACCTGGTGGCCAGCCGCTACGTCTTTGGCAACACCAACAGCGTCTTCGGCACCCTGCGCAGCCTGGGGATCGAAGTCACCACGGTCGATGCCACCGATGCCGCCGCCGTGGCCGCCGCGGTGCAGCCCAACACCCGCATGGTGTTTGTGGAAACCATTGCCAACCCCGGCACGCAGATCCCCGACTTTCTGGGCATTGACGCGGTGTGCAAGCTGCACGGCCTGGTCTACGTGGTGGACAACACCATCACCTCGCCGGTGCTGTTCCAGCCCAAGTCGGTGGGCGCCAGCCTGGTGGTCAACGCCTTGACCAAGACCATCGCGGGCCATGGCAGCGCCATGGGCGGGGCGGTCACCGACACCGGCCTGTTCGACTGGAGCAGCTACCCGGCCATTTTTGCCAACTACCGCAAGGGCGACCCGCGCCAGTGGGGCCTGCAGCAGATCCGCAAAAAAGGCCTGCGCGACATGGGCGCGTCGATGATGAGCGAGCACGCCCACCAGATCGCCCTGGGTGCCGAAACCCTGGCCCTGCGCGTGGGGCATAGCAGCGCCACCGCCATGGCCTTGGCGCAGTTTCTGCAAGCCCACCCGGCGGTGGTCAAGGTGCACTACCCGATGCTCGAATCGCATCCGCAGCACGCCCGGGCCAAGGCGCATTTCAGCGCCGGGTCGTGGCTGCTGTCGTTCGAGCTGGCCGATACGGACGCCTGCCTGGCCTTCATCAACCGCCTGCAGATTCCCGTCAAGGCCACCGGCCTGGCCGACACCCGCACGCTGATCATCCCCGTGGCCCCCACCATCTTCTGGGAGGCCGGGGCCGAGGTGCGTGCGCAAATGGGCATTGCCGACGGGCTGATCCGCCTGTCGGTGGGCCTGGAAGATGCCGCCGACCTGCTGGCCGACTTCGCGCAAGCCCTGGCCTGATGCCTACCCAGCCCGGCGGTCGCCAGGCCCTGCACGCCATCGCGGTGTTCGAGGCCCTGAAAGGCTTTGCCGCCCTGGCCGCCCTGCTGGGCCTGCTGGACCTGGTGCACCACGACGTGCGGCACCTGGCCATCGAGCTGATCGGCCGCTTTGGCCTGAACCCGGACGCGCACTACCCGTCGCTGCTGCTGCACTACGCCGAGCTGCTGCCGGGCGCCGACCTGCAAACCTTGGTGCTGCTGGGCGGGTGCTACGTGGCGCTGCGGCTGGTGGAGGCCTATGGCCTGTGGTTCGACAAGACCTGGGGCGAGCTGCTGGCGGCGCTGTCGGGCGGCCTGTATATCCCGTTTGAGCTGGAGCACCTGTGGCACCACCCATCCGCCATGACCGCCCTGGTGCTGGCCAGCAATGTGTTGCTCACGGGCTACCTGGTGGTGCGCCTGTGGCAGCGCCGCGCGGCTGCCGGCCGGTGAATCCAAATCCCGGTTTGTCGCGTACTGCCTGCATGCCTGATCTTTTCCCTGGTTCTCGTCCCATATCCCGCCGCCTCGGCCTCCTGGGCGTGGGCTCCGCGGTGGCCGCGATGGTCTGCGGCTGCTCGGGTGCCCACTGGCTGGACCGCCTGGTCCCCCACGACACCTACCACGGCCCCACCGGCGTAGCCTACGGCCCCGACCCACGGCATCTGCTGGACGTGTACCAGCCCGCCACCGCCAGCGTGCCCGGCGGTGCCCCTGTCGTGCTGTTCTTCTATGGCGGCAACTGGACGCGCGGCGAACGGGCGGACTACCGCTTTGTGGGCGAGGCCCTGGCCGCCAACGGCATCATCGCCGTGGTGGCCGACTACCGGCTGAGCCCGCAGGTGCGCTATGACGGGCTGCTGGCCGATTGCGCGCTGGCCCTGCAGTGGACCTTGCTGCACGCCGAGCGCCTGGGCGGCGACCCGGCCCGCGTCTTGGTGATGGGCCACTCTGCCGGGGCCTACAACGCCGCCATGCTGGCGCTGGACCCGCGCTGGCTGGCGCCTCTGGGCCTGGCACCCAGCCGTTTGGCGGGCTGGATCGGCCTGGCCGGGCCTTACGACTTTTTGCCCATTGGCGACCCCGAGGTGCAGGTCGCCTTCGGCTGGCCGCAGACCCCGGCCAACTCCCAGCCCCTGTTTTACGCCGGCACCACCGCCCCCCGCACCTTGCTGCTGGCAGGGCGCAGCGACTCGGTGGTCAACACCCAGCGCAACACCCTCGGCCTGGCCACCAAGCTGCGCGCCGCGGGCACCGCGGTGGACGTGCGTATCTTCGACCACATCGGCCACGTCACCACCATCGCCGCCCTGGCCCGGCCTTTGGACTGGCTGGCCCCCGTACTGCAAACCGTGGTGGCCTTCGTGCACGGGGAGCCGCTACTTACCGAAAATTAGGGCCATTTTTAGGTGCTCAAAATGGTAGTTTGTGCCTGCCAGAAGAGCACACGCTGCTCCTATTTTTGACTATCAAAAGAGAAGCGGACTGTTTCGACTGAACGGCGTTGTTGCGGTCTATTTGAATGGGAGTGTGTGCGGGGCATTTCTACGTCCTTGCTTCAAGGTTTACCGGTATCCCGTATGCTTGTCACTTTTTGATACAGTTTTTCCACGGGCAAAATCCCATGCAAACCCCCTCTAGACCCACCTCTTTATCCATCTCCAGCCGCCTGGGTCTGGGTTTTGGCTGCATGCTGGTCCTGGTGATTGCTGTCGCCGCAGTGGGCCAGATCTCGGCGGGCCGGGTGCACGAGCAGCTGCGCCAGATCACCGGCACCAACGCCACCAAGACCCGGCTGGTCAACAGCATGCTGGAAAGCGTCAGCACCCTGGGCATCCAGAGCCGGTCGGCGGCCATGCTCAATGAAATCGATGCCAAAAGGTCGGCCGAGCTGGTCAAGCAGCTCCAGCAGACCCTGGTGCAGTACGGCGAGCGCGAAGCCGCTCTGACCACGCTGTTCACCGCCGCCGACACCACCCCCGCCGAACGCAAGCTGCTGCAGGAGATTGCCGACATCGGCCGCGCAACCCGGCCCGAGCTGACCAGTGCCATCCAGTCCGCCACCGACGGCGACACCGTGGCCGCCACCATCGGCCTGATGAACCGGGTGGACCCGGGCGAAACGCTTTGGCGCGCCAAGCTGGCCGCGCTGATCGAGCTGCAGAACACCCTGAACAAGGACACCACGGCGCAGGCCGAGCAAACCCAAAGCCAGGCGCGCTTTACCGGCGGCCTGCTGGTGCTGCTGGCGCTGGGCCTGGGGGGCCTGATTGCCTGGCGCATCACGGCCGGCATCACCCAGCCGCTGGGCCGGGCGGTGGTGGTGGCCGAGCGCATTGCGCGGGGCGACTTGACGTCGCAGGTCGAGGTGCGTGTCCATGACGAAACCGGCCGCCTGCTGGAGGCCATTGCCGCCATGCAGGACCGGCTGCGCGCCATCGTGGGCGAGATCGGGCAGACGGCAGAGTCCATCCAGGTGGCCAGTGCCGAGGTGGCTTCCGGTAACCTGGACCTGAGCCAGCGCACCGAGCAGGCCGCCACCAATCTGCAAGGCGCGGCCACCGCGCTGTCCGAGCTGACCGGCACCGTCAGCCAGAGCGCCGGTGCGGCCCGCCAGGCCAACACCCTGGCCGCATCGGCCTCGGAAGTGGCGCGGCGCGGCGGCGAGGTGGTGCTGCAGGTGGCGCGCACCATGGACGAGATCAGTGCCAGCTCGAAGACGATCGCCGACATCATCGGCGTGATCGACGGCATCGCTTTCCAGACCAACATCCTGGCGCTGAATGCGGCCGTGGAAGCGGCGCGGGCGGGCGAGCAGGGGCGGGGCTTTGCGGTGGTGGCCAGTGAGGTGCGCAACCTGGCCGTGCGCTCGGCCACGGCGGCGCGGGAAATCAAGGCGTTGATCGGCAGCAGCGTGGAGCGGGTGCAGGCGGGCAACAGCCTGGCCAACCATGCGGGCCAAACCATCCAGGAGCTGGTGCAGTCGGTGCAGCGGGTGTCCGACATCATGGGCGAAATCACCTCGGCATCGGAAGAACAAAGCCAGCGCATCGGCCTGGTGAGCTACTCGATGGAGCAACTGGATGCCGTAACCCAGCAAAACGCGGCCCTGGTGGAGGAGGGCGCGGCCGCCGCCGACAGCCTGCAAGACCAGGCGGGCAAACTGACGCAGATGGTGCACACCTTCCGCCTCACGCGCGACACACCCGGCGTAGCCCAGGTGCCCGTGGTGCTGCGCTAAAGGCCGACAGGGCGGGTTGACTGGCTTACACTTGGCCGCATTCCGCTGGTGCCATGGGCCCGGCGTGCAGTACTTGCTTGACGCCGGCCTATCGGGCCCATCTCCCCCAGCGCGCACCGCGCAACTTTCTATTTTTGACAGGCAACCGCCATGCAACACGGCAACGATCCGAGCCTTCATTCCAGCACCCGCGCCAACCCCGAAGTGCTGGTGCGCAAGCGCCGCAAGGGCATCTACATCCTGCCCAACCTGTTCACCCTGGCGGCCTTGTTTGGCGGCTTCTATGCCATCGTGATGGCCGTGAACGGGCGCTTCGACCAGGCCGCCATCGGCGTGTTTTGCGCCATGGTGCTCGACAGCCTGGATGGCCGCGTGGCCCGCATGACCAACACCCAGAGCGCCTTTGGCGAGCAGATGGATTCGCTGTCCGACATGGTGTCGTTCGGCGCGGCCCCGGCGCTGATTGCCTACATGTGGACCCTCAAGGGCCTGGGCCGCTGGGGCTGGATTGCCGCCTTTGTGCACTGCGCCTGCGCGGCCCTGCGGCTGGCGCGCTTCAATGTGAACACCACGGTGGTGGATAAACGCTACTTCCAGGGCCTGCCTTCGCCCGCTGCCGCAGCGCTGATTGCGGGCTTCATCTGGCTGATGAACGACCTGGAGGTGCCGCCCACCGATGTGTCGTGGGTGATGTTTGCGCTGGCGCTGTACGCGGGCCTGAGCATGGTGACCAACGCGCCGTTCTACAGCTTCAAGGACGTGCAGATGAAAAAGAGCGTGCCGTTTGTGGTGATCGTGCTGATCGCCCTGGGCCTGGCCGTGATCACCATCCACCCACCCATCGTGCTGTTTGCGGCGTTTGTGGTGTATGGCTTCAGCGGCTATGGCGTGTACGCCTGGCGCAAGTTCAAGGGCGTGCAGACCAGCGTGATCAGCACCTCAAAGGACGAACCCGATGAGCGCGGCCTGCACAAATAAAAAACAAGGCTAGAATCCACGGTTATGAACTTTATTTCTCTAGCGCTACTACTGATCCCCTTCGGGCGGAGACGGTAGCGCACGCGACTTAAAGCGTCATCACCCGTCACAACGGCCCGTATGCACCAGCAACGGGCCGTTTTTCATGGGGTTGCTGGTTTTGGAAAACCTTGAAAGAAATGACCATGTTGCAACACCCCGCCAGCAAGTACCCCGCGTTTGCCCCCATCCGCTTGACCGACCGCACCTGGCCCGATGCCGTGCTGGCCCAGGCGCCCACCTGGCTCAGCACCGACCTGCGCGACGGCAACCAGGCGCTGATCGAGCCCATGGACATGGAGCGCAAGCTGCGCATGTTCAAGCACCTGGTGCAGATCGGTTTCAAGGAAATTGAAGTCGGCTTTCCGGCCGCTTCGCAGATCGAATTCGACTTTGTGCGCCGCCTGATCGACGACCACATGGTGCCCGACGACGTGACCATCCAGGTCATGACCCCGGCCAAGGAGCCGCTGATCCGCCGCACCATGCAGGCCCTGGTCGGCAGCAAAAAAGCCATCGTGCACATGTACAACGCCACCTCGCGGTTGATGCGTGAAGTGGTGCTGGGCATGGACGAAGACCAGATCGTAGGTTTGGCTACCCACCACGCCCGCCTGATCCAGGATTTGGCGCGCCAGCAACCCGCCACGCACTGGACCTTCCAGTATTCGCCAGAGCATTTTTCGGGCACAGAACTGGCATTTTCCAAGCGCGTGATCGATGCGGTCACCGATGTCTGGCAGCCCACCCCGGCGCAGCCCTGCATCATCAACCTGCCCACCACGGTAGAGCACTCCACCCCCAACGTGTTTGCCGACATGATCGAGTGGATGCACCGTAATTTGGCACGGCGGGGCAGCATCGTGCTGTCGGTGCACCCGCACAACGACCGGGGCACGGGCGTGGCGGCGGCCGAATTGGCCATGATGGCCGGAGCCCAGCGCGTGGAAGGCTGCCTGTTTGGCAACGGCGAGCGCACCGGAAATGTGGATATCGTCAACATTGCGCTGAACCTCTACACCCAGGGCGTGTCGCCGGGGCTGGATTTCTCGCAGATCGACGACATCCGCAGCATGGTGGAGCACTGCAACCAGTTGCCGGTGCACCCGCGCCACCCGTATGTGGGCGAGCTGGTCTACACCTCGTTCTCGGGCACGCACCAGGACGCGATCAAGAAGGCCTTTGCCATCCGCAGCGACGACAACGCGGTCTGGGCCATTCCCTACCTGCCCATCGACCCCAAGGATCTGGGCCGCAGCTATGAGGCCGTGATCCGCGTCAACAGCCAGTCGGGCAAGGGCGGTATTGCCTATTTGCTGGAGAGCGAATACGGCCTGGAGTTGCCGCGCCGCTTGCAGATCGAGTTCAGCCAGATCGTGCAGGCCGTGATGGACACCGACGGCAAGGAACTCACCGCCCAGAATTTGTGGACCCTGTTCGAGCGCGAATACGGCACCGCGACCATCGCCGCACCGGCAGTTCCGGCCGCCGGGCACGGCGTGGGCCCCATCGATGCCTTTGTGAACCACCTCAACGCCACCGGCACCACCCAGGTCCGCGTGCTGGACTACCACGAGCATGCCTTGGGTGCCGGGGCCAACGCCCAGGCCGTGGCCTATCTGGAACTGCGCATTGACGAGCAGCACACCGTGTTTGGCGTGGGCATGGACGCGAACATCGTGTCCGCCTCGCTCAAAGCCATCCTCAGCGGCTTGCAGCGTGCCAAAAACCGTGAAAATACCACCCGTGCCGAAGCGGCCACCGTCTGAAAAATAATTCCCACAGGAGCACCCCATGACCGACAAACTCATCATTTTTGACACCACCTTGCGTGACGGCGAGCAGTCGCCCGGCGCCAGCATGACCCGCGACGAAAAGCTGCGCATCGCCCGCCAGCTGGAGCGCCTTAAGGTGGACGTGATCGAGGCAGGGTTTCCGGCCAGCTCGGTGGGAGACTTTGAGTGCGTGCAGGCGATTGCCCGCGCCATCAAGGACGCCACCATCTGTGGCCTGTCGCGCGCCAATGACCGCGACATTTCCCGGGCTGCCGAAGCCCTGAAAGACGCGGCCCACGGCCGTATCCACACCTTCATCGCCACCTCGCCGCTGCACATGGAGAAAAAGCTGCGCATGACACCCGACCAGGTGTTCGAGCAGGCCAAGCAGGCGGTGCGCTTTGCCCGTAACCTGGTGGCGGACGTGGAGTTCAGCCCCGAAGACGGCTACCGCAGCGACATGGACTTTCTGTGCCGCGTCATCGAGGCCGTGATTGCCGAGGGCGCCACCACCATCAATGTGCCCGACACCGTGGGCTACGCCATCCCCGAGCTGTACGGCAACTTCATCAAGACCCTGCGCGAACGCGTGCCCAACAGCGACAAGGCCATCTGGTCGGTGCATTGCCACAACGACCTCGGCATGGCGGTGGCCAATTCGCTGGCCGGCGTGAAGATCGGCGGCGCACGCCAGGTGGAGTGCACCATCAACGGCCTGGGCGAACGCGCGGGCAACTGCTCGCTGGAAGAAATCGTCATGGCGGTGAAAACCCGGCGCGACTACTTCGGCCTGGACCTGGGCATCGACACCAAGCACATCCTGGCCACCAGCCGCATGGTCAGCCAGACCACCGGTTTTGTGGTGCAGCCCAACAAGGCAGTCGTGGGCGCGAACGCGTTTGCCCACGCTTCGGGCATCCACCAGGACGGCGTGCTCAAGGCCCGCGACACCTACGAAATCATGCGCGCCGAAGACGTGGGCTGGAGCCACAACAAGATCGTGCTGGGCAAGCTCAGTGGTCGCAACGCCTTCAAGCAGCGCCTGCAAGACCTGGGCGTGAGCATGGAGAGCGAGTCCGACATCAACGCCGCCTTCGCCCGCTTCAAGGAGCTGGCCGACCGCAAGAGCGAGATTTTTGACGAAGACATCCTGGCCCTGGTCAGCGACGAAAGCGTGGCCCACGACAACGAGCAGTACGGTTTTGTGTCGCTGTCGCAGCACAGCGAAACCGGCGAACGCCCGCAGGCCAGCGTGGTGTTTACCGTCAACGGCAAAGAGGTCAAGGGCGAATCCGACGGCAACGGCCCGGTGGATGCGTCGCTCAAGGCCATTGAGATGCATGTGCAAAGCGGTGCCGAAATGGTGCTGTACTCGGTCAACGCCATCAGCGGCTCCACCGAGAGCCAGGGCGAAGTCACCGTGCGGCTGCAAAACAGCGGCCGGGTGGTCAACGGCACCGGCTCCGATCCCGATATCGTGGTCGCCTCGGCCAAGGCCTACCTGAGCGCGCTGAACAAGCTGCAAAGCAAGGCCGACCGGGTCGCCGCGCAAGGTTGAAAGACTTGAAGGCCCGGTTCGACCGCGTCGACGCCCTGCGGGGCGTGGCCGTGGTGTGGATGACGGCCTTCCACTTCAGCTTCGACCTGGCCCACGCGGGCTTGTGGGCGCAAAACTTCTACGCCGATCCGTTCTGGACCTGGCAGCGGGTGGCCATCGTCAGCCTGTTCCTGTTCTGCGCCGGGCTGGGCCAGGCGGTGGCGGCCCGGCAGGCGGTGGGCTGGCCACGGTTTTGGCGGCGCTGGGCGCAGGTGGCGGGGGCCGCGCTGCTGGTGTCGGCCGGGTCGGCCTTCATGTTCCCGAACAGCTGGATCTACTTTGGCGTGCTGCATGGCATGGCGGCGATGCTGCTGGTGGCCCGGCTCACCGCCCGCTGCGGTGGCTGGCTGTGGCCCATGGGCGCCTTGGCCATTGCTTCTAAATTTATAGCTGCTTACGCTCTATCCATGAGCGCCAGTGCCACTTTTTTTAACCAGAAATACGTCAATTGGCTGGGCTGGATCACCCAGAAACCCATCACCGAAGACTACGTGCCCATCTTCCCCTGGCTGGGCGTGCTGTGGTGGGGCATGGCCGCCGGGTTCTGGCTGCTCCAGCGCTATCCGCAGTGCCTGCAAGGCGCGGCGCCGCGCCCGCTGGCCTGGCTGGGCCGCTGGAGTCTGCCGTACTACCTGCTGCACCAGCCGGTGCTGATCGGTCTGGTAAGCGCCTTCGCCTGGGCCCGGGCGTAAAAAAAGCGGCCGAAGCCGCTTTTAGAGGTGCGCAGAGGCTTATTCCACCTTGGCGGCGGCGCGCAGGCTTTGCTGGAATTCCACCAGCTTTTGCTGCGACATCTGCTTGGCGATTTCGGGCTTCACTTCTTCAAACTTGGGCAACTGGGCTTGGCGCTCGTCGTCCAGGCGGATGATGTGGTAGCCGAACTGGCTCTTCACGGCGGTGTCGGTGGTCTGGCCTTTTTTCAGCTTCAGCAGGCCTTCGGTGAACTCTTTCACGTAGCTGCTGGGGTTGGCCCAGTCCAGGTCACCGCCCTTGGCGCCCGAACCCTTGTCGGTGCTGGATTTCTTGGCGATGGCCGCGAAGTTGCCGCCTTTCTTGAGCTGGGCAATGATGGCCTTGGCTTCGGCTTCGGTGGCCACCAGGATGTGGCTGGCCTTGTATTCCTTGCCGCCGTTGGCTGCCACGAACTTGTCGTACTCGGCTTGCATGTCGGCATCGGTGACCGGGTTGGCCTTTTGGTAGTCGGCAAACAGTTCGCGGATCAGCAGGGTCTGGCGGGCCAGGTCCATTTGCAGCTTGAAACTGTCGCTGGCTTCCAGGCCGCGCTTTTGCGCTTCCTGCATGAAGATTTCGCGGGCAATGACTTCTTCCTTGATCTGGCCTTCAATTTCCGGCGTGACCGGGCGACCGGACTGCGTGACTTGCTGCACCAGGGCGTCGATGCGCGTCTTGGGCACGGCCTTGCCGTTGACGATGGCGATGTTTTGCGCGGAGGCCGACAGGGCCAGGCTACCCAGCAAAGCAGCGGCGACCATAGTGGATAACAGTGTTTTTTTCATGCGATTCCTAGGAGGGGGTTGCGAGCGGCCGGGAGGGGTCGGCTCAGAAAATAAGACGGCTAGAGGACTTCAATCGCGATGGCGTGAACGCCCTGGTCAATGAATTCTTGCAGCGCATCATACACAAGGCGATGGCGCGCCACGCGGGGCTTGCCCGTAAACAAAGGTGAAGCAATCCGCACCCGAAAATGCGTGCCAAACGCGCTGCCGTTGGAGCCGGCGTGGCCGGCATGGTCGGCGCTTTCGTCCAGCACTTCGAGCTCGGTGGGGCCCAGCTTTTCACGCAGGCGCAGCGCGAGGTTGTCGGCGGTGATGTTCATATGGTCTTGTCGGTTTCGGCCGCGTCGGTCGTGGCTACCTCGGGCTCCTCCGGCCCCAGGTAGCGCGAGATGTACCAGCCTTGCCCGCCCATGAAGACCAGCGGAAACACATAGCCCCAGATCTTGAAATTGATCCACTGGTCGGTCGTGTAGTAGGCGGCCACGTAGCCGTTGACCGCCGCCATGAACAGGCAGTACAGCATCCAGGCCACGTTCAGGCGCATCCACACCGGGTCGGGCAGGTCCAGCTGGCTGCCCAGCATCAGCTTGAGGTAGTTCTTCTTCATCACCCACATGGCCACGCACATGGCCAGCGCCATGGCAATGTAGAGCACGGTGGGCTTCCATTTGATGAAGTTTTCGTCCTGCAACACCAGCGTGAGCGCACCAAAGCCCAGCACCATGCCCAAGGTCATCTTGTGCATGGTGGTGAGCTTTTTGTCGATGGCGTAGGTCACCCCCATCTGCGCCACGGTGGCCACCATCAGCACGCCGGTGGCGATGTAGATGCTGGTGAATTTGTACGCGGCGACAAACAGCAGGATGGGTAAAAAGTCGAGCAGAATTTTCATGAACAGAAACGGTTACTTGGGTTTGAAATCCAACGATGCGGAATTCATGCAGTATCGCAGCCCGGTAGGCGAGGGGCCGTCGTCGAACACATGGCCCAGGTGCGCGCCGCAGTCGGCACACACGGTTTCCACGCGGCGCATGCCGTGGCTGACGTCGGTGATCTCTTCGATCGCGCCCGGCGCGGCCTCTTGCGAGAAGCTGGGCCAGCCGCAGCCTGCGTCGAACTTGGTAGCCGAGTCGAACAACTTGTTGCCGCAGCAGATGCAGCGGTACTCGCCCGCGGCCCAGTTCTGGTCGTACTTGCCGGTGTGGGGGCGCTCGGTGGCCGCATGGCGGGTGACCTGGAAGGCTACGGGCTCCGCACCTTTCTCGGCCAGCAGGGCTTTCCATTCGGCGTCGGTTTTTTCAATTTTGTGGGTCATGATGAGCAGCTGATCGCAATAGAAGAAGCCCAGTCGGGCGGGAAGTCGGCGTAGTGTTCATGCCCCGGATGTTCGTCAAACGGGGTTTCCAGCAGGGCCAACAAGGTGTGGACTCCGGAATAGTCCTTTTGGTTCGCGCGGCGGATGGCTTCTTCGCCCAGGTGGTTGCGCAGCACAAACTTGGGGTTGGTCTTGAGCATCAAATCGGCCGCCTGCGCTCTATCCACCGGCGCAAGCCGCTCTGAATATTGTAGTAGCCATGCGTCGGCGGCATCGCGGTCTACCCACAGGTCGCGCACGGCGCTGGGCGGGTGGCCCGGCGTTTGGGCGACCCAGTGGCTCAGGGTGCGCCAGAAGATGGTGAAGTCCACATGTTCCTGGGCCAGCAGCGCCAAAATGCCGTTGGCCAGCGCCTCGTCGCCCGGCTGGGCATCCACCAGCCCCAGCTTGGCGCGCATGCGGCGGGCCAGAGCGGCGGGGAAGACGGTTTTGTAGGTTTCCAGCGCGGCCAGGGCGGGCTCTTGCGCGCCGATCAGCGGCAGCAGGGCCTGGCCCAGGCAAAACAGGTTCCAGTTGCCGATGTTGGGCTGCTGGTCATAGGCGTAGCGGCCATGGTCGTCGCTGTGGTTGCAGATGTGGCCGGGGTCATAGCCGTCCAGAAACTGGAACGGGCCGTAGTCCAGCGTCAGGCCCAGGATGCTCATGTTGTCGGTGTTCATCACCCCGTGGCAAAAGCCCACAGCCTGCCACTGGGCGATCAGCTCGGCGGTGCGTTCGGTCACCGCCTGCAGCAGGGCGGCGTAGGGGTTGGCGGCATCGCGGCAGGCGGGGTAGTAGTGCTCGATCACAAAGTCGGCCAGTTGCCGCAGCGGCTCGATCTGGTTGCGCGCCGCAAAGTGTTCAAAGTGCCCAAAGCGGATGAAGCTGGGCGCCACGCGGGTCACCACGGCGGCGGTCTCTATGGTTTCGCGGCGAATCGGCGCGTCCGACCCGGTCACGCACAGCGCCCGCGAGGTCGCAATCCCCAGGCCGTACATGGCCTCGCTGCACAAGAATTCGCGGATGCTGGAGCGCAGTACCGCCCGGCCGTCGCCCATGCGCGAGTAGGGCGTGCGGCCTGCGCCTTTGAACTGCACTTCCAGCCCCTGGCCGTTGGGTGCCACCACTTCGCCCAGCAAAATCGCCCGCCCGTCGCCCAGCTGCCCGGCCCATTGGCCAAACTGGTGGCCGCTGTAGACGCTGGCCAGGGTTTGGGTGCCACCGATGGCGGTGTTGCCGGTGAAGGCCTGTGCACCATCTTCGGAGGTCAACCAGGCCGGGTCCAGCCCCAGTTCGCGCGCCACCGCCAGGCTGTGGCCCACCCAGTAGGGCGCAGGCAGGGGCGTGGGAGGGAGGGCGGTGTAGAAGCTGCTCCCCAGGGTGGCGAAGCGGTTGCGCCAGGCCAGGCCCAGGTCGAGTGCGGTGGCGGTCTCTGCGGCAATAGTCATAGGCACGGATTGTCCCGCAGATCCATAGGGCGTACTGCATGCAGGGCCTTGCCGCCTGGGCGACAGCCTGCGGGTCAACACCGGGGTGCAGGCCCCTTGCATTGGGCAATACTGGCCGTTCAATCCAAGGAGACCGCCGATGCTGGGCCTGATGCAAAACCAACCCCTATTGATCTCTACCCTGATCGCCTTCGCCGACCGGCACCACGGTGACGGCGAAATCGTCTCGCGCCGGGTCGAGGGCGACATCCACCGCACCAGTTACCGCGCCGTGGCCGCCCGCGCCCGGCAGATCGCCAACGCGCTGGACGGCTGGGGCCTGGCTTTCAGCGACCGCGTGGCCACGCTGGCCTGGAACGGCTACCGCCACCTGGAGCTGTACTATGGCGTGAGCGGCTCGGGGCGGGTGCTGCACACCATCAACCCGCGCCTGCACCCGGCGCAAGTCGCCTGGATCACCCAGCACGCCGAAGACCGGGTGCTGTGTTTCGATGCCACCTTCCTGCCGCTGGTGCAGGCCATCCACGCCCAATGCCCCACGGTGCAGCACTGGGTGATGCTGTGCGATGCCGACCAGCTGCCCGCCGACACCGGCATCCCCGGTTTGGTGAGTTACGAGGCCTGGATTGCCACGGCCTCCAGCACCTACGCATGGCCCACGTTTGACGAAAACACCGCCTCCAGCCTGTGCTATACCAGCGGCACCACCGGCGACCCCAAGGGCGTGCTATACAGCCACCGCTCCACCACCTTGCACGCCTACGCCGCGGCCTTGCCCGATGCCATGGACCTCAGCGCCCGCGACGCGGTGCTGGCCGTGGTGCCCATGTTCCACGTCAACGCCTGGGGCATTCCGTACAGCGCGGCGCTCACCGGCTGCAAGCTGGTATTGCCCGGCCCGGCCATGGACGGCCCCTCGGTCTACAACCTGATCGAGTCGGAAAAGGTGACTTTTGCCGCCGGTGTGCCCACCGTGTGGCAGATGCTGCTAGGCCACATGCAGCCCGCAGGCCTGCGCTTTGGCAGCCTGCAGCGCACGGTGATTGGCGGCTCGGCCTGCCCACCGGCCATGGTCCGGGCCTTCCAGCACGACTACGGCGTGGAGGTGATCCACGCCTGGGGCATGACCGAGCTGTCGCCCCTGGGCACCCTGTGCACCCTGAAGAACAAGCACCTGCGGCTACCCAAAGAAGAGCAACTGGCGATGCGCCTGAAGCAGGGCCGGGCGGTGTATGGCGTCGACATGAAGGTGGTGGACGCCGACGGCCAGCCGCTGCCGCACGACGGCCAGTCGGCCGGTGACCTGCTGGTGCAGGGCCCGTGGATCGTGGCCGACTACTACCGCAGCACTGACCCCAGCCCACTGGTGGACGGCTGGTTTCCCACCGGCGACGTGGCCACCATCGACGCCGACGGCTACCTGCAGATCACCGACCGCAGCAAGGACGTGATCAAGTCCGGCGGCGAGTGGATCAGCTCCATCGCGGTAGAAAACATCGCCGTGGCCCACCCCGCGGTGGCCATGGCCGCCTGCATCGGCGTGCCCCACCCCAAGTGGGACGAGCGGCCCATCGTGGTGGTGGTGAAAAAGCCCGGCGCAGAGCTCAGCGCGGCCGAGCTGCTGGCCTTTTACGAGGGCAAAATCGCCAAATGGCAGGTGCCCGACGACGTGGTGTTTGTCGACGCCATCCCGCTGGGCGCCACCGGCAAGATGCAGAAAATGCGGCTGCGCGAGATGCTGAAAGACTACCGGCTGCCTAGTTGATCCTGCTGGAATTGCTACGATTACAATAGCTGCCCACGCTCATTGATAGGGCGCTGGAGGCCTAAACGGCTTGTAAATTTGCCGCTGCAACCTCTGGATACGCCCGCCCGCATGGAATTCTTCACCCTCTCGCTCCTGAATGGCCTCAGCTACGGCTTGGTGCTGTTCATGCTGAGCGCGGGGCTGACGCTGGTCTTCAGCCTGCTGGGCGTGTTGAATCTGGCCCACGCCAGCTTCTACATGCTGGGGGCCTACGTGGCCTACAGCCTGACGCTGGTGCTGGGCTTCTGGCCCGCGCTGCTGCTGGCCCCGCTGCTGGTGGGGCTGGGGGGCGTGGCGTTTGAACGCTACGTGTTGCGCCGCGTGCACGCCCACGGAGCGCAACGGCACAAGGCCGAGATGCTGGTCACCTTTGGCCTGGCCACCGTGCTGGGTGAGCTGGTGCAAGTGGTGTGGGGGCGCGGCCCGGTGGACTACCGCATTCCCGAGGCCCTGGCCGGGCCGCTGTTCACGCTGTGGGGTACGCCTTTCCCTGCCTACCGGGCCTTCATGGTGCTGGTGGCGCTGGGCATGTGGCTGGCGCTGTGGCTGCTGTTCACCCGCACCCGCACCGGCCTGGTGGTGCAGGCCGCGCTGACCCACCCCGAGGCGGTGCAGGCCCTGGGCCACAACGTGCCGCGCATCTGCATGTGGGTGTTTGGCGGCGGCGCGGCGCTGGCCGGGCTGGCGGGCGTGGTGGGCGGCAACGCTTTTGTCACCGAGCCGGGCATGGCGGCCACCGTGGGCTCGGTCGTGTTTGTGGTGGTGGTGGTGGGCGGCATGGGGTCGCTGGCCGGAGCGCTGGGTGCGTCTTTGCTGGTGGGCGTGCTGCAAACCTTTGCGGTGGGGCTGGACGCCATCAGCCGGTTTGCGCCGCTGCTGCCGTACCTGCTGCTGGTTTTGGTGCTGGTGCTGCGCCCGCAAGGGCTGTGGGGGCGGCGTGCGGACTAACGTGAGGACTGAGGCGGCGGGGGCCGCGTTTGTGCTGGTGCTGCTGGCCGCGCCATGGGTGTTCAGCAGCAGCCTGGGCCTGAACCTGCTGACGCAGATGGCCATCGCCGCCATCGTCTGCCTGAGCTACAACATCCTGCTGGGGCAGGGGGGCATGCTGAGTTTTGGCCACGCCATCTATTCCGGCCTGGGTGCGTTTGCCGCCATCCATGTGCTCAACGCGGTGGTGCTGCCGGTCAGCCTGGTGCCCTTGGCGGGCGGGCTGGCCGGGGCCGGGGTGGCGCTGCTGCTGGGCTGGCTGACCGCGCAAAAGTCGGCCACCACCTTCGCCATGGTCACGCTGGGCCTGGGCGAGCTGGTGGCCGCCCTGGCCTGGCTGGTGCCGCAGGTGTTTGGCGGCGAGGCGGGGGTGTCGGGCAACCGGGTGGCGGGTGCTGCGCCCTGGGGCATCACTTTCGGCCCGCAGCTGCAGGTGTACTACCTGGTCGCCGCCTACACCTTGGTCTGCACCGCGCTGATGTACGCCTTCACCCTGACCCCGTTGGGCCGCATGCTGAATGCGGTGCGCGACAACCCCGAGCGGGTGGAGTTTGTGGGCTATGACGCGCGGCGCATCCGCTTCATGGCGGTGGTGATTGCCGGGTTTTTTGCGGGCATTGGCGGTGGCCTGGCCGCCCTGAACTTCGAAACCGTCACCGCCGAGGTGCTGGGCAGCCAGCGCTCGGGGGCGTACCTGCTGTTTACCTTTCTGGGCGGCTCGGGCCACTTTTTCGGCCCGGTGGTGGGTGCTGTGCTGATGGTGCTGGCCAACGTGCTGCTCAGCGGCATCACCAAGGCCTGGCTGCTGTACGTGGGCCTGGTGTTCATCGCCATGGTGGTCTGGGTGCCGGGCGGCGTGGTCAGCCTGGCCGGGCGGCTGCGCTGGCGCAGTGTGCCCCGGTACGCGGCCTGGGTGCTGGCGTTTGCCGGGTTGGCGGCCATGGTGGAGATGGTGTACCAACTGCAGCTGCGGGCCGCGCTGGGGCCAGAGCTGCGCTTTATGGGCCTGGCGCTGGACGCGACCAGTGGCTGGAGCTGGGCCGGGGCCACGGCAGTCCTGGTGGTAGGTGCCATTTTGGGGATGCGCAAATGACAGCCGCGCTGCAACTCATCGCCGTGCGCAAGAATTTCGGTCCGACGCAGATCATCCAAGGCGCGAATTTGACAGTGGCCGCCGGTGAGCGCGTGGCCCTGATCGGACCTAACGGCGCGGGCAAATCCACACTGTTCCATCTCATCAGTGGCCGCACCGCGCCCAGCAGCGGCGAGATTTTGCTGCACGGCCAGGCCATCCACGGCAAAAAGCCGTTCGAGATCTACCGCGCAGGCCTGGCGCGCAGCTTCCAGACCAGCAACCTGTTTGCCCAGCTCAGCGTGTTCGAGAACCTGCGCTGCAGCCTGCTGTGGAGCCGGGGCCATGGCTATACCTTCTGGCGGTTGCTGGGTGGCCTCAAGGACGTGCGCGAACGGGCCGAGCAGGTCATGGCCCAGGTACAGCTTGCGGCCAAACGCGACGTGCTGGCCGCCCACCTCACCTACGCCGAGCAGCGCGCACTGGAGCTGGGTGTCACCATCGCAGGCGACGCCAGCGTGGTCCTGCTGGACGAGCCCACGGCGGGCATGGGTGTGCACGAGGCGGCCCGTTTCGTGCAGCTCATCCGCGAGGTGACCCAAGGCAAAACGCTACTGATAATAGAGCACGATATGCAGGTGGTATCAGCGCTGGCAGCCAAAATCGCTGTGTTGGTGGCGGGCGAAGTCATCGCCTTCGATACCCCCGAGGCAGTGCGCGCCAACCCGCGGGTACAAACCGCCTACCTGGGGCAGGTAGCCTGATGCTGCACGTCCAGAACCTGCGCGCCTTCTACGGCCCCACGCCCGTGCTGCACGGTGTGTCGTTCGCCATCCAGCCCGGTGAAACCGTGGCCCTGCTGGGGCGCAACGGCGCGGGCCGCTCCACCACCGCCAAAGCGCTGATGGGGCTGGTGCACTGCCAGGGCTCCATCCTGTGGCGCGGCCAGCAGCTGGTGGGCCAACCCCCGTTTGCCATCGCCCAGCAAGGCATCGCCTACGTGGCCGAAGCCCGCGACATCTTCCCGCGCCTGAGCGTCCACCACAACCTGCTGCTGGGCCAAAAAGGCAGCGGCCCGTGGACCTTCGATGCCGTCTACGCGCTGTTTCCCCACCTGCAGGCCCGCCAGCACACCCCCGGCGGCGTGCTGTCCGGCGGCGAACAGCAAATGCTGGCCCTGGCCCGCGCGCTGATGGGCAACCCCCAGCTTTTGGTCATCGACGAACCCACCGAAGGCCTGGCCCCGCAGGTGGTGGCCCAGGTGGCCACCGTGCTGCGCCTGCTGAAAACCCAGGGCGTGGCCGTGCTGCTGGTGGAGCAGAAACAGGCCCTGGCGCTGGAGGTGGCCGACCGGGTGCTGGTGATGGGGCGGGGGCAGGTGGTGTGGGACGGTGCGCCCGAAAACCTGCGTGCGGACACGGCGCTTTGCGCCGAGTGGTTGGGGCTCTAAATTCTGTCCCAACTGGGACAAACCAGCAGACATGATCCTGCCGTGAGCCCCTAGAATAAAAATCGAACGATCGTTCTATTTCAACTTTGAGGTGCAAACATGGCGGCTCCCCATCCCGATTACCAAGTCCACGGCAACATCGCCGTGATCACGCTGAACAACCCGCCGGTCAACGGCCTGGGCCTGGCGACGCGCCGGGCGGTCACGGCCGGGTTGGCGCAGGCGAATGCCGATGCGGCGGTGGTGGCGATTGTGCTGACCGGTGCGGGCAAGGCGTTTTCGGGCGGGGCGGACATCAAGGAATTTGACACGCCGCAGGCCATGCAGGAGCCGAACCTGCTGAGCATGATTTTGGCCATCGAACACTCGGCCAAGCCGGTGGTGGCCGCTATCCATTCGGTGTGCATGGGCGGCGGGCTGGAAACCGCCTTGGGCTGCCACTACCGCGTGGCCGCGCCCGGCTGCAACGTGGCGCTGCCTGAGGTCAAGCTGGGCCTGATCCCTGGCGCGGGCGGCACCCAGCGGCTGCCCCGGGTGTTGGGGGTGGAAGCGGCGCTGAACATGATCGTCAGCGGCGAGCCGGTCAAGAGCGAGCTGTTGGCATCGCTGCCGGGCCAGAAGCTGTTTGACAAGCTGGCCGCATCGGCAGAGTCGCTGATGGAAGAAGCCGTGGCGTTTGCCCAGTTGATTGCCGACGTGCGCCCCTTGCCGCTGGTGCGCAACCTCAAATGCAAGCACCCGCAAGGCGACGCCTACTTCCAGTTCGCCCGCAACATGGTCAAAGGCATGGCCAAGAACTACCCGGCCCCGCTGAAGTGCGTGGACGCGGTGGAGGCCGCTACCAAGCAGAAGTTCGAAGCCGGCATGGCGTTTGAGCTCAGCACCTTTTTGAACCTGATGTGGACACCCGAGAGCCGGGCGCTGCGGCACATTTTTGCGTCCGAACGTGCAGCATCCAAAATACCCGATGTGCCCGCAGATACAGCACAACGTGCTATCAACAGCATAGCGGTTATCGGTGCGGGCACCATGGGCGGCGGCATTGCCATGAACTTCCTGAACGCGGGCATTCCCGTGAAGATGCTGGAAGCCAAGCCCGAAGCGCTGGAGCGCGGCGTGGCCACCATCCGCAAGAACTACGAAGCGCAGGTCAGCAAGGGCAAGCTCAAGCAAGACAAGTTCGAGCAGCGCATGGCCCTGCTGAGCATCACGCTGAGCTATGACGACCTGAAAGACGCCGACATGGTGATCGAGGCCGTGTTTGAAGACATGGGCGTGAAAAAAGCGGTTTTCCAGGAACTCGACCGTGTGATGAAACCCGGCGCGATCCTGGCCAGCAACACCTCCACGCTGGACCTGGACCAAATCGCCAGCTTCACCCAGCGCCCGCAAGACGTGGTGGGCACGCATTTTTTCAGCCCGGCCAATGTGATGAAGCTGCTGGAAGTGGTGCGCGGCAAGGCCACCGCCAAGGACGTGCTGGCCACGGTGATGGCGCTGGGAAAAAAGATCAAGAAAACCTCGGTGGTGTCTGGCGTGTGCGACGGCTTTATCGGCAACCGCATGATCGAGCAATATGGCCGCCAGGCGGGCTTTTTGCTCGATGAAGGCTGCACCCCGGCGCAGGTAGACAAGGCCCTGGAGAAGTTTGGCATGGCCATGGGGCCGTTCCGTATGGGCGACCTGGCGGGCAACGACATCGGCTGGGCCATCCGCAAGCGCAAATATGTGGAACAACCCGGCGTGAAGTACAGCAAGACAGCCGATCTGCTGTGCGAGCTGGGCCGCTTTGGCCAGAAGACCGGTGCGGGCTGGTACGACTACCAGGCGGGCAAGCGTGACGCGATACCCAGCGAGCTGGTGGAGAAGATGGTGGCAGACCACCGTGTGTCGCTGGGCATCACGCCGCGCAAGATTGGCGACGAAGAAATCGTACAGCGCCTGGTGTTTGCCATGGTGAACGAGGCCGCGCACATCCTGGAGGAGGGTATTGCCTCCAAATCCGGCGACATCGACATGGTGTACCTCACCGGCTACGGCTTCCCCATCTACCGCGGTGGCCCCATGCACTACGCGAATGAGATCGGGCTGTTCAACGTGGTGCAGGCCATGCAGCGCTTTGCCCAGAACCCGCTGGACGATGCCGCCTTCTGGACCCCCGCGCCCCTGCTGGCCAAGCTGGCCGCTGACGGCCAAACCTTCAACTAAGGAACACAGAACATGACCGCCGCTGTAATTGTTTCCACCGCCCGCACCCCCCTGGCCAAAAGCTGGAAGGGTTCTTTCAACATGACCCACGGCGCCACGCTGGGCGGCCACGCGGTGCAGCACGCCATCGCCCGCGCAGGCATTGAAGCCGCCGAAGTCGATGACGTGATCATGGGCTGCGCCACGCCCGAGGGCGCCACCGGGGCCAACATCGCCCGCCAGATCGCCCTGCGCGCGGGCTGCCCGGTGACCACTTCGGGTGTCACCGTGAACCGCTTTTGCGCGTCCGGCCTGCAAACCATCGCCATGGCCGCGCAGCGCATCATCGCCAACGAGTGCGATGTGGTTGTGGCGGGTGGGGTGGAGAGCATCTCCTGCGTGCAGCAAGAGATGAACACCCACATGCTCACCGACCCCTGGCTGGTGAAAAACAAGCCCGAGATCTACTGGAACATGCTGCAAACCGCCGAATTGGTGGCCCAGCGCTACGGCATCAGCCGTGCACAGATGGACGAATATGGCGCGGCCAGCCAGCAAAAAGCCAACGCCGCCCTGGCCGCCGGGCGGTTTACCGCCGAGATTGCCCCCATCACCGTCACCATGGGCGTGGCCGACAAGGTCCGCGGTTTGATGACCAAGGAAGTCACTGTGAGCCAGGACGAAGGCATCCGCGAAGGCACCACGGCGGAAGGCATTGCCGGGCTGCGTTCGGCCATGCCGGGCGGCTTGATCTCTGCCGGTAACGCCAGCCAGTTCTCCGACGGCGGCGGCGCGGTGGTGGTCATGAACGAGGCTCTGGCCAGCCAGCGCGGCCTGCAGCCGCTAGGCCGCTTTTTGGGCTTTGCGGTGGCGGGCTGCGAGCCCGATGAGATGGGCATCGGCCCGGTATTTGCCATCCCCAAGGTGCTGAAACGCCTGGGTTTGAAGATCAGCGACATCGACCTGTGGGAGCTGAACGAAGCCTTCGCGGTGCAGGTGATCTACTGCCGCGACAAGCTGGGCATCCCCGCAGACCGGCTGAACGTGAACGGCGGCGCCATTGCCGTGGGCCACCCCTACGGCGTGAGCGGCCAGCGCCTCACCGGCCACGCGCTGATCGAAGGCAAACGCCGCGGCGCCAAGCGCGTGTGCGTCACCATGTGCATCGGCGGCGGCATGGGCGCAGCAGGGGTGTTTGAAGTGTTATAAAAATAGGAGCTGCTCTCGCCCATTCCATAAGCGCTGGCGGCCTTTTTCTTGTAAATCTGGCGCACGGTGACACACGGGGTTACAGTGCGCCCATGTTCACCGATAAAACCATTGCCCGGGTCGAAAACACCATTTGGATCCTGCTGTACGGCGGCCTGCTGACGCTGGTGCTGGGCCTGTTCACCCAGCGCGCCGACGATGACCTGGGCCTGACCCTGGTGGTGGGCGGCGGCATCGCGGCGGCGCTGGGGGCGGTGTTGATCTACCTGCGTTCACGGATGAACTCGAAGCAACCCTAACCGAGGCACAGACCATGGCCGACCTGATCCTGCACCACTACAAAAGCTCGCCTTTCGCCGAAAAAATCCGGCGCGTGCTGGCCTTCAAGCAACTGGCCTGGCAGTCGGTCAACATTCCATCCATCGCACCCAAGCCCGACGTGGAGGCGCTCACTGGCGGCTACCGCAAGACGCCCATCCTGCAAATCGGGGCCGACATCTACTGCGACACCGCGCTGATTTGCGACGTGCTGGAGCACCGCCAGCCAACGCCGTCGCTCTCGCCCGCCAGCCACAAGGGTCTGGCGCGGGTGCTGGCGCAGTGGGCCGACACCACCTTGTTCACCACCGCCATGGCCTACAACTTCCAGCCCCTGGGGCGCGAGCAGATGTTTGGCAGTGCACCCCCCGGCTTCGCGCAGGCCTTTGCCGACGACCGCTCCCACATGACCGGCACCGCCCCGCGCCTGCGGTTCAGTGACGCCACCACGGCCTACAAATCCTATCTGCGCCGCCTGGCCACCATGCTGGAAGACCAGGCATTTCTGGTCGGCAATACCGCCTGCCTGGCCGACTTTGCGGCCTACGCGCCGCTGTGGTTCACCCGGGTGAACGTGTCCAACATCGCAGGCATTCTGGATGCCACCTCCGGCGTGCTGTCCTGGATGGACCGCATGGCAGCGTTTTCCCAACAGGAGGCCGGGCGGATGAAGTCGGCAGACGCCATTGCCGTGGCGGCAGCCGCCACGCCGCTGGACCTGGCCGACGAGGTGTTCCAGGACGACCACGGCATCCCCCTGGGCAGCCAGGTCCGGGTGCACGCCGAGAGTTTTGGCCTGGAGGCGACCGAGGGCGAGCTGGTGGCCGCCACCCGCATGCACATGACGCTGCGCCGGGTAGATGCCCGGGCCGGCACGGTGCATGTGCACTTTCCGCGCATCGGCTACGTGCTGCGGGCGCTTTAACAGGGGGCGGCAAGAGCCTGCAGCGTCTTGCCTGTTTGCGGGTCAAACACCACCAGATTCACCTGCCGGGGGTGGCCGGGGCTACTGGCAATGCTGCGAAAGGCGAGCTTTTGCGGCGTGCGCGCATCGCTGGTGTACACGCCCGCCACCACATACTGGCGCACCACAAAGTCGTGCTGCAAGAACTCCCCGGCGTTTTCACCGGCCCGGACTTTGGAGTTGTGGCCGTTCTCGGTCACGGTCCAGTAGGCCGACCAGTGGCCTGGCGCACTGGGCCCCGGCGTGACCATCGCCTCGAACTGGTCCGTACCCACCTGGTGCAGGCTGATCTGGGCCAGTGCGGGCCCGCCATCCTTGTCCGCGACGGTGCCGCCCCAGCGTTTCCATTCCTGGCCGTTCAACACCGCCTGCGGGGTGTAAATGCTGGCCTGCTGGTTCCATGCGCCCACCTGGCGCTGCCGTACCGTGTGGGCCGGTGTGGCGAAGCGGTCGACCCAGCCCAACTGGTCCCAGTACCCCACGTGGAAGGCCTGCACCACGGCCGCCTGGCCCTTGAGCTGGCTGAGCCACTGGTCGGCGGGCGGGCAGGAGCTGCAGCCTTCCGAGGTGTACAGCTCCACCACCGGCAGACGGTTTTTTCCTGACGCTTGGGTGCACATGCTTTCCGAAGAAAATACGGCTCCTGTGCTGATGGATAGGGCGATAGAAGCTATATATTGAATAGCATTTGCCATGGTGGCTCCTGGAAAAAAATGGGTGGTCGATGGCCATTCGTCGGGGCAGGGCGGCAGAACTTACAAGGTGAGCCGGTCCGCGGCTTGGCCAACCTCCAAAGCGCTTTAAATTTATCAGGGTAAGGCGTTGTAACAGGTCCAAAGTGGAGGGCGGGTGTGGTTCAATGTTGCTGCTTGCGCGCCCGCCGTGCAGGCTCCAGCGAGACAAACCCCACACAAGAAATGGACCCCTCCATGTCCCACAGCCCTCTAGCCGGTCATACCGCACCGCTTTCCATGCTGGTCAATTTGCCACGCCTGGTGACGGCCTACTACAGCCTGCGCCCCGACCCGGGCATGAGCACCCAGCGCGTGGCGTTTGGCACCTCCGGCCACCGGGGCAGCTCTTTTAACAGCAGCTTCAACGAACAGCACGTGCTGGCCATCACCCAGGCCATCTGCCAGTACCGCGCGCTCAACAACATCACCGGCCCGGTGTTTCTGGGCATCGACACCCATGCCCTGTCCGAGCCCGCCGGGGCCACCGCGCTGGAAGTGCTGGCCGCCAACGGCGTGCACGTCATGCTGGCCGAGGGCGACGAATACACCCCCACGCCCGCCGTGTCGCACGCCATCCTGGTCTACAACCAGGGCCGCACCTCGGGCCTGGCCGACGGCATCCTGATGACCCCGTCGCACAACCCGCCCGAAGACGGCGGCTACAAGTACAACCCCACCAACGGCGGCCCGGCCGACAGCGACATCACCGGCTGGATCGAAAAAGCCGCCAACGTGCACCTGGAAACCGGCCTCAAAGACGTCAAGCGCATGCCCTACGCCCAGGCCCTGCGCGCCGACACCACCCACCGCCACGACTACGTCACGCATTACGTGGCCGACCTGGCCAACGTGATCGACATGGATGCCATCCGCGCGTCGGGCGTGCGCATGGGCGTAGACCCGCTGGGCGGCGCAGGCGTGCACTACTGGGCCCGCATTGCCGAGAAATACGCGCTGAACCTCAGCGTGGTGAGCGAGCAGGTGGATGCCACCTTCCGCTTCATGTCGGTGGACTGGGATGGCCGCATCCGCATGGACCCGTCCAGCAAGAACGCCATGGCTTCGCTCATCGGCCTGAAGGACAAATACGACATTGCCTTCGCCTGCGACACCGACCACGACCGCCACGGCATCGTCACCCGCAGCGTCGGCCTGATGCAGCCCAACCACTACCTGGCCGTGTGTATCGACTACCTGTTCCAGAACCGCCCTGGCTGGAGCAAAGACGCAGGCATCGGCAAAACCCTGGTCAGCAGCAACATGATCGACCGCGTAGCCGCCCGTTTGGGCCGCAATTTGTACGAGGTGCCTGTTGGCTTCAAGTGGTTTGCGGGCGGCCTGTGCGACGGCAGCCTGGGCTTTGTGGGCGAGGAGAGCGCGGGCGCGTCCTTTCTGCGGCGCGACGGCAGCGTCTGGACCACCGACAAAGACGGCCTGGTGCCTGCCTTGCTGTCCGCCGAAATCATCGCCCGCACCGGCCGCGACCCCGGCGAAGCCTACAAGCTGCTCACCGATGCCTTTGGTGCCCCCGCCTACGACCGTATCGACGCACCCGCCACGCCCGAGCAGAAAAAAAAGCTCGGCAAGCTCACCCCGCAGCAGGTCACCAGCGCCGAACTGGCGGGCGAGCCCATCACCAAGGTGCTGACCAGCGCCCCCGGCAACGGTGCCAGCCTGGGCGGCCTGAAGGTAATGACCGAAAACGGCTGGTTCGCCGCGCGCCCCTCGGGCACCGAGAACATCTACAAGATCTACTGCGAAAGTTTCCACGGCGAAGAGCACCTGCGCCGCATCGCCAAGGAAGCGCAAGGCATTGTGGACCTGGCCCTGGCCTGATTCTGCTATGCATTAAATAGCTGCTTGCGCCTATCAGTTAAGCGCTAGCGGCTGTTTTTATCTGTTTTTTTTGAGGAAAGCCCACGTGCTTGCATTGATTCTGGTGGCGGGGCTGTGGGCAGGGTTACAGAACTCTCTGGCCGGTGGCGGCTCGTTCGTCACCTTGCCCGCGCTGATGTTGACGGGCATGTCGCCGCTGGCGGCCAACATCACCTCGACCGTGGCCTTGTTTCCGGGCCAGCTGACCGCCGGCTTTGCGGGGCGCAAGCTGGTCACCGGCGCGGGCGCGTTGCCGTTTTGGGCGCTGCTGCTGGTCAGCGTGCTGGGCGGGGCGCTGGGCGGCCTGCTGCTGCTGCACACCCCGTCGGACATCTTCACCCGGCTGGTGCCCTGGCTGGTGCTGTTTGCCACGGTGGTGTTTGCGTGGGGCAGCTTTTTCCGCAAAGCGGGGGAGGCCGCAGTGCATATCGGCCCTGCGGGTGCGGCGGTGGCGCAGTTTTTCATTGCCATTTACGGCGGCTACTTTGGCGGCGGTATCGGCTTTTTGATGATGGCGGCGCTGACCATGGCCGGTTTGCCCACCCGCAATGCCGGGGCCACCAAGAACGCGCTGGCCGGGGTGATGAACGCCTCTGCCGTGGCCTTGTTCATCACCTCGCCGCAAGTGCAGTGGCAGCCCGCCCTGGTGCTGGGCGCGGGCGCCATCGTCGGCGGCCTCATCGGCTCGTGGGCGCTGCACCGGGTGAACGAGCGCTACCTGCGCATCGCCATTGTGGGCATCGGCGTGTGCCTGACCATCGGCCTGTTTCTGAAACCGCTGTGACGGCCAGCGCCAAAGCCCAGTTCCGCCTGCGCATCTACCGCGATGCCAGCGTTGCCATCGGTCCGGGCAAGGTCGATTTGCTGGAGGCGATTGCGCAGACCGGCTCCATCTCTGCCGCGGCGCGCCAGCTTGGCATGTCGTACCGGCGCGCCTGGGTGCTGGTGGACGAAATGAACCGGTCCCTGGTATCGCCCGCCGTCAGCACCGCCGCCGGGGGCGTGCAAGGCGGGGGCACGGCGCTGACGCCGCTGGGCGAGACGCTGGTACGGCATTACCGCGCGGTGGAAGAGGCCGCGCGAACGGCGGCTGCGGCGGACATTGCGGTCCTGCAAGGGCTGCTGGCGCCATAGCGCTATATCCGGCCCGATACAATGCGGGCCATGCCTGCACTGCTCGCCACCATGGACTGGTTTCCGCTCATCCTGTCACTCAAGGTGGCGGCGGTGGCGACGCTGCTGGCCACCCTGGTGGGCATTGGCCTGGGCTGGGTGTTTGCCCGCAAGACCTTCCCCGGCAGCGGCGTGCTGGAAGCGGTATGCATGCTGCCGCTGGTGCTGCCGCCCACGGTGATTGGCTACGCGATTTTGGTGGCGGCCGGGCGGCGCAGTCCGCTGGGCGGCTGGCTGCGGGAGCACCTGGACTACACGATTATTTTCAGCTGGCACGGCGCGGTGGTCGCGTCCAGCATCGTCGCCTTGCCGCTGGTGCTCAAATCCGCCAGCGCCGCGTTTGCCGGGGTGGATCGCTCTTTGGAGGCGGCGGCCAGCACGCTGCGGCAAAGCCCGCTGTCGGTGTTTCTGCGCGTCACGCTGCCGCTGGCCTGGCCCGGTATTCTGGCGGGCACGCTGCTGGCCTTTGCCCGCGCCATGGGCGAATTCGGTGCGTCGCTGATGGTGGCCGGCTCCATTCCGCAGCAGACCCAAACCCTGTCGATGGCGATTTACGACGCCGTCCAGGCCGGGCAGGGCGATCTGGCCTTGCTGCTGGTGGCCATCACCTCGCTGCTGTCGATCACGGTGCTGGTGCTGTCGAACCGCTTTTTTTCACTCCGTTGAGCACGACCATGCGACTTTTCAGCCTTTTCCTGCTTCTGCCGTGGGCGGTATCCGCACAGCAGATTACCGTGTCCACCGCCGCCAGCCTGACCGATGCGTTCAAGGAAATCGGCCCGAAGTTCGAGGCCAGCCAGCCCGGCGCCACGGTGCGCTTCAATTTTGCGGCCTCTGGCGTGCTGCTGCAGCAAATTGCCCAGGGCGCGCCGGTGGACGTGTTTGCCAGTGCCGACCAGGACACCATGGACCGGGCGGTGGCGCAAAAGCTGGTGGCGCCCGCCAGCCGCAAGAACTTCGCCACCAACAGCCTGGTGCTGGTGGAGCCCGGCCAGGGCGGCCCCGGCCTCAAGACCTTGCAGGACCTGGCCTGGCCTGCGGTGCGCAAAATCGCCATCGGCAAGCCCGCCACCGTGCCCGCGGGCCGCTACACCCAGCAAACCCTCACCAGTGCCAACCTGTGGACGGTGCTGGAGCCCAAGTTGGTGCAGGCCGATAACGTGCGCCAGGTGCTGGACTACGTGGGCCGGGGCGAGGTGGAGGCCGGTTTCGTCTACCGCACCGATGCCATTTTGTTTGGCGACAAGGTGAAGATCGTGCTGACACCACCCGGCCACGCGCCCGTGTCGTACCCGGTGGCGGTGGTCGGCGACAGCCCACAAAAGGCGCTGGCGCAGCATTTCGTCAACTTCCTGTTGACCGATTCCGCGCAGCAAATCTTGGCCAAATACGGCTTCGGCAAACCTTGATGGGCTTATGGCACACCCCCAGGCTTGCCCACTTCGTGTGGCCTCCAACCCCCTTGCAGGGGGCAACACCAGCAGCCTGGCAAAGCCAGTTCTGCGGTGTTTCTGGAAGGGGGCGCTAATGCACCTGCTCTGGACCACCCACCTGTGATGATCGATGTAGATATTCAATTGACGGTCTCAGATGGCCGCAGGCGCTTCGACCTGGCCGTGCGCTTTGCCAGCGAGGTGCCGTTTGCCGCGCTGTACGGCCCCTCGGGTGCGGGCAAAACCCTGACCTTGCAGGCCATTGCCGGGCTGCTGCGGCCCACACGCGGCCACATCCGGCTGGACGGGCGCACGCTGTTCGACGCGGCCCAAAAGATCAACATTCCCACGCCCCAGCGCCGCGTGGGCTATTTGCCGCAAAACTACGCGCTGTTTCCGCATTTGTCGGTGCAGGAGAACATTGCCTTTGGCCTGAAGAGCTGGCGCAAGCGCAGCCTGTCGCCCTCTGAAAGCGGCCATATCCAGACCCTGCTGGACAGCTTTGGCCTCACGGCCCTGGCCCACAGCCGCCCGGCCACGCTGTCGGGCGGGCAGCAGCAGCGGGTGGCCTTGGCGCGCGCGCTGGCCTGCAAGCCCCAGGTGCTGCTGCTGGACGAGCCGTTTGCCGCTTTGCACCCGGCCCTGCGCCAGAGCCTGCGCGACGAGCTGGCCCTGGTGCGCCGCCAGTGGGGCATTCCGGCGCTGATGATCACCCACGACGTGGACGATGTGCTGGCCCTGGCCGACGTGGCCTTTGTGTTCGATGCCGGGCAGGTGGTGCAAGAGGTCCACCTGGCGGACGCCACGGCGCGCAGCCAGGCGCGGGTGGCGATGGGCGGGGCAGTGCACACCCCGTTGCAAACCAAACTCCGGCAAATGCTATTGAATCAGTAGCTTCTCACGCTGATGGCATAAGCGCTAGAGGCCAATTTCATGCCTAAATTTGCCTGCCAAAGGGCTGTGGCAAACTCTCGCCCTTGTCTCTCAACCGCTCCCGTTCATGCAGAAAATCATCCGCCAGCTGGCCATAGAAATCAAAGCCCGAGAAGAACAGATCCGCGCCGCCGTAGAGCTGCTCGACGGCGGTGCCACCGTGCCGTTCATCGCCCGTTACCGCAAGGAAGTCACCGGCGGGCTGGACGATATCCAGCTGCGCGAGCTGGAAACCCGCCTGGGCTACCTGCGCGAGCTCGAAGACCGCCGCGAAGCGATTGTTAAAAGCATTGAAGAGCAGGGCAAGATGACCGATGCCTTGCGCGCCGCCCTGTTTACGGCCAGCACCAAGCAGGAGCTGGAAGACCTGTACCTGCCCTTCAAAACCAAGCGCCGCACCAAGGGCCAGATCGCCCGCGAGTCCGGCATCGAGCCGCTGGCCGACCAGCTGTTTGCCAACCCGCTGCTGGTGCCTGCCGAGGCCGCCCAGCCCTTCGTGAAGGCCGAAAAGGGTGAAAACGGCGACGACTTCACCACCGTGCAGGCCGTGCTGGACGGCGTGCGCGACATCCTCAGCGAGCGCTGGGCCGAAGACGCCGCCCTCATCCAGAACCTGCGCGGCTGGCTGTGGAATGAAGGCCTGCTGCGCAGCAAACTGGCCGCGGGCAAGGACGAAAACCACCCCGACATCGCCAAGTTCCGCGATTACTTCGACTACGACGAGCCGATTGGCCGCGTGCCTTCGCACCGCGCGCTGGCCGTGTTCCGGGGCCGTGGGCTGGAAATGCTGGATGCCAAGCTGGTGTTGCCAGTGGAGCCCGAGCCGGGCAAACCGTCGCTGGCCGAAGGCCGCATCGCCATCCACCTGGGCTGGAGCCACCAAAATCGTCCTGCCGATGATCTGATCCGCAAATGCGTGGCCTGGACCTGGCGCGTCAAGCTCAGTCTGTCCACCGAGCGCGATCTGTTCGCCAAGCTGCGCGAAGACGCCGAAAAGGTGGCCATCAAGGTGTTTGCCGATAACCTGCGCGACCTGCTGCTGGCCGCACCCGCCGGGCCGCGCGTGGTGCTGGGCCTGGACCCGGGCATCCGCACCGGCGTGAAGGTGGCTGTGGTCGACACCACCGGCAAGCTGGTGGAAACCGCCACCGTCTTCCCGCACGAGCCGCGCAAGGACTGGGAGGGCTCGCTGCACACCCTGGCCAAGCTGTGCCTCAAGCATGGCGTGAACCTGATCGCCATCGGCAACGGCACCGCTAGCCGTGAAACCGACAAGCTGGCCGCCGATCTGATGAAGCTGCTGGAGAAGCACAACGACCCCAGCGGTGCGCCCCAGACCGCCATGCAGCGCGTGGTGGTCAGCGAGGCGGGCGCGTCGGTGTACTCCGCCAGCGAATTTGCTTCGCAAGAAATGCCCGACGTGGACGTGAGCCTGCGCGGTGCCGCCAGCATCGCCCGGCGCCTGCAGGACCCGCTGGCCGAGCTGGTGAAGATCGACCCCAAATCCATCGGCGTGGGCCAGTACCAGCACGACGTGAGCCAAAACGACCTGGCCCGCAGCCTGGAAGCCGTGGTGGAAGACTGCGTGAACTCGGTCGGCGTGGACCTGAACACCGCCAGCGTGCCGCTGCTGACGCGCGTGTCCGGCCTGTCGGCCACGGTGGCCAAGGCGGTGGTGCGCTGGCGCGAAGCCAATGGCGCGTTCAAAAACCGCAAGCAGCTCATGGAGGTGAGCGGCCTGGGTGCCAAGACCTTTGAGCAGAGCGCGGGCTTCTTGCGCATCCGCGGCGGCGACAACCCGCTGGACATGACCGGCGTGCACCCCGAAACCTATCCGCTGGTGCAGGACATCATCAAGCAAACCGCCAAGCCCGTCACCGAGCTGATGGGCCGCGCCGACATGCTCAAAACCCTGCGCCCCGAGCTGTTTGCCAATGAAAAGTTTGGTGTGATCACCGTCAAGGACATCATCGCCGAGCTGGAAAAGCCCGGCCGCGACCCGCGCCCCGACTTCAAGGTGGCCCGCTTCAACGACGGGGTCGAAGACATCAAGGACCTGGTCGAGGGCATGATTTTGGAGGGCACGGTGAGCAACGTGGCCGCGTTTGGCGCGTTTGTCGACCTGGGCGTGCACCAGGACGGCCTGGTCCACGTCAGCCAGCTCAGCCACAAGTTCACCACCGATGCCCGCGAGGTCGTCAAGACCGGCGACATCGTCAAGGTGCGCGTGGTCGAGGTGGACGTGGCCCGCAAACGCATCGCCCTGAGCATGAAGCTGGGCGAGGCCCCGGCCCGCCGCGATGGGCCGCGCGACAACCGCTTTGAGGGCGCAGCGCGCGGCCAGCAACAGCCCCGGCGCAATGACGGTCCGCCCGCCCAGTCGGCCATGGCCTCGGCTTTTGCGAAGTTGCAGGGTGGGCGCTAAGGTATTTTCTCCCTCCCCCTGCGGGGCAGGGCAGGGGCTGGGGCGGTTTTCTGCCTTACCATGCAGCATCCCATCCGCCAGGAATCCGCCCCCATGGAGTTAAATGAACTGCTAGCCTGCGAAGCGGCCCTGCCCAGCATCCCCAAGGCGGTGGCGTTGCTCCTCAGCGAGCTGGGGCGCCCCGAACCCGACCTGCGCCGGCTGGGCCAGCTGATCGGCACCGACCCAGCCCTGACCACCCGGCTGCTGACGCTGGCCAATTCGGCCATGTTTAACCTGTCGCGCAAGGTCAGCAGCATCCCCGAGGCGCTGGCGATTTTGGGCATCGACCACCTGCGCAGCCTGGCCCAGGCCGCGGCGCTGGGCCTGAGCTTTCGGTCTGTGCCGGGGATCAATTTGCAGCAGTTCTGGCGCTACAGCCTGAACGTGGCCAAGCTCTCCCGGGCCCTGGCAGGCGCGGTGCGGCACAACCCGGCCACCGCCTTCACCGCCGGCCTGGTGCACGCCGTGGGCGAATTGGTGATGCACATGGGCATGCCGCAGGAGATGGCGGCCCTGAACCAGCAGGTGTTGCCACTCGACCTGCGCCGCGCCCGCATGGAAACCAAGCGCCTGGGCTTTTGCTACGCCGACGTGGGCGCGGGTTTTGCCCGCAAATGGCAGTTTCCCGACCGCATCGTGGATGCCCTGCAGTCGCAGATAGCTCCGTTTGACGACGGCGTGTACGAGCCGCTGGCGGGTGTGGTGCACCTGGCCGCCTGGCGCGCCCGCGCCAAAGAGGTGGAGTTTGACGAGAGCGCGCTGGCGGGCAGCTACCCCGGCGAGGTGGGGCTGGCGCTGGGGCTGGACATCGACATGGTGCTACAGCAGGACCCCATCGACTGGTCGGCCAAGACCGACCTGGGGGCCTTCGTATAAACATGCGGGCGCTGCGTCTGTATGCCGGGCCCACGGCCTTCCAACACCTGCAGCAGCACGGTTTGCAGCCCCGCGATGTGCGGGTGATTCCGGCGGCAGCAGGCGGCCCCAAGGGCCTGATCCTGGGCCGGATGGACCGTTTTCTGTTTGGCGACTGGCTGCGCACCAGCGCCCACACCATCCACCTGGTGGGCGCGTCCATCGGGGCCTGGCGCATGGCCACCGCGTGCCTGAAAGACCCGCTGCAGGGCTTTGACCGGCTGGAGCAGGAATATATTTTTCAGCATTACGACCTGCCACCGGGCCGCAAGATGCCCACGCCCGACACCATCAGCGCGGTATTTGGCGGCAACCTGCGGGCGTTTTACGCCGGGCGGGAGGACGAGGTGCTGCAGCACCCCTGTTTCAAGCTGCACATCATCACCTCGCGCGGCCGCCATCTGCTGGCCCGCGACCAGGCTTTGCGCACGCCGCTGGGCTTTTTGGGGGCCTACGTGGCAAATGCGCTGCGCCGCAAAACCATGGGGGCCTGGCTGGAGCGGGTGGTGTTCTCCAGCCAGCACGCGCGTTTGCCGTTTCGCAGCCGCGACTACCCGACCCGCCAGGTCGACCTGACGGCGCAAAACCTGGTGCCTGCGCTGCTGGCCAGTTGCTCCATTCCGTTTGTGTTGCGCGCGGTACACGACATTCCCGGCGCGCCGCCGGGGGCCTACTGGGACGGCGGCCTCACCGACTACCACCTGCACCTGCAGTACCTGCGCCCCAAGATTGCTATGCAAAAAATAGCTTCTCACGCCGATGGAATAAGCGTAGAGGGCCTAAATGGTGCTAAAAATCCGGCTGCAGCCACAGCCGGGCTGGTGCTGTACCCGCATTTCCAGAAAGCGGTGGTGCCCGGCTGGCTGGACAAGCGGCTGACCTGGCGGCACAAGTCGTCCAGCTTCCTGGACAACATGCTGGTGCTGGCCCCGAACCCTGAATGGGTCACAACCCTGCCCAACGGCAAACTGCCCGACCGCGCCGACTTTCGCCACTACGGCCTGGACCTGCCCGCCCGTGCCAAGGCCTGGACCGGCGCCATCGCCGCCAGCCAGCAACTGGCGGATGAATTTGCCCAGTGGCTGCAGCGGCCCGACATGGGGCAGGTCCACCCGCTGTAAAGACGTCGGTTCAGTTCAGCTCGCCGAAATGCGAGGTGCGGTCTTGCGGGCCTTGTTCCTGGATTTGCAGCGACAGGTCGTACAGCTTGGATTTGCCCGCGATGTAGCGGTCCAGCCGCCATTCCTTCAAGATATCCAGCGCCAGGTCAAACCGGTCCAGGTCCAGCGCGTACAGCTTTTCCAGCGAAAACGGCTCGTTGGACTCCAGCGTCAGCACCAGTTGGGCCAGCGTGCGGGCATCGTCCGACTCGGGGTGTTTGGCGATAAATTTCTGGGCTTCTTTGATGGCATTCATGGGGCAGTCCTCGGGGTGGGGATGGAATACCCGTATTGAACCCTAATGAGGCCCCTAAAGCATGACGGTTTGGTTTCAAAAGTGTGACAGTACCGCACAGGCATGGCAGGCGCTGCCCAGCACCACAAAGCCGTGCCACACCGCATGCGCGTACCGCCAGCGCCCGTCCAGTGCAAAAAACACCACCCCCGCCGTGTAGGCCACACCCCCCGCCACCAGCCACGCCCGACCTGATGGCGACAACTGCTCCACCAGCGGCACCGCTGCCACCAGCACCAGCCAGCCCATGGCCACATACAAGCCGGTAGACAGCCAAGGGTGCGACAGACGGCCCGTCACCTTCAGCGCGGTGCCCACCAGGGCCAGCAGCCAGACCAGCACAAACAGCGTCCAACCCCAGATGCCCACCATCGCGCCCAGGGCAAACGGCGTGTAGCTACCGGCAATAAAGAAGTAGATCGCCCCGTAGTCCACCCGCAGCCACAGCTGTTTGGCCCGCCCCGCAGGCAGCGCGTGGTACAGGGTGGACGACAAGAACAGCAGCAGCATCGTCGCCACGAATACGCTGGTGCCAGGCCGCAGCGGGCCGGCCGCCAGCACCAGAAACAGCACGCCCACCAGCACCGCCGCCAGCGCAAGGCCGTGGCTCAGGGTGTTGGCGATTTCTTCGCCCCGGGTTTGGGAGCGCTCAGGTCTTTGCATGGGAGCGGCCTTGGGTAAACCACCAAGTAGAAAGGGTTTCGGTGGCAAAACCGTGACACCGGGCCGTTACGATCAGGCCCCATGCATTCTTTGTCCCACGCCCCCCTTACGCCCGCCATGGCCGGTGTCCTGCACCGCATGGCCCGCGCCCGCCGCACGCCCATGCACCTGCTCACGCCCCAGCAAGCCCGCGATGCCTATGAAATCGGCGCGGCCATGCTGGAAGTGCCCAAGGCCCACCTGGCGCGGGTGGAGGACTTCACCATAGCCGCCCGCGACGGCGTTGCCATTCCCGCCCGGCGCTACGCACCGACTAACGGGCCGTTGCCCACCTTGCTTTTCTTCCACGGTGGCGGCTTCATGATCGGCAGCGTCAACACCCACGACATCCTGTGCCGCGAACTCAGCCGCCTCAGCGGCTGCGCCGTGGTGTCGCTGGGCTACCGCATGTCGCCCGAGCACCGCTTTCCCACTGCCGTGGAGGACGCCTGGGACGCGCTGGCCTGGCTGGCCACCCAGCCCGATTCCGCCGGAGTGGCCGTGGGCGGCGACAGCGCTGGCGGCACGTTGGCGGCGGTATGCGCCATCCAGGCCCGCGATGCGCGGATGCCCCTGGCCCTGCAACTGCTGTTCTACCCTGGCTGCGCAGCCCATGCCGATACGCCTTCGCACAGCCGCTTTGGCAGCGGTTTCTTGCTGGACCAGGCGCAAATCCAGTTCTTCTTCAGCCACTATCTGCCGCACGCTGCCGACTACACCGACTGGCGCTTCGCCCCTTTGAACGCCCCCGACGTCGACGGCGTGGCACCGGCCTGGTTCGGCCTGGCCGAATGCGACCCGTTGGTGGACGAGGGCGTGCTCTACGCCGACAAGCTGCGCCTGGCCGGGGTGCCGGTGGATCTGGATATCTACCGTGGCGTGACCCACGAATTCATCAAAATGGGCCGCGCCATTCCCGAGGCCAAACTGGCCCACCAGGCTGCTGCGCAGGCCCTTCGTAAGGCGTTTGATTTATGAATACTTTGACCATCGGCCCCTGGAGCCAGCTTGGCACCCCGGCCTCCCAGGTACGCACCGCCGTGTTCGTCCACGAACAAAACATCCCCGCCGAGATGGAATGGGACGTGGCCGACCAGACCGCCGTGCATGCCGTGATCTGCGATGCCCAGGGTGAACCCGTGGCTACCGGCCGCTTGCTGGTGCACGCACCGGCCGTGGGGCGCATCGGGCGCATGGCTGTGTTGTCCCGCCTGCGCGGCAGCGGCCTGGGCCAGCAGGTGCTGGAAGCCCTGGTGCAGGCCGCGCGGGAGCGGGGCGATGTGGAGGTGTGCCTGCACGCCCAGACCAGCGCGCAGGGCTTTTACCAGCGGCTGGGCTTCACGCCACGGGGCGAGGTGTACGCGGAAGTGGGGATTCCGCACATCGAGATGTTTTTAGATATCCGCCAGTAGTTCGTAGGGCAGGGGCAGCAGGGTCAAAGCCGCTCCATCCACCGTCAAAGCCCCGTCCTGCATCGCCGCAATCTGCAAGGACACAATCGCGTCCCACCCACCCTCGGGCGAGGCCGCGGCCTGCACCACGATGCCGCAGGGTTGCTCGGCATCGGCGGAGTGGAAGACTTCTTGCCCCGCGGCCATCGGCACTGCCGCATGCGCGATGGCGGCGCGGCGTTTCAGGGTGCCGCGGAACTGGCTGCGGGCCACAATTTCCTGGCCGGGGTAGCAGCCTTTTTTGAAGTTCACGCCGCCGACCGACTCGTAGTTCAGCATCTGCGGCACCAGGGCCTCAAAAATCGGTGTGGACACGGTGGCAATGCCGCTGCGCACCTCGCTCCACAGCCACAGGTCCAGGCCCAGCACCGGGCCTGCGGGCGCGGGGCTGCCGGTGGGGGCGATGACCATCGCGCGGGGCTGGCCGTCGGCGGGGTAGAGGGCGACGGTGGTGGTGCCGTCCACCGTGGTGGTGGTCCAGGCGGGCTGGGCCGGGCCGCCGATGGTGCCGTACAGGTCGAAGTCGGCGGTGGCATCCGTCAATTTGGCCTGGGCGCGCATCACAAACATGCCCAGGCGCTTCAGGGTGGTGGCCAGCAGATCGCGGTGGCAGACGAGCAAGATCTCGGTCGCGCTGCGTTTGAAGCCAATAAAACTGGCCTGCATGCGGCCCTTGGCATTGCAAAACGCGGCCAGGCGGGCTTCGGTCTGGCCCAGCAGCGCGAAGTCCTGTGTCAGCTGGCCGTGTAGAAATTTAGCAGCATCGGCACCTTCGGCGCGGATGATGCCCAGGTGGGTGAGGGGGGCGGAGCCGTTGGGTAAAAGGTTCATAGCGTGAATTATCATCCCCCCTTGTTATCTATAAGGCTTGTAAGGCTGTGCGTCGTCTGATATTGGTTTTGCTCTTGGTAGCGGGTGTGGGCGGCGGCGCAGCATGGTGGTGGTTACACCAGCCGCTGGCCCTGGCCGCGCCGTCGCTGGATTTGGCTATCGAGTCCGGCACCGGCGCGCGCGGCGTGGCGCAGGCGGCGGTGGACGCAGGGGTGCAGACCTCGCCAGTGCTGCTCTACGCCTGGTTCCGCGCTTCGGGCAACGGCCGCCAGATCAAGGCGGGCAGCTATGAGATCACCGCCGGTGCCACGCCCATCAGCCTGCTGGACAAGCTGGTGCGCGGCGACGAGGCGCTGCGGGCCGTGACGCTGGTGGAGGGCTGGAACTTCACCCAGGTTCGTGCCGCGCTATCCAAAGCAGAGCAGCTCAAGCCCGACAGTCAAGCGCTGGGCAATGATTCCATCATGGCCGCGCTGGGCCGCCCGGGTGTCCATCCCGAGGGCCGCTTCTTCCCCGACACCTATACCTATTCCAAAGGCAGCAGCGACCTTGCGGTGCTCAAGCGGGCCATGCACGCCATGGACAAACATCTGGCCGCTGCCTGGGATTTGCGCCAGCCCACCACACAGGCCAAAACGCCCGAGCAGGCCCTGACCCTGGCCAGCATCATCGAAAAGGAAACCGGCCAGTCGGGCGACCGCAGCCTGGTGGCGGGTGTGTTCAACAACCGGTTGCGCATCGGCATGCCGTTGCAGACCGACCCGACCGTGATCTACGGCCTGGGCGCCGACTTTGACGGCAATCTGCGCAAGCGCGATCTGCTGAACGACACGCCCTACAACACCTACCTGCGCCGGGGCCTGCCACCCACGCCTATCGCCATGCCCGGCAAGCAATCGCTCCTGGCCGCCGTGCAGCCCGCCAGCACCACCGCCCTGTACTTTGTGGCGCGCGGCGACGGCAGCAGCCAGTTCAGCAGCAGCCTGGACGAGCACAACACGGCCGTCAACAAGTTCCAACGCAAAAAATGAACCCACCCGGCATCTTTATCAGTTTTGAAGGCATCGATGGCGCGGGCAAATCCAGCCACATCGCTGCCGTGGCCGATGCCTTCCGGGCCCAGGGCCGGGTGGTCACGCTGACCCGCGAACCTGGCGGCACGCCACTGGCCGAGAAGCTGCGGGCCCTGGTGCTCAACGACGCCATGGACCCGCTGACCGAGGCCTTGCTGGTCTTCGCCGCCCGGCGCGACCATCTGCAGCAGGTGATCGAACCGGCCCTGGCGCGGGGCGAAGTGCTGGTCTGCGACCGCTTCACCGATGCCACCTTCGCCTACCAGGGCGGTGGGCGCGGCTTCGATTGGGGCGTGCTATCTAATTTAGAGCTGTTTGTGCAGGCAGTACCAGCGCTGGGGGCCGATTTCATTCGCAACCCTGACCTCACGCTGTGGTTCGATCTGCCGCCCGTTGTCGCCGCCGAGCGGCTGGCTGGGGCCCGCGTGCCCGACCGTTTTGAATCCCAACCCGCCGCTTTCTTTGCCCGTGTGGCCCAGGGCTACGCCCAGCGTGCCGCCCAGGCTCCGCAGCGGATTGCGCGCATCGACGCGGATGGGGAACGCGACGCGGTGTGGCAGCAGATCCATGCCGTACTGGTGCAACGCGGCTGGTTGGGCAGCCTATGAGCAACCCTGTCTTGCCCCCCTGGGTGGCACAGCAACGCGACAGCCTGCTGGCCCAGCGCGGCCACGCCTGGCTGCTGCAAGGCCCCAGCGGCCTGGGCCAGTACACGCTGGCCATGGAGCTGGTGCGTGCCTGGCTGTGCGACGTGCCCACCGCCCAGGGTGCCTGCGGCCAGTGCGCCAGCTGCCACGCCATTGAGGTGCACGCCCACGCCGACCTGTGCCTGCTGATGCCCGAGGCCATGATGGTTGAGCGGGGCTGGCCGCTGAGCGAAAAGGCCCAGTCCGACATTGACGACAAAAAGCGCAAGGCCAGCAAGGAAATCCGCGTGGATGCCATGCGCGATGCCGTTGAGTTTGCGCAGCGCACCAGCGGCCGGGGCCGGGGCAAGGCGGTGCTGGTGTACCCGGCCGAGCGCATGAACCACATTACGGCCAACGCCCTGCTCAAAACCCTGGAAGAGCCGCCGGGCGACGTGAAGTTTGTGCTGGCCACCGGAGCCGCCCACCAGCTGCTTCCCACCATCCGCAGCCGCTGCATGGGGCACAACATGGTCTGGCCCGAAAAAGACGTGTCCACCGCCTGGCTGCAGGCCGAGGGCGTGCCCGCGGCCGATGCCGGCGTGCTGCTGGCCGCTGCCGGGAGCCGCCCGGAAGACGCCCTGCAATGGGCCCGCGCCGGGCGCACCGCGCACAGCTGGTCGGCCATTCCCCGCGCCGTGGGGCAGGGGTTGTTGACCGTGTTTGCCGACTGGGCTCCGGCCCAGGTGGTCGATGCCCTGCAAAAGCTTTGCCACGACCTGCTGCTGGCCCGCGTGGGGGCCGCACCGCGGTTTTTTGCGGCCAGCGACCTGCCAGCTTCCCCCTCGGTGGCAGCCCTGACCCAGTGGTCCAAAGACCTGAATGCCACCGCCCGCGTGGTCGAGCACCCCTTCAATGCGGGGCTGCTGCTGGAATCGCTGGTGGGCCGGGCCCAAAACGTCCTAAACTCGCGGCCATGAGCAGCAACCATTCCTCGCCCCGCCCCAGCGTCATCCAACTGGCCATCAAGGAAAAAGGCGCGCTGCACGCGGCCTACATTCCGATGTTCACCGAGGGCGGCCTGTTCATCGCCACTGCCCGTGACTACCAGCTGGGCGACGATGTGTATGTGCTGCTCTCGTTGCCGGACGACCCGCAGCGCTACCCCATCGCCGGGCGTGTGGCCTGGGTCACGCCTGCGCGTGCCGCAGGCAACCGCACCCAGGGCGTGGGCATCCAGTTTCCCAAAGAGGAAAAGGCCCGCGTGCTGAAGATCAAGATTGAAGAGATTCTCGGGCCGCACCTGGCATCCGACCGCCCCACGCAAACGATTTAGCCTTTCTGCGCGCTGCGGCGCGCGGCCATGTTTACCCGATGTTCACTGATTCCCACTGCCATCTCAGCATGCCCAATCT